>NZ_JAQEVQ010000006.1:0-98289 GCF_027694595.1 Pauljensenia sp. OF14-1SRA | reverse complement strand
TGGTGTTGGAAACCTCATCTTGGAGCAGGCTTCCCGCTTAGATGCTTTCAGCGGTTATCCTTTCCGAACGTAGCCAACCAGCCGTGCACCTGGCGGTACAACTGGCACACCAGAGGTTCGTCCATCCCGGTCCTCTCGTACTAGGGACGGGCCTCCGCAAGTTTCCTGCGCGCACAGAGGATAGGGACCGAACTGTCTCACGACGTTCTGAACCCAGCTCGCGTACCGCTTTAATGGGCGAACAGCCCAACCCTTGGGACCAACTCCAGCCCCAGGATGCGACGAGCCGACATCGAGGTGCCAAACCATGCCGTCGATATGGACTCTTGGGCAAGATCAGCCTGTTATCCCCGGGGTACCTTTTATCCGTTGAGCGACCACGCACCCACGTGCCATGGCCGGATCACTAGTTCCTGCTTTCGCACCTGCTCGACCCGTCGGTCTCACAGTCAAGCTCCCTTGTACACTTGCACTCGCCACCTGATTACCAACCAGGCTGAGGGAACCTTTGAGCGCCTCCGTTACTTTTTGGGAGGCAACCGCCCCAGTTAAACTACCCACCAGGCACTGTCCCCAACCCGGATTACGGGCCGAGGTTAGATGACCGCGTGAACCAGAATGGTATTTCAACGACGACTCCACAACCGCTGGCGCGGCTGCTTCACAGTCTCCCACCTATCCTACACAAGTCCAAGCGAACACCAATACCAAGCTATAGTAAAGGTCCCGGGGTCTTTCCGTCCTTCTGCGCGTAACGAGCATCTTTACTCGTAGTGCAATTTCACCGAGTTCATGGTCGAGACAGCGGAGAAGTCGTTACGCCATTCGTGCAGGTCGGAACTTACCCGACAAGGAATTTCGCTACCTTAGGATGGTTATAGTTACCACCGCCGTTTACTGGGGCTTAAATTCAAGCCTTCACCACCAAAGGTGGTTGAGCCTTCCTCTTAACCTTCCAGCACCGGGCAGGCGTCAGTGCGTATACATCGTCTTACGACTTCGCACGCACCTGTGTTTTTGATAAACAGTCGCTTCTCCCTATTCTCTGCGACCCCACAACGCTCACACCCAGAATTGGGGGCACGTCACGGGGTCCTCCTTATCCCGAAGTTACGGAGGAATTTTGCCGAGTTCCTTAACCATGATTCACTCGAACGCCTCGGTATACTCTACCTGACCACCTGAGTCGGTTTAGGGTACGGGCGCGTCATGCCCTGACGTCGAGGCTTTTCTTGACAGCTTAGGATCACCACCAGACACCCCTCAAAGGGCACCCCCATCAGTCCTCACCCTCATTGTCTGCCGGATTTACCTGGCAGACGGGCCACAACCTTAGACACACACAACCATCGGTGCGCGGCAGCTACCTTCCTGTGTCACCCCTGTTAACACGCTTACCTACAACAATCAGGATCCCACAACACCCTAGCCTGTTCAAACCCGAAGGAATGAACAGTTTGGATGCGGGTGGTTAGCATAAAAGCTTCAGTATTTGGCGGTCACAACGCGGTACCAGAATATCAACTGGTTGTCCATCGACTACGCCTGTCGGCCTCGCCTTAGGACCCGACTAACCCAGGGCGGATAAACCTAGCCCTGGAACCCTTAGTCAATCGGCGGACGGGATTCTCACCCGCCATTCGTTACTCATGCCTGCATTCTCACTCCCACACGCTCCACCAACCGTTCCCAGCAGGCTTCACCGCACGCAGGACGCTCCCCTACCCACCCACACAACCACAGGACCCTGAAGATCCCAGGCTTTTATGTGTGAGTGCCACAGCTTCGGCGGTACGCTTAAGCCCCGCTACATTGTCGGCGCGAAACCACTTGACCAGTGAGCTATTACGCACTCTTTCAAGGATGGCTGCTTCTAAGCCAACCTCCTGGTTGTCACCGCGATCTCACATCCTTTCCCACTTAGCGCACACTTAGGGGCCTTAGCTGATGATCTGGGCTGTTTCCCTCTCGACTACGAAGCTTATCCCCCGCAGTCTCACTGCCATGCTCAACCTAATGGCATTCGGAGTTTGGCTGACGTCAGTAACCCATAGGGCCCATCGGCCATCCAGTAGCTCTACCTCCACCAGGCAACACACAACGCTGCACCTAAATGCATTTCGGGGAGAACCAGCTATCACGGAGTTTGATTGGCCTTTCACCCCTACCCACAGCTCATCCCCCAGGTTTTCAACCCTGGTGGGTTCGGTCCTCCACACAGTCTTACCTCTGCTTCAACCTGGCCATGGGTAGATCACCCCGCTTCGGGTCCAGAACACGCGACAAACGCCATATTTCAGACTCGCTTTCGCTACGCATACCCCACACGGGTTAAGCACGCCACGTATCACTGACTCGCAGGCTCATTCTTCAAAAGGCACGCCATCACCCCACAAGGCTCTGACGGCTTAAAGGCACACGGTTTCAGGTACTATTTCACTCCCCTCCCGGGGTACTTTTCACCATTCCCTCACGGTACTCTGCACTATCGGTCATCAAGAAGTATTTAGGCTTACCAGGTGGTCCTGGCAGATTCACACGAGATTTCACGAGTCCCGCACTACTCGGGCACCTATCCCACCTACGCATGCAACAGTCCATCTACACGACTATCACGCACTCCGGTCCGCTATCCCACACGGTTCAACTACCATCACACACGCAAGCCCCTCCCCGGCAGAGAAGAGACGAACAAGCCCCACAACACCGCACACGCAACCCCCGCCGAGTATCACACGCACACGGTTTAGCCTCCTCCGCTTTCGCTCGCCACTACTCACGGAATATCTTTTCCTACGGGTACTAAGATGTTTCACTTCCCCGCGTTCCCCCCACCACCCTATACACGTTCAGATGATGGTAACCAAGCACAACCCTGGTTAGGTTCCCCCATTCGGACACCCTCGGATCAAAGCTCGCTCGCCAACTCCCCGAGGCATATCGCAGGCCGCAACGTCCTTCATCAGCTCTTGATGCCAAGGCATCCACCGAATGCCCAACAAAACTAAACAAAACCACACAACAAGAAAACAAAAGATGCTCACAACCACTATACAAATCACAAACAACCCACCACACACACCACCAACCCCCAAACACCCCCACAAAACAACAGGACGCACCAAAAAAGAGGGCCAGCAACATGCAAGCCAAACGCTCAAACGGTGTTGAACGTGAACCCGACAGCGTGTTTGCTTCCACGGAGCTTGCATCCCTATTTTCCACTAAAAAACACCCACGCACCCACACCCACCACCCACACAAAGGGCAATGAACTAATGCGAGCACAAGAAACACACACCAAACACACTACGTGCCCCTGATGCGCATCCCCAAAAACGGGCTCCCTAGAAAGGAGGTGATCCAGCCGCACCTTCCGGTACGGCTACCTTGTTACGACTTCGTCCCAATCGCCAATCCCACCTTCGACCACTCCCCCCAAAACGGTTAGGCCATGAGCTTCGGGTGTTACCAACTTTCGTGACGTGACGGGCGGTGTGTACAAGGCCCGAGAACGTATTCACCGCAGCGTTGCTGATCTGCGATTACTAGCGACTCCACCTTCATGGGGTCGAGTTGCAGACCCCAATCCGAACTGAGACTGGCTTTAAGTGATTCGCTCCACCTTACGATATCGCAACACTCTGTACCAACCATTGTAGCATGCGTGAAGCCCAAGACATAAGGGGCATGATGATTTGACGTCATCCCCACCTTCCTCCGAGTTAACCCCGGCAGTCCCCCACGAGTCCCCACCACAACGTGCTGGCAACATAGGGCAAGGGTTGCGCTCGTTGCGGGACTTAACCCAACATCTCACGACACGAGCTGACGACAACCATGCACCACCTGCACACCCCCAACCAAATGCCACCACATCTCTGCAGCGTCAGGGTGCATGTCAAGCCTTGGTAAGGTTCTTCGCGTTGCATCGAATTAATCCGCATGCTCCGCCGCTTGTGCGGGCCCCCGTCAATTCCTTTGAGTTTTAGCCTTGCGACCGTACTCCCCAGGCGGGGCACTTAAAGCGTTAGCTACGGCGCAGAAACCACGGGTGGCCCCCACACCTAGTGCCCAACGTTTACAGCGTGGACTACCAGGGTATCTAATCCTGTTCGCTCCCCACGCTTTCGCTCCTCAGCGTCAGTAACGGCCCAGAGACCCGCCTTCGCCACCGGTGTTCCTCCTGATATCTGCGCATTCCACCGCTACACCAGGAATTCCAGTCTCCCCTACCGCACTCAAGTCAACCCGTACCCACCGCACGCCCCCAGTTAAGCCAGAGGATTTCACGGCAGACGCGGCCAACCGCCTACAAGCCCTTTACGCCCAATAATTCCGGACAACGCTCGCGCCCTACGTATTACCGCGGCTGCTGGCACGTAGTTAGCCGGCGCTTCTTTACCCACTACCCTCACCACAACCACAGTTGCGGCTTGACCATGAGCGAAAAAGGTTTACAACCCGAAGGCCTTCATCCCTCACGCGGCGTCGCTGCATCAGGCTTGCGCCCATTGTGCAAAATTCCCCACTGCTGCCTCCCGTAGGAGTCTGGGCCGTATCTCAGTCCCAATGTGACCGGTCACCCTCTCAGGCCGGTTACCCGTCAAAGCCTTGGTAGGCCATCACCCCACCAACAAGCTGATAGGCCGCGAGCCCATCCCCCACCAGAAAAACCTTTCCACCCACCAACATGCGCCAATGAGTGAATATCCAGTATTAGCAGCCGTTTCCGACCGTTATCCCAAAGAAGAGGGCAGGTTACTCACGTGTTACTCACCCGTTCGCCACTAATCCACCCCAACAAAGCTGGAGCATCATCGTTCGACTTGCATGTGTTAAGCACGCCGCCAGCGTTCGTCCTGAGCCAGGATCAAACTCTCCGAACAAAACATATCCAGAAAAAAACCAACCACACAAAACGCAGCCAGCCAATCCCAACAAAAACAACAAACTCAAAAACAAAAAACAGGCATAAAAACAAACACACTATCGAGTTCACAAACAACACCCACACACCCACCAAAAGCACCCAACTTTCGTTAGTTACCTCAGTGAGGGAGGCAGTCGACTCAAGCTTTCCTCGCTCTCGGCGACAGGAAAACAATCTACACACCCCCACACCAACCCGTCAAATCATTTCGACGTGAACACGCCACACCGCAAAAACCCTAAATATCAACAAATACAGGTCAACACCAGCACCAAAAACACCGAAATGTGACCTGCATTTGTTTCACAGCACACAAGAATTATGACGAAAAGCGACGCAGGTCTCCCCAGATTATCCGGTAATCTGCGCACGTCATTGCAGGTTTATAGACGAAAACAATCCGGGTGGGCGCAGCCTTTATGTCTGCGCCCACCCGGGCCTCGTCAATTATTCAGCGAACGCGCCGCGCACTACGTGACACGCACACCCACGTTGTAGCGCCTTGCTGTAGGCACGTTCAGCCGACAGCGTGCAGGCCCTCAAGCATCCATGTCCTCTTGGACGGGAATGTTCAGCGTCGGCAGATCACGAACCGCAGTGCAGACCGCGCGCGAAACCGCTGGAGCAACACGTTCATCAAAAACACCGGGGATGATGTAGCTGGGTGACAGCTCTTCTTTCTCGATGACGTCAGCGATAGCAACTGCTGCGACGCGCAAAACCTCGGTGGTAATTTCCTTGACCTTTGCATCCAGCAGGCCTCGGAACAAACCTGGAAATGCCAGCACGTTGTTGATCTGGTTCGGGTAATCGGAGCGACCCGTCGCAACAACCGCGGCGTACTCCCCCGCACCAATCGGGTCGACTTCGGGCGTCGGGTTGGCTAGGGCGAACACGATTGCCCCGTCAGCCATCGTGGCAATATCAGCGGGATCCAAGATGTCGCCGTGCGAGACACCGATGAAGACATCGGCGTCCTTCAGACCTTCCTTCAGATTTCCGTGAACGAGGCGCGGATTCGTTGCCTCGGCAAGAGCCTTGCGCGAGGGGTGCATGCCCTCAGTATCGTCGGCGGCAAGTGCACCCGTGCGACCGTAACCGACGATGTCTTTAGCACCCTGCGCCAGAAGCAGACGAATAATCGCATTTCCTGCAGCACCCACGCCGGACACCACGATGCGAACATCTTCAATCCTCTTATTGACGATCTTCAGCGCGTTGATCAGTGCGGAAAGCACGACGATAGCAGTGCCGTGCTGGTCATCGTGGAAGACCGGAATGTCGAGTTCTGCGCGCAGGCGTTCTTCGATTTCAAAGCAACGAGGCGCGGAAATGTCTTCAAGGTTGATGCCACCGTATGCGGGGGCAATCGCCTTGACGATCGAAATGATCTCTTCAGTGTTCTTCGTGTCAAGAACGACCGGCCATGCGTCAACACCGCCGAATTCCTTAAACAGAGCCGCCTTACCTTCCATGACAGGAAGAGCCGCTTCCGGGCCAATATCTCCCAGACCGAGGACCGCAGTGCCATCAGAAACGACAGCAACCGTATTCGCCTTGATCGTCAGAAGGTGCGCCTTCTGCGGAACGTCATGGATTGCGGTGCATACGCGGGCCACACCGGGCGTGTACGCACGAGACAGGTCGTCGCGATTACGTAGTGGAACCTTCGAGTTGATTTCGATCTTGCCGCCGACGTGAGCAAGGAAGGTCTGGTCTGCAGTAGACGACAGTGTGACACCTACCAGCCCCTTCAGCAGATTGCGAACCTCGCGACGGTGCTCCGAATCGCGCAGGTCGCAGGTGAGGTCGAGAACCATTCGACCTCGGTTGGAATCGGCGACGTCGAGGCCTCTCACCTGAGCACCGGTTTTTGATACCGCTTCGACAAGCGATCCAATAGATAGTTTCGCTTCGTCGATGTCAACGCGGTATGAGGCGGTGTATGACGGAGAAGTTCGCATGGTGCTCTCTCTTTTCGATCGGCGCTGGCCGTAGATCAATCGTTGTTCCCATGGTACGTACATGCCGACAGAACGGATAGTGCGCATCATCAGATGGACAATTGTCAACAATGAGCTACGTAACGCCAGCGTGATTTCCTACCTTCGCGATCGTCCTGTTTCAGTTGAGCGCAAAGGAGTTTCCACTGCTCCGCACGCACAATTCTCGATTCACGAGGCCGGGCACACCAACGAATCAATGACACCGATACGTACCCGTTCATCGTTGCTCTTGGCAAAGATAGCAGGCAAGAAGGTGACGGAGACGTAAAACGAACAGGCTCTAGAAGCTGAATTGCGTTCGCGAAAGCTCGTGGAGCGGAGACTGTTTCTTCCCGTAGACATCGAGGGTCACGGCAGCAAGAAGAACGATGCCCTTCACTACCTGAGCACGGTCAGAGCCGAGTCCCACAAGCAACAGCCCGTTGGAAAGAACCGCCATCAGCGTGGCGCCAAGGACAGCACCGAAAATCGACCCGCGACCACCGGCAACTGCCGCTCCGCCAATGAACACGGCGGCGATAGCTTCAAGCTCCCATAAAAGACCATCTTGAGGACCCGCAGCCGTCGCTCGGCCTGCGAACATCATGCCCGCGAGCGCCGACAGTATCCCCATATTCACCATGACAAGGCATTGAATCTTTGTCACGTGCACACCGGAAAGGGACGCTGCTTGAATGTTTCCGCCGACAGCCTGAAGATGGCGACCAAATTGGGTCCTCGTCGACATGAAGTGGTAGATGAAAATCAACACGAGAACCATCACACCCGGAACAGGGAAAGATGTTCCTTCACGTCCCGTACCGAACAGCCAGGTGAAGACCCCCACCAGCACGACGACAATCGCGGACTTCACCCAAGGGCGATAATCAACTCCCTGCAGTCCCAGTCGAGCGCGCCGGCGAAGATAGGTACGAACAATCGAGGTAACCGCCACCACGGCAGTAATGACACCCACGATCACCGTTGCCGTATCGATGCCGAATATGCTCCCCCAGGAAGGTAGATAACCCGAACCTAGCGTTTGGAATCCGTGAGGAAGTGGCACCGACAATGCCTGAGATTCCCACTGGACTCCGCCACGCAGAATGATCATTCCACCAACGGTGACGATAAAAGCAGGCAAACCGACCTTCGCAACAAACAGGCCTTGGATCAAGCCAACGAAAGCTCCGATCAGCATGCCAAGAAGAAGACCAACCCACCAGGGCAACCCAAGATCGGCAATGATGATCGCCGTGGACATTGATGAGAACGCCGCGACGGAGCCAACTGACAAATCCAGCTGACCGATCGTCACCACCATGACCATGCCGATGGCGAGGACAAAGATATGAGCGTTACCGGTGACGATATTCTGCAGGTTCGCAGACGCCAGCATGTGCGATCCCGTGATGAACTGGAAGAAGATCATCAGGGCAAGAACGAGGATTCCCATGATTCCCGCTTGACCTAAGCGTGAAGCATCAAAGGGTAGTCGGCTCACTTCGCTCTCCTCGTTGAGTGGAATATGAACACACAAAGGCTCGTGTTGTTTTCCTATAGTGCACCATCTTGACAGTTCAACGCACATTTTTGAACCGATTCGCCCAGCGGGCATCCACGCATCAGCCCACTTCACTGACTATCCTAGAAACGTGCCACGTTTGAACGCCCGATCCGGATCTCAATCCTCGCTCCGCGAGGCAAATTCCGCGCGTGTTCTTGACGCGATCCGAAAGTACGGGCGTATTACCCAGGTTGAGCTATCGGCAGCAACAGGTCTTGCTCCCGCAACCATTTCGAACATCATTAAACAGCTCTCGGCACAAGGAAGCGTTGAACTCACGTCAACGATTCGTTCGGGCAGGCGTGCTCAACTGGTTTCGCTCACACAATCGTCAACTCTTACCGCGGGTATCTCAATCGGACGCAGAGCACTGGATATTTACATCTCCGACGAGTCCCGCACCAGCGAATTCACGAAAGTTCTGCCACTACCGGTCGACCATAAGGCTGATACGACGCTCGACCGAGCAACGCTTCTGGTTCTTGACCTTCTTGAACAGGCAGGGCAATCGCTGGATGATCTTGCTGGTATCGGTGTTGCTTTACCCGCCCCTATTAACCCGAAAACGGGCACTCTGACCCGAAAGGGAATCATGCGAGGCTGGGAAGACATCAACATTGCTGAGGTCTTCCAACGCAGACTTGGACGCGACACGATCGTGATGAACGACGCGAACGCTGCGGTTGCCGCTGAAAACCGATTTGGTTCCCTACGCGGGTTCTCATCGTGCGCCTATATCCGAGCCTCGTATCAAACCGGCGCGGGAATCTTGGTCGACGGGAAAGTCTATTCCGGTGCCACCGGTATTGCCGGGGAAATCGGGCACGTCATCGTTGATCCTCACGGTCCTATCTGCACGTGCGGTGCTCGTGGCTGTCTGAACACGGTTGTTGGGGCGGACTACCTTGTTGACCTTCTTCGCCTGTCACGAGGTCCCATGACACTACGTGACCTGCTGTCTAACGCGAATGAAGGTGACCCTGGATGCCAGCAGGTTCTTTCTGACGCAGGAAGCGCAATCGGACGAGTCATCGCTGACCTTGTCACGGTATTCGATCTCGAAGCCGTCGCTGTCGGTGGTGAGCTGATGAATGCGGGAGACACATTCTTGTCCCCTATTCAAAACGCTCTCTTCGAACGCCCCTACCTGCGCGACGAAGGAATCACGGTCTACCCGTCGAAGCTCG
The DNA here is from genome assembly GCF_027694595.1 of Pauljensenia sp. OF14-1SRA. Lineage (NCBI taxonomy): Bacteria > Bacillati > Actinomycetota > Actinomycetes > Actinomycetales > Actinomycetaceae > Pauljensenia > Pauljensenia sp. OF14-1SRA. The sequence goes on along the minus strand of NZ_JAQEVQ010000006.1, from coordinate 88,617 downwards.
GCGCCGATGCCGAAGCCATCGGCGCGATGATCCTTGCACAAGACGCTTTTGTTCCCAGCTATTCAACTCACCGCCAGGAGGACCAATGACGATCCAAGGCGCTCCCCTTCTTGAAGTACGGGGACTAACAAAAAGGTTCGGCGGTGTTGAAGCACTCGTCAACGTTGATTTCACCGTGAACCGTCACGAAGTCGTTGCCCTTGTCGGCGACAACGCGGCAGGCAAGTCAACGCTCGCCCGCGCGCTCTCAGGAGTTTTTCCTCCGGATGAGGGAACGATCGCGCTCGACGGGGAAGAAATCAGCATCGATTCCCCGCAACACGCATTGAAACTCGGTATTGCCACCGTCTTCCAAGAAACTGCGCTCTGCGACAATTTGGACGTTGTATCGAATATTTTCCTTGGGCGTGAAGTGTTCTCGCACCACACCCTTGATGACGAGGGCATGGAACTCAAAGCACGCCAATATCTTGATCAGTTGGGTTCGCGTATCCCCGACGTGCGAGTCCCCCTTTTCCAGCTCACCGCCGGACAGCGTCAATGCGTTGCAATCGCGCGCACCCTAGTGACTAACCCGCGTCTGGTGATCCTCGACGAACCCACGGCCTCTATGTCCGTGGCACAAACTGCGGAAGTACTCATCCTGATTGAGCACCTGCGCGATATGGGAATGGGTGTCATCTACATTTCCCATAATCTGACTGACGTTCAAGCTACCGCCGACAGGGTCGAAGTTCTCCGTCACGGACACAACAACGGTTCCTTCAACTCGCGTGATACCTCAACCGACGAACTCATAGCCGCTATCACCGGCGCTTCACGTATCGCGCTGTAAACGCTCCCGGCCTCGTCGCTTCTTTTCGGCGACTAACTGGCCCCTATGCCCCCGCTGTCACGGCGCGTAGCTTGTTTGCGCGGACGACGCTTGAGCGCCTTGGCATACACGAGTTTCGCCCCCGCCGAAAAAGCGACGAGGGCGAAACTAAAGGTGAGAGAACTAGGCGATACCTAGCGGGTCAATCACTTGGCAGCGTTGACGAGCTCCATGCGGTGCGAGTCATCCTTGTAGACGTCTGCAGCGTTGTCCTTGGTGACAATCTGCGGGGTCAACAGGAAGGACTTGACCGGGTTGCCTTCCATCGACTCGTACTGGGAATCGTCGAGGGTTGCGCCGTCGACCTTCGGGGCGGCCTCACCCTTGGCGAGCTGGATAGCAAGATCAACAGTTGCCTTCACCAGCGGACGGGTGTCCTTGAAGATGGTGGAGTACTGCTTGCCCTGGGTGACCCAAGTGACCGACTCGTCTTCGGAGTCCTGACCGGTCACAACCGGAACCGGCTTGCCGGCCTGCTCAACAGCGGTGATGATTGCGCGACCAAGGGTGTCGTTCGGGGAAAGAACGCCATCTGGAACCGCATCGCCCTGGTAGGTCGAGGTCAGCAGTGCTGCCATGCGGTCCTGAGCATTCTTCGGCAGCCAGCCCTGGGTGGCAACCTGCGTGAATTCGGTCTGCCCGGACTTCACAACCAGCGTGCCGTCATCAATCTTCGGCTGGAGGACGTCCATTGCGCCACCGAAGAACTTCAGCGAGTTCGAGTCATCCGGGGAGCCACCGAAGAGCTCGATGTCCCACGGGCTCTCGCCAGCGTTGGCTTCGAGGCCTTCAAGCAGTGCCTTGCCCTGGAGCTGACCAACACCGAAGTTGTCGTAGGCGATGTAGTAGTCAAGGTCGGTCGTGTTCGTCAGCAGACGATCGTATGCGATGACCTTGATGCCGGCGTCCTTGGCTGCCTTCAGCTGGGTGCCCAGCTGCGAACCGTCGATTGCGCCGATGACCAGAACCTGCACGCCATTTTCGATCATGGCTGCAACCTGGTTCTGCTGCTCAGCAACGCCACCGTTTGCGAACTGAATGGTGCATTCAATGCCCTGCTCTTCGCAGCTGGCCTTGAACATATCTTCAGCCTCAACCCAGTTCTGCGAGGTCTTCTGTGGCATTGCGATGCCGACCGACACCTTGTCACCCGAGGCCGTTGCGCCGGACTGGTCGCCCGATGCACTACCCGTATCACGGGCACCACAAGCTGCCATAGAGAATGCCATTGCTGCTGCTGCACTGATGGCAACAGCACTCTTCAGAGTCTTCATTGTCTCTTCTTTCGTGTGTTTGTTTGGTGATTCTTGATGATTCATTCGATGTTCCCCAGCTGGCTTGCTTGGGAATATCTACGCTTTGTGGGTGACTCAACGTTTGTTGAGCCCGTTGATGACATGGCGATGCGGTTTCTCTTTACCGCCCGATCATCACTTGGAGGGAGCTTTTGTTTCGCTTTGCCGAAGTGCTCTTTGATTGCTCACGGCATTTTGGAAGGTGCCAATGATGGAACGCTTGCCCTGGCGCTTCGAGTAGACGTCAACGGCAACTGCGATCAAGAGGACGAGGCCCTTAATGATCTGCGTCCAGTCGGAACCGACGCCCATCAGCTGAAGACCATTGTTCAGGAAGGCCATGACGAGCGCGCCAACCATAGTGCCCATGATCGTGCCAACACCACCGGAAACGGCGGCACCACCGATGAACACGGCAGCAATGGCGTCGAGTTCCCATGCGTTACCGTCAGCAGGACCCGAGGCTGTCGAACGGCCGATGAACAGCATTCCCGCAACAGCGGCGAGGAATGCGGAGTTGCAGATGACGAAGAAGTTCGTTTTGATGACCTTCACACCGGTCAGTTCTGCCGCAGCTTTGTTGCCACCGATGGCGTAAATTGAGCGACCGAGAACCGTGCGGTCAGCGATAAACGAGTAGATCAGAGCCAGGATGACGACGATAACGCCGGGGATTGGGAACGAGGTGCCGGGGCGACCCGTTGCGAAGATCCAGGCGACGATCAGGATTGCGCCACCGAGGACAACCATGCGAACAATCGGAACCCACATCGGGGTCGGCTCAGCTTCGAACTGCTGACGAGCCTTCGCGCTGGAGATTTCCTTCCAGATGATCGCTAGGACTGCGATGACAGCCAGGATCATGGTCGGCAGGTTGAAGGGAATAACATCCGGAGCGATATCGGGCAGGTAGCCGGCGCCGAGGGTCTGGAACAGTTCGGGAACCGGGACCGTCAAAGACTTGCCGATCAGCTGATTAGTACCGCGGAAGAGGAGCATACCTCCCAGGGTTACGATGAAGGCGGGGATTCCCCACTTTGCGACCCAGAAGCCTTGCCAGATGCCGATGAGCAGACCGACGCCGATACCCAAAACGATGGCCAAAACGGGGCTGAGAGCCCAATCACGCATAGCAACGGCAACGACGATGCCGACGGTTGCTGCGACAGAACCGACTGACAGGTCGATGTGTCCAGCAATGATGACTAGAACCATGCCGATGGCGAGAACGAGGACGTAGGTATTACCCATGACCAGGTTCATCAGGTTCTGTGCTTGGAAGACCTTACCGTCCGTTTCGAACTGGAAGAACAGGGCAATCGCTGCCAGAGCAGCGATCATTCCGATTTGTCGGAAGTCTCCTCCGAATAGTGCTGTGAGATTCTTCTTCATTGAAGTGCCTTTGGCTTTCAGTTTTCGTTGCTGTCAGTGGGAGTGGATGAGGTGGACGTCATCAGGTGCATCAGGCTTTCCTGGTCTGCCTGCTCGGTGGGCACGCACCCCGTCACTTCACCTTCAAAAATGGTGTAGATACGGTCTGTGATACCCAGAAGTTCGGGAAGTTCGGACGAGATCACCAGAACAGCTTTTCCTTGAGCGGCAAGCTCCTGGACGAACGTGTAGATCTCGTACTTCGCACCGACGTCAATGCCACGGGTTGGCTCATCCAAGATGAGAACCTCGGGGTCAGTGAACATCCACTTTGCAAGAACGACTTTCTGCTGGTTACCTCCGGAAAGCGTTCCCACGCCCGTCATCACTGAGGGCGCTTTAATACGCAGGTTCTGACGGTATTCTTCAGCAAGTTTCTTGCCTTCTTCGATGTTCAACGCGCCGTGGTGGCGGATCTTCGAAAGCTTGGCTGAAACAACCGACTGGTGGATCAGTTCCAGGAGGTTGAGACCCAGCATCTTGCGGTCTTCAGAAAGATAAGCAATGCCAGCGTCGATAGCTTCGGGGACGGAGTTCGCTTTCACCTTCTTGCCATCGATAAAGACTTCGCCACCCTCGTGGATACCGTAGGAATGACCGAAGACGGAACGAGCCAGCTCTGTACGACCGGCACCCATCAGGCCCGCAAGGCCGACCACTTCACCTGCGCGAACGTTGATGGACGAGCCCTTGCAGACGAAACGCTCTAAGTTCAGCGGATGGCGTACCCACCAGTCCTTGACCTCGAACTTCACTTCGCCCGGATGCGACTTCTTGTCCGGGTAGCGGTTTTCAAGGGAACGACCGACCATCAGGCGAATGATCTCGTCCTGGTCGATCTTTTCCTTGTCGGCGTCCATCCAGCCGACCGTCTTGCCGTCACGGATAACCGTGATGGCATCAGAGACGGCAGCAACTTCGTCGAGCTTGTGCGAGATCATGATCATCGCGACACCGCGTTCGCGCTGCTTGCGCATCAGGTCGAGAAGGTGGGCTGATTCTTCCTCGTTGAGTGCCGAAGTGGGCTCGTCGAGGATCAGGAGCTTGACGTCCTTTGCAAGTGCCTTGGCAATTTCAACAAGCTGCTGTTTACCGACACCCATGTCTTTAATCAGAGTGTCTGGGTTTTCATCCAATCCAACTTCGGCCATGTATGTAAGGGCGCGTTGCTTGGTTTCGTTCCAATCGATGACGCCGTGTTTCTTGACCTCGTTGCCCATGAACATGTTCTCAGCGACGCTGAGCTGCGGGATAAGAGCAAGTTCCTGGTGAATGATGACGATGCCGGCTTTTTCAGAGTCGCGAATGTTCGAGAATCGAACTTCGTTGCCTTCGTAGAAAATGTCGCCCGTGTAAGTGCCGTGCGGGTGCACGCCCGACAGCACTTTCATCAGGGTCGACTTGCCAGCACCGTTCTCGCCACAGATCGCGTGGATCTCAGCGTTGCGTACCTGGAGGTTGACGTCATCAAGTGCGACGACACCCGGGAAGACCTTCGTGATGTTGCGCATCTCCAGGACGACGCGCTCACGACGTGTGTTGGTCATTGGTTCTCCGCTGAACTGTTGACAGATAGATGTTTGATGGGAAGTCACCACCGTTGGTGCATTTCCATGTCTCATAGTGTGCACTGTGCGGAGGGTAAAAAAGCCTTATCTACACGAACTGTAACTAAACCGTTATATTGGCTTCACAACATAAACTCAATGACTGCACAGTACCTCTCTCTTCCGCAAAAACTCAGGGTTTTCGCCAAATTACAGTCATGTCATTCGTGCGCCATACGCTCAGTTTTCACCATCAACGAGGCCACTTACGAGCCTTAGGGAATAGAAAGCTGGGCGGTGGATTACCATCCACCGCCCAGCAACAGTTCAAGCAAGCGCGACGCTTCAGGCTCCCACCATCTCCATGATGAGTTCACGCACGCGAGCCGCGTCCGCCTGGCCACGCGTTGCCTTCATGACAGCCCCCACAAGTGCGCCAGCAGCTGCGACCTTGCCACCCTTGATCTTCTCGACCACATCAGGATTGGCATCCAGCGCATCCTGAACAGCCTTCGAAAGCGCACCGTCGTCAGAAACAACCTCAAGACCGCGAGCCTCGACAACCTCGGTCGGCGAGCCTTCACCAGCCAAAACGCCTTCCAGCACCTGACGAGCAAGCTTGTCATTGATGCGACCAGAATCGATCAAGCCCTGCAACTCAGCAATCTGAGCGGGCGTGACAGGCATATCTTCGAGCGACAGTTCGCGTTCCTTCGCGCGACGGCTAAGTTCACCCATCCACCACTTACGAGCGGACGCAGGATCGACACCAGCCTCAACGGTGGCCTCGATAATCTCCAACGCACCAGCGTTGATAACATCGCGCATCTCCATATCGGCATAGCCCCACTCTTCGCGCAGGCGACGGCGCTTCGCAACAGGAAGCTCGGGAAGCGAGGCACGCAGTTCCTCAACCCAGTCACGCGAAGGAGCAACAGGAACCAGGTCCGGCTCAGGGAAGTAACGGTAGTCCTCAGCATCCGACTTATCGCGTCCCTGCGAGGTGGAACCGTCTTCCTCGTGGAAGTGACGGGTTTCCTGGTTCACCGAACCACCGGCAGAAAGGATCGCACCCTGACGCTGCATCTCGTAGCGAACAGCGCTAGCGATACCGCGGAACGAGTTCACGTTCTTCGTTTCCGTACGAACGCCCAGAGGAGATTCAGGAGTATCACGAAGAGAAACGTTGATATCTGCTCGAACGTTACCGCGCTCCATACGAGCCTCGGACACACCGAGCGCACGGAAAATATCACGCAGAGTCTGAACGTAGGCAGCAGCCACCTCAGGAGCACGCTCCCCCGCACCTTCAATCGGGCGGGTCACGATCTCCACCAGCGGAACACCCGCACGGTTGTAGTCAACCAGCGAGTAATCGGCGCCGTGAATACGACCCTCAGCACCACCGACGTGCGTGTTCTTACCTGCGTCTTCTTCCATGTGCGCGCGCTCAATCTGAACGCGGAACAGACTACCGTCTTCAAGCTCGACATCCACGTAACCATCGTGAGCAATCGGCTCATCGAACTGCGACGTCTGGAATGCCTTCGTCAAGTCCGGGTAGAAGTAGTTCTTACGCGCGAACCGGCAGTACTCTGCGATTTCGCAGTTCAGCGCAAGACCGATCTTGATCGCGTATTCAACAGCAGTGTGGTTCACAACTGGAAGGCAACCGGGCAGCCCCAGCGAAACCGGCGTAACGTAGGTGTTCGGGTCTCCACCAAAGGCATTCGGCGCAGCATCGAACATCTTCGTCTTCGTACCGAGCTCAACGTGGACCTCGATGCCAAGAACCGGATCAAAGTTCGCGGTCACATCCGCGTAATCCATGAGTTCACTCATCAGTTTTCCTCCCAAGAGCTCGCCGGGCAAGCGCCCGCCACATCATTGCTGAGCGCTTCAACCAAAGCAGCGGCCTCGTACATCTTCAGATCGTGGTGCGCAGGCGCAATAATCTGGAAGCCGATCGGCAGTCCTTCGGACGAAACCGCATTCGGAACGCTCATCGCGGGGACACCGGCGAGGTTCGCCGGGATCGTCGCAACATCATTGAGGTACATCGCCATCGGGTCGTCGATCTTGTCGCCGAACTTGAACGCCGTCGTCGGAGCGGTCGGCGAAACAAGAACGTCGACCTCTTCAAAAACACGTGCAAAGTCGCGCTGGATCAGGGTACGAACCTTCTGAGCGCTGCCGTAGTAGGCGTCGTAGTAGCCGGCCGACAGGACGTGCGTGCCGAGGATGATACGACGCTTGACCTCGTCGCCAAAACCGGCTTCACGGGTTGCAGCCATCACGCGCTCAGCAGTCACAGGTCCCTCGGAGGGCTCAACGCGAATGCCGTAACGCATACCATCGAAGCGAGCAAGGTTCGAAGAAACCTCAGCCGGCATAATCAGGTAGTAGGCCGCGAGCGCATAGTCAAAGCTCGGGCACGACACCTCTTTCACCTCTGCGCCAGCTTCTTCAAGCTTCTTCACGGTCGCGTTGAAGGCTTTAAGAACGTCGGCTTCGTAGCCTTCGCCCGACAGTTCCTTCACCACGCCTACCTTCAGGCCAGCTATGGATTTGGCGCCTGCGACAGTTTCAACGCCGTCGACGAGGTTCGGAACAGGCTCGTTCAGAGACGTGGAATCGAGCGGATCATAGCCCCCCACAAGCTCAGTCAGAACTGCGGCATCAGCGACGGTGCGGGTAACCGGACCAATCTGATCAAGTGACGAAGCCATGGCAATCAGACCGTAACGCGAAACAGCACCATAGGTCGGCTTCGCACCAACCGTACCCGTCACTGCACCCGGCTGGCGGATCGAGCCACCGGTGTCAGAGCCCAGAGCCAGCGGAACCATGTAAGCAGCAACAGCAGCAGCCGAACCGCCACCAGAACCACCGGGAATACGCTCGATATCCCACGGGTTCAGAGTCGGACCGAACGCGGAGTGCTCGGTCGACGAGCCCATTGCGAACTCATCCATATTCGTCTTACCAACGACCGGCAGACCAGCTTCGTGGATCTTCTTCACGATCGTTGCGTCATACGGAGGACGCCAATCGCCCAGAATCTTCGACGCACACGTCGTCGGGATTCCGCGGGTCACCATGTTGTCCTTCAGAGCAATCGGGATACCCGCAAGGCGGTGCAGTTCCTCGCCTGCCTGACGCTTCGCATCAACCTCGGCCGCGGTCTTCAGTGCGCCCTCGCGGTCGATGAAAAGGAAAGCATTGATCTTCGGATTCAGTGCCTCAATACGGTCCAAACACGCAGTTGTCAGTTCAACCGACGTGATCTGACCTGTGGCCAGCATGTCAGCCAGCTCAAGCGCGGACTTCTTCAGCAGTTCGTTCATCATTCCTCCCCCAGGATCTGCGGGACAAGGAACATCCCATCTTCGCTTGCAGGCGCCTGCGAAAGAACCTCATCACGGTCAAGAGTTTCCGTGACCACATCTTCACGCCAGACGTTCGTCAGCGGAATCGGGTGAGAGGTTGCGGGAACATCCGGGGTCGCGACCTCGGACACCTTGGCAACTGAAGTAGCGATAACGTCGAGCTCCCCAGCGATACGTTCAATTTCACCTGGAGTCAATGCGATTCGGGCCAGCTCCGCGACGCGGGCGACCTCGTCAGTACTGATTCGTGACATAGTCGCAATCTTAGCGCCTACCACTAATAAGCGGGATTCGCGCCCACACCGTAATCCACGCGAGGCCGTAGAATCAGCTTCATGAGATTCCCGCGTAAAAGACTCATCAGCACCGAAACCTTAGAACTGATGAAGAAGGCGGCGATCGGCATCACCATCGCACAGGCAACCGCCATCGTCACCGTCCACGCCGTCGACCATATGCGCAAGCAACGTGTCCCCGGTGGCCGACACGGATTCCCGACACTCGAACCAGCCGACACGCAAATCCCACGTGGCACGGTCCGAACCTATACGGAAGGGCATTCCCTATATGCGGATATGCTCCACGCAATCCGAAACGCAACAGACCATGTTTACTTTGAATCATTCATCTGGCGCGCAGACGAATGGGGTCAGCGTTTTAAAGACGCACTCATCGCAGCAGCCCGACGCGGAGTCAACGTCTACTGCGTGTACGACGGTTTTGGAGTTCTCAATCAAGATCCGCGCTTCTATTTCTTCCCCGACATTCCACACCTGTGGGTTCGTCGCTTCCCCGCGATTCGTTCTGGCCTCTTGACTTTGAATCTGCGGAACACAGGCCAAGACCATCGCAAGATCCTCGTTGTTGATTCCAACGTTGGATTCGTCGGTGGCTACAACATCGGCAACCCCTTCGCCAACGAATGGCGCGATACCCACGTTCGTGTGACTGGCGATGCTGTGTGGGAGCTAGAAAACGGGTTCGTCGATTTCTGGAATCACTTCAAACCCCATCGTGCACCCCAGTTGCCCGACACCGGAGCGAAGAAGTGGCATGCAGAAGTCACCGCTGCATTCAATGCCCCCCAGCGAATCCTCTACCCGATTCGCGGAATGTACATCGACGCAATCGAGCGGGCGACCAGCCACATTCTGATTACCACCGCCTACTTCATTCCCGATAAAGAGATTCTTCAAGCCCTGATCGCAGCAGCAAAACGCGGAGTGAAGGTCAAGGTTCTGATCCCCGAATACTCCAACCACATCATGGCTGACTGGGTAGCACGCCCCTACTACGGCTCCCTGCTTCGCGAAGGCATCGAAATCTGGCTCTACCAGCACGCCATGGTTCACTCCAAGACGATGAGCATCGACGGTATGTGGTCAACGATCGGTACTGCAAACATCGACCGCCTGTCCATGCGAGGCAACCACGAAGTCAATATGCAATTCCATTCGCGCGAGCTTGCCCAGCACATGGAAGAAATCTTCGACAACGACCTCACCACCGCTCGTCAATACACGATCGGCGAATGGGAAGGCCGGAATATGCTCACTCGTATCACCGAGTATCTTCTGCATCCCTTTGAATTCATGGTCTAAAACCCATCTGAGCTACCGACCAGCAACGCTCAGACACGTTTTCATCCGAGATTCAGGGCTTCAAGCCCACCGTTCAGCAGGTCATTAAAGCGTGTCTCATCGATCACGGGTACCCCCAGAGCCTCGGCCTTTGTAGCCTTTGACCCTGCGCCAGGACCTGCGACGACCAACGATGTCTTCTTCGAAACAGAACCGGCTGCCTTACCACCGCGCGCCACGATTGCCTCCTTCGCGCCTTCGCGGTCATAACCGGGCATCGTTCCCGAGACAACAATCGTGAGCCCGGCAAGAACCTGCGACACCTGCTGCGGTGGCTGATCCGCCATCTTCACGCCAGCGCGACTCCATTGCTCAACCAGTTCCTGATGCCAATCGACGCTAAACCAATCAATCAGGGCCCCACCGATGACCGGTCCGACGCCTTCTATTCCTGATAGTTCATTAAGTGAGGCGTTGCGAACGGCCTCCATCGAACCGAAATGATCTGCAATTGCACGGGCAGCCGTCGGACCGACGTGGCGAATCGACAGGGCAACAAGAACCCGCATCAGCGGAGCGGACTTTGCTTTTTCTAGCTCATCAAGAAGGGCAAGAGTTCCCTTCGAGGCTTCCGTTTCACGAGGCACATACGTTGTGCCTCCGTCCTTGTCCTTTTTGGCACTGAATGCTTTTGTCCAGAAGAAGCGAACCTGCTTGTAGTGCGACACATCGGAGTCATCGTCTTTAACAGCCCTCCATACGAACACGTCACGAAGGTCTTCGGCCTTGAGGTCGAAGATGTGCGCTTCACCGTGGAGCGCCGGCGCCTGCGGGGCTGGCAAAAGAGCTTCCGCGCTGGCCAGTTGATCCGCCGGAGAAAGATCATCAGCATTATCAAGACGCAGTCGCGTTCCATCTTCTAAGAACACGTCTTGGCCCGCTACAAGTGCGGAAGCAACATCTTCTCTGAGATTTTCAGGTTGGGTCAGAGCCATCGCAACTTCCCCACCCAAACCTTCAATATCCAACGCGGAACGAGCACCCAAGTGGGCAACTCGTTCGGTCAACTGAGCAGGACAGTGCGCCTTATTCAGGCATCGAAGGTCCACGTCCCCGTCCTTCTCAGCTAAGAGCGGGCTACCGCACGAAGGGCACGCGGTCGGCATGACGAAAGCGCGTTCTTCCCCTGTTCGCGCAGCCAACACCGGGCCTAAGATTTCCGGAATGATATCTCCGGCTTTACGCAGAACAACGATGTCACCGATCAAAACGCCCTTACGTTGGACTTCCTCGGCGTTGTGGAGCGTTGCTCGCGAAACATTGGAACCGTCAACCAGCACTGTTTCCATGACGCCAAACGGAGTCACCCTGCCGGTGCGCCCAACCTGGACACGGATATCGAGAAGCCTGGTGTGGACCTCTTCGGGCGGGAACTTGTACGCGGCCGCCCACCTGGGTGCGCGCGACGTGAGCCCCATGCTTTCTTGAAGGGCGACATCGTTCACTTTCACAACGACACCGTCGATGCCGTAGTCCATCTGAGAGCGTTGCTTCCCTAACTCGCTGATACGGGCAACAATCTGATCGAGCCCCGTCAGCAGACGCGTCTGATCTGGAACCGTGAAGCCCCATTCTTTAAGCTGAAGGTATCGTTCCCACTGAGTGGTGGGCGCCGAGAAACTATCCCCCTCTTCAATGAATCCGATACCGTGCGCAAGCATGGCCAACGATGAAACACGTTGGTCTTGCAACGCGCGTGCGCGTAGCTGAATCTCGTAGTCGGGGCCTTTTGTGGCCTCGTCGGATGTTTCTTTCAAACGAAGGGTGCCAGCCGCCGCGTTACGCGGATTCACGAACGTGGAAAGCATCGTCAAGGGACGCTGACGCTTCTTCTTTTCAAGTAGCGGAGTCTCAAACCCGTCAAGGGCATCCTTGTTCTGCGCGCGAATCTCTCTATTCTTTCGGATGATCTGCGCGTTATCCGCATCCAGGGTTGCGTTGGCGGCCTCACGGCGAGCGTTCTCGGCAATACGCCACGCATTTTCGGCTTCAATATCAGCGTTCAGTTTTTCAAAATCAGCGATCGGCATGTAGACCTCTCCGCGGATTTCAATGCGGTGCGGAATATTCTTCCCCTGCAATGACTGCGGAATAGTCGCGATCTTGTCAGCGTTTGAGCGCACGTCTTCACCGACGAACCCGTCGCCCCTGGTGGCCGCGCTGACGAGTTTGCCGTCTACGTATGTCAGGTTGATGGCAAGACCGTCAATCTTGACCTCGGTTGTCATCTGAACTTCATCGAGCCCAGAATCTGCCCGCATTCGAGCTTCCCATTCGCCGAGTTCTTCGAAAGAAAAGACGTCGTTAATGGACGTCATCTGAGCCAGGTGACGGATCGTGGTTGATGTCTGGTCGGCGGTGCCGCCAACATTCGCGGCGGGAGAATCCGGAGTGACAAGTTCGGGGTGCTCGCGTTCGAGTTCCTCGAGCTCGCGGAAAATAATGTCGTAGTCAGCATCTGACATTTCGGGTGAGTCAGAGTCGTAGTAGGCGGCATTCGCCCGTTGGATGACGCGAACAAGACCGTCGTGACGTTTTTTTAGAGACTCTGTTTCACTCATGGATTCATTGTTCCATTAGCCATGGAGGAATGTCGTTGCAGGCATGCCTGTGGATACTTTTCAAGTTATCCACAATTCGTCTCTTTTGTGTTTGTTTCCCTGCTTCTTCCCTCGCCACACTGACACTGAAGGAGGAATGATGAGTGACATCGCGCTACAAGCCATGGCATCTCCCACGCACTTAGCCTGTGTGCGCGGAGTGGACGCTGGTCTCGTTTTCCCTCTTCCGTCTTCCGTGGGACGAGGCCGCGATCATTTCATCGTCGACCAGCAGATATCGCGCGATCACGCGAACATCATTCGGGCAAAGAAAGGGTTTCGCCTTTACGATACGGGCTCAACAAATGGAACCCTGTTGACCTTGGGACTACTGCGTCGTCGGGTAAAAGGGAAACCTCGAACGTTCCGGCGACGGATGGCCCTGCGTTTAGGACGCGATACGTTCATCTTGCGTGGCAGGCCTCGAAAATACGCATGGCGGGAAAGCCGAAAACTGTCCATGCGCGCTTTCCTTGCTTTCTTCCCCTTCATCACAATGGCACTATTCTTAGGCGTCCGGCTGGGATCTTTCCGTTACGTTACTTACGGACTCGGAGCTTTGGCCGTCGGACTCGTCCTGTTAACGCTGGGAATTCGTCTGCGACGAAACAAACAGCGCGTTCGACTCGACCCAGCTGGGCTTGCCATCATGCTGGCTTTTCTTCAAGCGCAAGGACAATCTGCACGTGGCGGACACACCGCTAGGCAACGCTCGTATCCTGATCGCTGGCAATGCAGAACGAACAGGACACCTCAAGATACATATCCAATCAATCAAAGACTGCGCGTTTCTTTTCCCGGTTCCCTCCGGCGACTTACGCTCCGGCTCGATTCGCCCTGTGCAATCGCGTGTATCGGAGACGATGCACGCGCCACCGCATCGTGGATTGCTGGCAACATCATCGCAGTATCTCGTGGCGGATACGTCATCACAGAGTCCTCAGAGGAATACGCGTTTGGCAACGCCGGACCAACAATCCACATCATGCGTGGCCACCAGTGTCCCCACTGCATGGCGTCCTTGAATACTGCGCCCGCCTCTCTTACCGATCGGGAGCGCAATGACACCCCTTGGCACGTTGCCATTGGCATGGGATTAGAAGATGTTCCACCCTGGTGCACCCTCAACGTTGAAAAACGAATGTCATGCGCTCCACGCTGGTGGGAGCAGTTTGAACCCGTATCCACCGGTTCGTCCTTGCCTACCAGCGTCGACCTGCGTTCATTGCTTGCACACACCACCGGCAATTCCAGTCACGATGGAACACATTTAAGCGTCCCCATCGGAGTCAATGACGCCGGCCCCCTCACCATTGATCTCGTCAATGATGGACCGCACGCGTTGCTGGCAGGCACAACGGGATCGGGGAAGTCAGAAGCTCTCATCACCTGGATTCAAGCCTTAATCAGCACATACACGCCAGCAGAAATACGCATGATCCTGATTGATTACAAGGGAGGAGCAACCTTTCACCGCTTCGAGTCGGCTCCACACGTAGACCGGGTGTTCACTGACCTCAATCCCGCCCAGACGCGGAGAGCTCTCAGAGGATTAACATCGCTACTTCTGCGACGCGAACAAGAGTTCTCGCGCCTCGGTTTCCCCGACTATGCAACCTGGGCCCGCGCTCATCGTGACGGCGCCGCCACCTGTCCTCCGCCCAGAATTATCGTCGTCATCGACGAATTCAGAGTCCTCGTCGATGCACACAAAGGTGGAAGCGACATCATCAACCGACTCGCAGCCCAAGGACGTTCACTGGGCGTGCATTTGATTATCGCTACACAACGTCCCAGCGGAGCCGTCAGCTCTGCCATGCGAGCAAACATCGATATCCGCATTGCACTTCGTTGCCTGTCGGATTCAGATTCAATCGACGTGATTGGCGATGCTAAAGCCGCTCACCTCGAACGGATTCCCGGAAGAGCAATGTGGGCTGATCGCGGGCTCTTTCAATGCGCATGGAGCCCCAACAGCACGACCGATGTGCAACGCGCAGATCCGCACTGTGCGCCACAGAGTTGTGGCACATCAACACCGCGCACGACGAGGCAGAACGAACACTGGGAACCATTGGCGTGGGCTCCATTCCTTCCTCCGTCCATCACGTGGAAGGAACTCGACCTCCTTTCGAAGGAATCTCCACACGTTGCAGGAGTACCGCTTGGGCTGGGCGATGGTGTCGATTCTGGAGCATATACGCCCGTCAGATGGAGAAGCGGGAACATCATTGTCCGCGCCCCAGCACATCACACAATCGAGGCTGGCTCGCTTGTTCGCCAGATAGCAACTCGGATTTCAACTCGCTCATCGTGGGAGATCGACCTGATTGATGCTCAGGCAACCCCCTCGCCCGATACCCCAGGACAGAGGATCCGGGAAGGTCAAGATATTGCCACCCTATTCGAGCAAGCGCAACGCCATGCGCCTCGAATCATTGCAATCACTGACATCGCGGCCTCTCGTCACGAACTTGAACGAACCTACGGACTTGTTGTTGCCGAAGAGATATGGACGAACGGAATCGAAGAATGTATCCAACGTGGCGTTGTCTTCATCATGGGAAGCCTCGGTACGCACCCTCTTACTCGCTTCGATCGTTCACTGGCTTCGCTCCTGATTGAACGACCCGATATGTCCGAACCTCACTATCGCGCCTCGTCCGCGACTGAGGAGCCGTGCGAGTCTGGCCAGTGGTGGGTTGAAGCGGATCATCAGCGAACCCTGGCTCTTTTTCCTTCAACAGACCTCGCGCAGGACAAGCGGGAAGCGGAGGCAACGCTTGTTGTACCGACTAAAGATTGCTACGGAGGCTTCAAGCACCCAGATAGTGCTCACCTATTGGTTGGCCCCGAGTGGGAGGGATTCGACATTTACATCCGCAAGCACCTATTCACTGCACAAACCCAGCCTGAACAAGACAAGGAGCTTTCGGACTGGGTAATTATGCATAACGAATCGCAGGTAATTCAGACAATTTTGAGACGAAACCTCGCTTCAGTCGGCATTAACAATCCACAAATTGAGACTCTGAGTCCCACTCAATGGCCTCACCTGCCTATCCAAAAGCAAACGAACCTTCTCATCATCGATCCGCCACCAGATTTCATACGATCTTTCAAACACTCGACAAATCGGCTCCAAACCTCACTTTTTGCCCGACGCTGGAAGGAAAACACAGGCATCATTCGTGTCGCTGGATACTTCGATCGAGTTGCATTGAGTTGCTCTGGGCATCGACGTGACAACTTGCACACCGAATTTTGATGGGTTGTGCCCTGCACCTCTTGCCCCCGCACATTTATTCACCGACACTTATCAATGGAATTCGGCGCGCCAATGGGCGTAGTCGAAAATGCGTGAACGAATCCAAGGAGCTGTGAAATGGACTGGCGGAGTAAGGCTGCCTGCTTGAGTGTTGACCCAGAACTGTTTTTTCCGATCGGAAATACAGGTCCGGCAATTGCTCAGGCCGCGGAAGCCAAAGCCGTGTGCCACAGCTGCTCAGTCGAAGCGATCTGTCTGCAGTGGGCAATCGAAAATAACCAGGATTCTGGTGTATGGGGTGGATTGAGCGAAGAAGAACGTCGTTCGCTCAAGCGTCGTGCAGCACGTGCACGTCGTGCATCCTAATTTAAACGTTCAGCGTGTGGGGGTGACTCTTGGGAGCCACCCCCACACGCTTTTAACGCCTCTTACCTACTAGGCACACATCCGTTCGGAATCAGACCTCATCCAGGTGGATCTTCAAGGTGACAACCGTTCCACCTTCGGGGCGCAACGACCAGTCAATCGAACCATTCAGGTCACCACGCACCATCTGCTTGACAATCTGAGTTCCCAGACCACTCATCGGAGTTCCCGGTTCAAAGCCGACGCCGTCATCAGCGACCTTGACCGTCATCGTTTCACCCTCACGTTGAACGGACACGACAATCGTTCCATCACGTTCTGCCAGACCGTGTTCAACAGAGTTTGCGACCAGCTCATTCAAAACGGTTGCCAGAGCTTGAGCTTGCTCAGCGGCAATAACCCCAAAGGAACCGTCGGTAATAACTTCCACGCTTCGATCAGTAACAGCGACCGCACCCGCAAGACGCAGAACCGAGCGCGCGACCTCGTCAAAGTCAACGGTTTCATCGACGTTCTGAGACAGGGCCGCGTGAACCGTTGCGATTGCCTGAACTCGACGTTCTGCCTCCGCGAGTGCATCCTTGACATCCTGGCGTTCCGAGCGACGCGATTGCAGTCGAAGCAGAGCCGAAACGGTCTGCAGATTGTTCTTCACGCGGTGGTGGATCTCGCGGATCGTCGCATCTTTCGTCATCAGTTCCTGTTCACGACGTCGAACTTCAGAAATGTCACGCGTCAGAATGACGGCTCCAAGACGCGTACGGCCTTCCGTGAGGGGCAGAGCGCGCATCGTAATGGTAGAAGCGTGGCTTGAGATTTCGGTTCGCCACGAGGCGCGTCCCATAACGACAACCGCCATGGATTCTTCGATCATGGATTCGTCGGCGATCACGTTGGTGATCTCTTGGGCGAGGATCTTGCCTCGCACTGCGTTGCGGATACCGAGGCGTCGCAAACATGAGGTGGCGTTCGGCGTTGTTTCGAGGACCTTGCCGTCGGGGTCGATCAGGATGACACCATCGAGGACACGCGGGACGCCACGAGCAGTCACTGCAGGGGTCGTGTCATAGGGGTATTCACCGCGCGAGATCATCTGGCAGAGCTTGTCTGAGACCTGGGCTGTCCACGAGTCAAAGCCTAGGGAGAATCGCGGTGAAGACAGGTTGGATTCGCGGGTGACAACTGCGATGACGCGCCCGTCGTGAAGGACAGGAATGCAGGTTTCCATCATCGAGTAGGTGCCTGCCCAGCGTGCAGCTGGGGATTTAACGACTTGTCCGGTTGCGATCGCGCGACGGAATTCGACTTCACGTGCTGCTGGTAGGTGGAGGCCGATGATGTCATCGATGTGAACGGTTGTTGATGTTGCCGGTCGAGAGTGGGCAACTGCGATGAAACGTTCATCGTCGGTGGGAAGCCAGAGAACGAGGTCTGCTGCGCTCAAGTCTGCAAGGACTTGCCAGTCTGCGAGGAGCAGGTGGAGCCACTCAATGTCCTTCTCGGTCAGGGCATCGCTCGACGCTATCTCTGCCAGTTGTGTCAGGCTTCTCATAGGATTGATAGTAGCCGTTGGAAAACGTGAAGAGATGAGTGCCTATGGAGTTTTCAAAGTCGTTGACGTATCCGGTGCCTCTTGCCAACTTTCAAGCAATGAGCGTTGACCCCGATTTTGTCCGTGGGCGTTTCGCGCATTTTTGTCCGGATCTTCAGGTTGAAAACTTCGCCTCGGGCGTTCGGGCTCACGGCAGTGTTGATTCTGGTGTTCTGCCAGCTCAAGTGCGTCAGATGATTCGCGGAGAGTTGCGCCTTGCGTTCAGTGAAGAGTTTGTTCACGAGGCCACGCTCACTGCCACGACGCAGATGTCATTTGAGGGAGCGCCCGTCAGAGTCACTATGACCTCGCTTTTTTCTGGGTCGAGTAAAACGCTTCGCCAGGTTGAAGGTGAAGTGAAAGTGGCAATTCCCTTCTTTGGCGCTCGCATTGAAAGTGAAGTGTTGAAGCACGTCGATGAGATTCTCGATGAAGAGCTGAAACTCGCTTCCGGCTGGCATCAGCGTGGAAGTAGCGAAAGCTGACCGGCCTCGTCAACTGGGAAGGTAAAACGCGACGAAAGCGGATTTATTCCACTTTCTTCTCGTGATATCTTCATCGTCTTCTCAACGCGCACGGATGCGAATAATCGGTGAGAATAATGGCATGAGTGAAACACAAGAAACCCCTGTTCTCTCCCCCGCCCTCTACTTGCAGCGTGAAGGCGTCCGCCAGTACTCGGCGACCAATCCTCGTGGCGCCCAAGTTCTGATTGGTGATGGCCCCGGCCGTTTCTCCCCCGGTGAACTTCTGAAGATTGCAGTCGCAGGCTGTAACGCAATGTCGTCCGACAAGCGTCTGACCGATCGCCTCGGCGAAGACTTTGAACAGGTCGTGGCCGTCTCCGCACAGTACCTCGAAAGCGAAGACCGCTTCACCCACTTCGATGTGGAACTGATCCAGGACCTCTCGAGCGTGGACGAGGAAGAGCGCCAGAAGATGATTCGTCGCGCATCGGGCGCCATCGAGCGTAACTGCACCATCGGCCACACCGTGACCAAGGGTGCCACCTATGAAAAGACCTTCACGAACGAATCCGTTTCAGAGGACTGACATGTCTTTGCGTCACCGGGCAGTCGATGTGTGGCAGCGCGCGCTTGAGGTACCCTATGCGTCGACTGCCCGCAGTGCGCAAAAACTGCGCGATACTCACCCGGGAGCAACCCCCGGCGAGCTGATTGAGATTGCCAACCAGCGTTTCAAGGCGCGCGTGAAACGTGAATCTGGGGTTGCCGGGGCTTTCTCAGCGTGGCCCGGAATTGGCACTGCGCTCAGCCTTGGTGCCTCCGGTCTGCAATTCGGCACGTTCCTGACTGAAGCCGCACACCACTGCATGGTCGTCGCGCACCTGTACGGGATTGACGTGAAGGATCCCGCGAAGCGTAACGCGCTGGTATTGGCTGCAATTACGGGGCAAGAAGGGGCTGAAGCAATCACGACAACCGTCGGTATTCAGGCGGCATCGTGGTTCGCGTCCTCCTTTGTGGACATTCGTTCCCAGGCGGCAACCCAGTTCAATCAGATGATGCTTAAGTGGGCGAAGCGCAAGCTTGCAAAACGCGCGGCACTGTCTTCTGTCGGACGTTTAGTCCCCTTCGGAATCGGTGCGGTCGTCGGCTGGAATGCCGGCGCAGCATTGGCGAATAAGACGATCGAGGGGCTGGCGATTGCGCTGGGAACGCCTCCCGCTGATTTCTCGCACACTCGCATTATTGGTGTTTCGTTGAATGGCGACGCACAAAAGTCTGATGCTTTCGCTCACCTGGCACTGCCACTGGATGATAAGGCAAGCGTCCTCGACTGACTTCACCGTTATTTTTGGCTGATCTACCCATGGCGTTGTCGCCTATGCGACAGTACGCCGCGTTAATGAGGACAATCAGCTGGCCTACGCACTTTCCGTTGCACGCCAAAAGACAGACAATAGGAAGCAACAAGATACGTTGACGACCTTTAAGGAGACAACTGACTGTGACTATTGATCGTCAGTATGAGGATCTGCTTGCGCGGATTATGGAAGAGGGAACTGTCAAAGGGGATCGCACCGGTACAGGCACGCGTTCCCTGTTTGGTGGCCAGCTTCGCTACGACCTGTCCAAAGGATTCCCGCTAATCACGACGAAGCGCGTTCATCTGAAGTCGGTTGTCGGTGAGCTTCTCTGGTTCCTTTCCGGTGATTCGAACGTGCGCTGGCTTCAGGAAAACGGCATCCGTATTTGGAACGAATGGGCTGATGAGAACGGCGATCTTGGCCCGGTCTACGGAGTGCAGTGGCGCAAGTGGGGCACCGCTCAGGGCGAGACGATCGATCAGATTTCCTCAGTTCTTGAAACGTTGAAGACGAACCCCGATTCCAGGCGCATGATCGTGTCCGCATGGAACGTGGGCGAACTAGAGAAGATGGCGTTGGAACCCTGCCACGCATTCTTCCAGCTCTACGTTGCCGATGCTCGCCTGTCCCTGCACCTCTACCAGCGCAGCGCCGACATGTTCCTCGGTGTGCCATTCAATATCGCGTCCTATTCGCTTCTCACCCATATGTTTGCTCAGCAGGCAGGCCTTGAGGTTGGCGAATTCATCTGGACCGGCGGCGACTGCCACATCTACTCCAACCACGTGGAACAGGTGACTGAACAGCTGTCACGCACCCCCTACGAGTTCCCGACTTTGAAGCTGAATAAAGCTCCGTCAATGTTCGACTACACCTTCGATGACGTGGTCGTTGAAGGCTACGAACACCATCCGACGATTAAGGCTCCGGTGGCAGTATGACAACCATTGCTTCAATCTGGGCGCAGGACAAGAATGGCGTCCTTGGAACTGGAACGTCAATGGTGTGGCACGTGCCCGCAGACTTCGCACATTTCAAGGCTTCCACATTGGGATGCCCGATCATCATGGGACGTCGTTCCTTCGAGGCACTGGGCGCTCCCCTGCCGGGACGAACCAACATTGTGATTACGCGTTCACACCTGTACGAGGCCGACGGCATTGACTTGGTGTATTCCATCGAGGCTGCCTTAAAGCACGCGCAGGACAAGGCTGAAGCAGATGACGCTCCGTACGTTTGGATCACCGGTGGAGCCCACCTGTATGCCCAAACGATGGATCTGGTGGATGAACTGGTTGTCACCGACCTTGACCTTGATATTGAGGCCTCGAATCCTGATACTCCACTGGTTCATGCGCCAGCAATTGACCCGACCGTGTGGGCCGTTGACCCGCAACGCTCCGATTCTGAATGGAACGAAAAGTCTGGCGACGCCCGCTGGAAGGTCACGACCTACGTTCGACGCTAGAATCCGTGATCGCTACTTCCTCGGATTACACAGTCGAAGTAACGCGATCCTTTAACGACGGTGTGGCGCGATGGGTAATCCATCGCGCCACACGTGTGTCTCAACGATTATCGTGTGCCTCACCGTAGGCGTGGGGGTCAACGGGCCTTTTGTTCTTCTCCATCTTGGCAACCACCAGCAGATACGACGAAATAACCAGCTCACAAATATCTTCGACCTCCAGCACATGCGTGTCTTTCCCAGCGGGCGGATACACGGTGAGCCAATGCTTTTTATTCATGTGATAGCCGGGAGTCACGTTATCGAATTCTTCTACGAGCGCCTGAACCTCGTCAGGCTCGGCTTTCAGCGTCACCTGCTGAACGCCGGTGACTCGAGTCATCAACATAAAGACTCGATCAATGACTTTGTACACTTCCCAGTCTTCACCAAAAGGGAACGTCAAGCGTGATTGAGGCAGTTCAAGCGCAGTACTCTCCGCTTCATCGTGCAATTCGTCGGGCGTCATGGCGCTACCTCCCTCCCCCAAAGTATGGCACCCAATCGGGAATATGAAAGGCACGGCGTAGACTCGACCCGTGCCAGAACCAGAAGAAGAGATTGAAAACGCGGTGGCGGCCTCGTCAACTAAAGAAACCGGAACATCGTCGGTGCTTGCCCACCCGACACTGCGCGCGCTACTTGCGATCGCACTATTTACGTACACGGCGCAGAACATGATCAACGTGTCGATCGCGCCTCTGGCGAGGGCAATGAGTATTCCCGAATGGATCGTCGGCGCCGCGGTGTCGCTGGCAGCGGTTGCGGTCGCGATGCTCAGCCAGTTCTGGGGGCGTCGCTCGATCGCGTGGGGACGCAGGCGAGTTCTGCTGACTGCCCTCTTCCTCGCATTCATTGCGGGCACGTTGTTCTCCGGCGTTGTCGCTCTGCGCGCAGCCGGTATCGCCGGCACGGTTCTGACCGCCTCGATCATTCTGCTGGCACGAGGCCCCTTCTTCGGCTCCGCAGTCGCAGCTATTCCACCGACCGGACAAGCTCTCATTGCTGAGAACACTCCTGACGAAGCGTCACGTGTGCGTGGTATGTCAGCGTTCTCTGGAGCGATCAACCTGTCGATCATGATCGGCTCCCTGATTTCATCGGCGCTTGGCATGTGGTGGATTTACGCGCCCGTGCACGCCACCCCCTGGTTTATCGCGATCGCGCTGATTATCGCGCTTGTCGCAGTGCCAAAGGATGCGCCCACCCCCAAGGACCCGGACGAAGAGACCCCGGAATCCGTGGCGCTTCCCCCTCGCGTGAAGTGGAATGACTCGCGCATCCTGCCGTGGATTACCGGTATCTTCGGTATTTTCTTTGCCAGTGGCGTCGTTCAGATCACGATGGGCTTCATTGTTCAGGACCGCCTGCATCTTGACCCCGCGCACGCGGTCTCCGTGACGGCATTGATGCTACTGGCGAATGCTACCGGCGCGATGCTCATGCAGCTCCTCGTCGTCCCACGCCTGTCTCTTCCGCCGGTTATTCTGCTACGCACCGGCATGACCTTGGGCTTTATCGCGCTAGCGACACTGACATTTGCCTCCCACGGACCGACCATCGCAGTCGCCACCTTCGTGCTCGGTGCGTCCAGCGGTCTGGCAAGCCCCGGCTTTAGCGCGGGTGGCTCGCTGGCGGTCAGTGACGAGGAACAGGGTGGCGTTGCTGGCATCATCAACGCCACCGGCGCTGTCACCTGGATTTTTGCTCCGATGAGTGCAACTGCACTCTACGGATGGCACCCGATTGTTCCTTTCGTCCTAGCCCTGGCTCTCGTCGCACTTTCTGTCAGTTTTGCGTGGTTCCACCCGCGTCTTCGAGTAGCACAAACCCGTTAGATTCGCCTAACCTGAAACGGTACGTTTCTTCGAAGGAGAACAACCCACATGACAACAACGCGCACTGAATCTGACTCAATGGGCACCGTCGAGGTCGCCACCGACCGCTACTGGGGCGCCCAGACCGAGCGTTCCCTGCACAACTTCGACATCGGCCGTAATACCTTCGTGTGGGGCCGTCCCATGGTCCATGCTCTGGGTGTCCTGAAGAAGTCTGCTGCACTGGCCAATGCTGAGCTCGGCGAACTCCCCCAGGAGATCGCTGACCTGATCGCCAAGGCCGGCGACGAAGTCATCGAAGGCAAGCTCGACGATCACTTCCCGCTGGTTGTTTTCCAGACCGGTTCTGGCACGCAATCGAACATGAACTCCAACGAGGTCATCTCCAACCGCGCTATCGAACTTGCCGGTGGCGAGATGGGCACCAAGACTCCCGTTCACCCGAACGATCACGTGAACCGTGGGCAATCCTCGAACGACACCTTCCCCACCGCCATGCACATCGCAGTCGTCTGCGAATTGCAAGCCATGTACCCGCGCGTCATGCAGCTGCGCGACACCCTGGCCAAGAAGGCTGAAGACTTCAAGGACATCGTGATGGTCGGTCGCACCCACCTACAGGACGCCACCCCGATCACCCTTGGTCAGGTCATTTCCGGTTGGGTTGCTCAGATCGATTTCGCCCTCGACGGCATCCGCTACGCAGATTCACGTGCACGCGAGCTCGCCATCGGTGGCACCGCGGTCGGCACCGGCCTGAATGCCCACCCGGCATTCGGCAAGCTCTGCGCCACGAAGATTTCCGAGGAAACCGGCATTGAGTTCAAGCAGGCAGACAACCTATTCGCAGCCCTTGGCGCACACGACGCACTGGTCCTGGTCTCCGGCGCCCTGCGTGTCCTGGCTGATGCCCTGATGAAGATCGCCAACGATGTCCGCTGGTACGCTTCCGGCCCGCGTAACGGCATCGGTGAGCTAATCATTCCCGAGAACGAGCCCGGTTCGTCCATCATGCCCGGCAAGGTCAACCCGACCCAGTGTGAAGCCATGACCATGGTCGCCGTCCAGGTCTTCGGCAATGACGCAACCGTCGGTTTCGCCGGCTCGCAGGGCAACTTCCAGCTGAACGTTTTTAAGCCGGTCATGGCATGGAACGTCCTGGAGTCCATCCGCCTGCTCGGCGATGCGTGCGTTTCCTTCGACACGAACTGCGCATACGGCATCGAACCGAATGTCGAGAAGATCCAGCACAACTTGGACATCAACCTCATGCAGGTGACAGCCCTCAACCGCCACATCGGCTACGACAAGGCGTCGAAGATTGCGAAGAATGCTCACCACAAGGGCCTGTCGCTACGCGAGTCCGCCTTGGAGCTCGGCTTTGTCACCGACGCTGAGTTCGATGCCTGGGTTGTTCCGGTTGACATGACGCACCCGAGCGCCGCCGACGAATGAGCCTGACGCTGATGTCAGACTCTGACCTACTCGGCCAGACGTCGACACCAGCGACGTTCAGCCAGTTGGGTGTAGTTCTCGTTTCTGATTGACGAGGCCGCAACCACGGTCGCGAAGGGTCGGTGGGATTTGATTCCCACCGGCCCTTTCGGTCTCTATTGAACAGTTGCTATAGCTCCGTTGCTATAGCTTCGGCAGATTCTTATAGACAGCTTCTTATAGATATCCTGGCGATGACTCACGCGCACAATATGGAGCTCAAGCACTTCGTCCTCAAGTTTGCCAAGAATCTGATACGTTCCAACTCGCCAACGCCCTCCATTATTTGTTCCCTGAAGAGGCTTCCCATCACCAACGCTCTTTGGACTCTCACTACCATCGAGATTTGTTTGTACCCAAGAGAGAATCAGAAGAGGTTGTTTCTTCGGAATCTTGAGTAGCTCTTTCGTTGCGTTCTTTGTCCAAACAACGGTGTAGGTCATTCAGTCATCATGGCCAAATGCATGACCTCGTCCATCAAATACCGAGTAGCATCATCCAATGCAAGCGCTTCCTCGTATGCGTACACATCAGCCATCTCTTCAACGCGTTCAAGCGCTGAGTGACGGACGAAATCAGAGAAGCTCTGCCCATTGATCTTCGCGCACGCTTGGATCCACTCTTTTTTCAGCAAATCGAATCGCTGTTGACGCCATTGCCATACTTCTCCCCTCCGCACCCCATCGCAGTACGCAAGCTATATGCGCGCTAGAGTCTATTGGGCAGAACAGGACACACGTCATCAGTCCCTGACTCATAAAGAGAATCTCTAGCGAATACTTTCCAACAAATCGTCGTCTAAGACCTCATCAAGAAACGGGAACCAACTAAGCTGTTTACACGTAAACACTCGGGGAGGGGCTATGGCAACATCAGTCGTAGCGCTACGCATTCCGCAAGACCTTGCAGGTCGATATGACCGCCTTGCGTCGATGACAGGCAGAACGAAAACCTACTACCTCACTCAAGCTCTCGCAGAGTCGATTGATCGCCTTGAATACGAGTATAGCCTCATGCAAAAGATTGAAGATTGGCGTGCTGGCAGACTTCAAACTGTAAACCTCGATGAGCTGGAGGCTGACCTTGGCGTGGAAGGTTGAGATCGATAAAGACGCCCAACGCTATTTGGCGAAGCTGGATAAGCCAATAGCTCGACGCATCGTCGCTAAACTTCGACAGATTTCCAAGCTCGATGACCCTCGGATGCAGGGAAGGGACTGACTGGAAACCTAGCAGGACTTTGGCGTATCTCAACTCGGCAGTTAACCAAGTCAGATGTTTCGGCTATAGGGAAGCCGCGACAGCTTTGCGTATGAAGTCAGACCGGTTCTTATTCTGGTCGTCTATGACTTTGACCATGGATGCATGGAATTTAACCGGCACGGTCACCAGTGGATCGTCAGAAATAGCTGCCGGGCCGTGATGGATACGCTCTAAGTAGCCTGTCCATGACTCAGATTCAAACTCGGTGCATAGCTGATCAATATCTGCGTCAGTGATCATGGTGCCGTTATCTAGCGTGTAGGGGTTATCCCCGCATCGCGCAGGGGGTGTAGCGAAAACCATTGGTTTACCTGCTGAGTGGCTATGCATCTATGAGTGATTTGGTGAGCATGACGCGCACTAGCTCGCTAGTGCTCATGTTCTCCTTTTCTGCCATGGCTGTTAGCGCTCGTTTCATAGCGGCAGGAATCTTCACTGAAAGGGTCTCGCTACCCTCGCTGCTTAAGGCGCGGGGCGCACCATGAATTATCGCGCTGAGGGTCTTTTCTCCCGTAGGGAACTTTCCTTGCGCGTAGGAACTTTCCCAAGCATCTAACTGCGCATCGGTTACAGTCTGGCCGTTTAGTGCTACAAACTCGCTCATGATTACTCCCTTCCCATACCTAGTTCTTTCAAAAACGCTTTCGTGACAGGTGTCATCGCGTGGAACACGTGCCACCTACCCTGACTATCTTCAACCCCAACCATTTGCACTAGCCGACCATCTGGAAGCCAGCCCGCAACAATCCACCTGGGAGGATCAGAACCATCTCCACGCATGCGTGAGGCCACAGGAGCGCTCCAAGCGTACTTAATCTCAGACTCACTCAACCCATGCTTGAAAGCATGAGGCTCAACAACCACACCCATCACACAATAAATAATACGCTACGTCACACGCCCAGTAAACCAAGCCACTCGCCACCCAAACATGCCACCCCGCGTCCACACACTCACGCAACACCCGCGGCCACAGCCGGTAACCAAACCAAACCCGTGCGTGTCCCAAGGTAGGCCACGAACCAAGTCAACTATTTCGGTGACAGGGAAATCGCTTAGTTAGGCAAAGGCAAGGTGCTTTTCTTGATCTCGGCACTCGCTTAAGTACATATTGATGATTGTTTGATATGGAATACCGGTGCGTGCTGATTCTGCTTTGAAATAGTCCACCGTGTCACCGTCAATATTGATGGTGACACGACGGCGAACCTTACCAACGTAAGGGTTTGGCTGGCTGTGTGAAAAGTCCACTTCAGCAGGCATATCTAGAACATCTTTCACATCACTCATGACGATGCCTCCAATACTGCCGTGCTTCGCCGTTTTTGCTTAGCGGTATATCTCGCGTCTGTGGCCGATGGAGATAGCCAAGATAGAAAGCTTATCGTCTTTGATTTCGGCGATGAGTCGATAGTCGCCGATGCGATAGCGCCATAAGCCAGCGAGATTGCCTGTTAAGGCTTTGCCGTGAATACGCGGATTATCGGCTTCCATGAGGTTTTTAGTAATCCAGCCTTTGATGATTCGTTGGGTGTAGTGGTCGAGCTTTTTAAACTCTTTATCGAATGCTTTGGATGTTTCTAAACGCCAGCTCATAGCCCGCACTCGTCCCATAATTCTTCAATAGGGCGAGTTTTATATCCGTCTCGCGCCCACTCGTTCAGAGCTTCTTGGGCTATCTGTACGTCATATTCGTCCTCGATACGTTCAAACAGTGCTTGCTTGAATGCTTCACCTAAAGAAATCCCGTGCAAGTGCGAATAGCTTGTGGCTAGCTTGCGTTCTTTTTCGCTAAGTCTGATTGAAAAAGCCATGTTTACCGTCTCCTAACACCTTTTAGTACATTGTACTGCTTTTTGTGTTGTTTGTTAATGGTTAGCTGGACAAAGCCAGTCCTATTTCCTTGAAGTGATGGGGGTTAAAACCTGAGGCTGACGGAGGTAAAAATTGGGTGGCGTTCAAGATGTCTTGTTCTCCACGAAGAACGTAACCGAGGAGTGTCTAGCAACTCGTTTTCCTGAGGTGGCTACGCCTGAGTTCTACCGTGAGCTATTTCCGTCCGGATCACTCGCAAAACGAGGGGAGTATGTCGAGGGTAAGTACTGTGCGATAGCTGTTCGGGTAGGAGAAGATCGGGCGTATCGGTACGCGATTACTGATGATCTAGAGACGATTAACGATCTGATTCAGACTGACGATTTTTGCATCATGTCGCCGGCGACCTATACGGGTAAGACGCAAAAGCAATCCATGGCGCGGTGACTGTACAAAGCTGGTGAGAGTATCGCCGCAATCGGCCACATGCTTAACGTCTCGCGCTCAACAACCCACCGGACGCTAAACTAAAGCCAGATACGTAAAACAGGGAAAGGGGCGCGCACGATTGAAATGAAGCAGGCTTTCGATCCCATGGTCTACGACGCCCTCTTGGAACTGACTACCCGCATTGGTGGTCAATATGTCGAGTGGGAGCGTCAAGCTACGGCTTTGGAAGAACAAGAACATTGGAAACAAGCAGGAATTGCGTTGCGCGCCCAGGTTCGTGCTATCGACCCCGATGACGCTGTGACAATTGAGGCCAAGCGCTTAGAACTCCGTGAACTCTTCCAAACTCTGCCTGAAACGCCTCCCGCAGTCGCGCCACGCCTGTACGGCAAGGCGCATTAGACTGCATCAGATTTAATTAAGACTTCCCGTTTCTTCGAGGTTGAGGTAGAAGACCTCCTACCCACACAGGATGTAGACGGGTCGTGGCAGCCATCGCCAATCCAACTAGGAAAAGCAAAGCGCCCGACCCTTTCGGGTCAGGCGCTTGACGTGGTAGCGGGGGCCAGATTTGAACTGACGACCTCCGGGTTATGAGCCCGGCGAGCTACCGAACTGCTCCACCCCGCGTCGGTAGTTACTACCCTAGCGCGCTCGTGACAGAGCTTCAAACGGAGGGCGGTGAGCTTCGTCTCGTAGAAGCTCACCGCCCGGGTTTCGTCAAGAGCAGGACTGAGTGCGCAGGGGAGGATCAGCCATTTGACTGCGCTGTGTCAGCGCCCGGAGAGCCGAGGGTTGAACCGGACTGTGGCGTATCGGTGGAGCCGGATGTGACGCCAGTGGACTGTCCAAGTTCTTCTTGTGCAGCAAGAGCTCGCGCCAACGCGTCGTTGAGCTTCTTCTGGGATTCGCCGTAGGCACTCCAATCTCCGCTACTCAACGCTGTTTGTCCGGCTTGCATGGCCGCTGAGGCGTCGGTCAGTGCTTGGTTCAAGCGCTGTTGAGCAGTTTGGGTGACGGTGTTTGACGTATCGTCGCCTTCTGCGGTTTCTCCCCCTGCGTTGTTCGCGACTGTTGCGGCCGAGTCACCGCCGAAGGTCTGATCCAAGGATTCTTCCAGAGTCGGCGCGAAACCGACCTGGTTACCGAAGGCAGTCAGGACTGAACGCAGAACCGGGTAGGACGCTGAGCCGGTGCCCTGGACGTAGACGGGTTGGACGTAAAGCAGACCGCCACCAACGGGCAGAGTCAAGAGGTTGCCTCGAATAACCTGCGAATCCGCTTGATTCAACAAGTTGAGCTGGCGCGCGATGGTCTCATTCGAGTCATATGCGTTCTGCACCTGGCCCGGACCGGGCACGGTAGTCGATGACGGCAAGGCTAGCAACCGGAGCTTTCCGTACCCGTCGCGGATCTTTCCGGCCTCGTTCCCTGTCTCTGAGTCGACGGCGAGGAAGCCTGCCATTGCTTCACGCTTGGATTCACCACCGGGAACGAACACGGAGGTCAGTGAGAACTCTGCGGTTTCCTGGGTTGGCATCTGCATTGTCAGGTAGTAGGCGGGCTGAGCCGTCACTCCAGACGAGACTCCGCCCGACTGCGATGCGTTCGAGGAGGCGGACACTGCGGTTGATGTTTCTTCGGCGAGGCGCCAGCGGTCACCACCGGCGTAGAAGTCGGATGCGTTGGTGACGTGGTAGCTGGTAAGAAGTTCACGCTGAACCTTGAACATGTCCTCCGGGTAGCGCATGTGACTCATCAAGTCACCGCTGATTCCGCTCAGGGGTTCGACACGACCCGGGTAGATCTTCATCCACGTCGAGAGGATCGGGTCTTCCTGATCCCACTGGTAGAGGTGAACGGACCCGTCGTATGCGTCAACGACGGCCTTCACTGAGTTGCGCATGTAGTTAATCGTCTCGGCGCGCACATACTCGCCGACTTGCGAGGATCGGGAGTCAACGGTTGAGCTGGACAGGGACTGGTGTTGCGAGTAGGGGTAGGAGTCTGTTGTCGTGTAGGCATCAACGATCCAAACCAGGCGCTTCTCGGTTGACGGATCCCCATCCATGTCAACAACAGCCGGGTAGGCTTCCTGTTCCAGAGTCAGGAACGGGGCAACCTTTGCGACGCGATCCAACGGATCACGGTTGTAGAGGATCTGCGAAGCAGAGTTGGTCTGAGACGAGAAGAAGATGTCGGTGGAACCAAACTTGATCGAGTAGAGGAGCTTATTCCAAACGTTGCCGACGCTTGGGCCACCGTCGCCAGTGAAGGTTGTGGCAACCTGACCGCCTTGGACATTGTCATC
Organism: Pauljensenia sp. OF14-1SRA; assembly: GCF_027694595.1. Taxonomy (NCBI): domain Bacteria; kingdom Bacillati; phylum Actinomycetota; class Actinomycetes; order Actinomycetales; family Actinomycetaceae; genus Pauljensenia; species Pauljensenia sp. OF14-1SRA. Next base: position 58,107 of record NZ_JAQEVQ010000006.1, on the reverse strand, counting down.
CGGGTAGTCGAGTTCTTGCGGATCGCTACCTTCCGGAGCGCCGACAATCGAGTAATAGGGGGCGTTCGGGGAGAAGTAAACGCGTTCTTCGTAGTCCCCCATTTCGCCGACCGAGGGCACCGACTGCTCCCAGTATGAGGGCAGGCCATCAGAGTTCAGCGAATTACCGTAGGCGGCGACAACACCGTAGCCGTGCGTATATACGGTGTGCGTGTTCACCCAGGTCTGCTGTTCTGCAGACAAACCGGCGAGGTTCATTTCGCGCACTGCAATGACTGTGTCTCGACGCTCGTCACCGACCGTGTAACGGTCCACGGACATTCCTGAATCGAAACCGTAGTAGGGACGCGACTGTTGCAGCTGCTGGACGGTCTTCGTGATTACCTGCGGGTCAAGCAGACGAATCTGCGACGTTGATTCAGAATCTTCGCGCAACTGTCCGGGCTGAGCGCTGGTTGCGGCGTCGTAGTTCGTGTATTCCAGATCATCGAGGCCGTATGCTGCGAGGGTGGCATCAATGTTGTGCTGAATGTATTCAGATTCCAGGGCTCGTTCGTTCGGGGTGACGCGGAACTGCTGGATGAGCGCGGGGTACGCACCACCGATGATGACAGCAGAAATCACGGTCACGGCAACACCGATCGTGGGTAGACGCCAGGATCCCCTGAACGCTGCGACAAGGAAAAGCAGAGCGATCAAGAACGAGATAACGGCCAGGATCGAATGAGCTGGAAGCGTTGCATGGATGTCGGAGTAGAGGGCGCCATCAATATTGGCGCCGTCTTGGGTAAGCAGGTCATAGCGGCCGAGCCAGTAGTTCGCTCCGATGAAGAAGGAAACCAGCGCAGCGAAGACGCCCGTCTGTAGACGAGCGGGCTTTGACGCGTGAGGACGCGGAAGCAGGCGAACGGTGCCGTACACGTAGGAGACAACGAATGCTGCAATCAAGCAGAGAATCGAGATTTTCAGCAGGAACCCGACCACTAGTTTCAGCATCGGCATTGTGAAGACGAAGAAGGCGATATCGAAACCAAACTGAGGATCCGTCTTCCCGAAGGGCGTCTGATTCACGAATTGCAGAACCGTTTGCCAATCATTCGCCAGGTTGACACCGTTCGTGAAACCGAGGAACAGGGCGACCGCCCAGAACGCGATACGACGAACCGGGTCCAGTGCCTTCTGGTATTCGCGAAGGGTTGCGGACGCTTGACCTCGCGTGGAAGCTTCGCGATGCTTATACGCGTAGTTGAGCGACCAGAGAATCAGGCCGGTCACGACAAGGAAACCAATGACGAAAAGGCCGGCGTGAGCGATCCATTGGGTCAGCACGATACGCACTGAATGCATCTGACGGAACCAGAGGATCTCGGTCCATACGACTGAGGCCGCATAGATGATCGCGCCAATTCCAACCAGAATCAACAGCGTCAGAGTCATTGGGCCCAAACGCGGACGGTCAGTATTGTTCCCTCCCCTCTGTGGCTTCATTGACTGAGGTTCGGGCATGGGAAAGGCGCTCACAGCGTCACTCCTCTACGTTGATTATCGTGCTCTCATCCTACCCGTGGCGTGCGTGAGAGTGCGCGACGAGGCTCCTGTTGGAACGCTAGCCTTGACTGGCATTCATCAGAACTCACAATTCGTTGGCACCTTTGCGTGCTTGACGTGAGAACATACATTCCATGACTATCGAAGAACCTCAGATGCCGAGCGCGCGTCAGATTGCACTTGCGAATGTTGTTGTCGACATTGAACGTAGCGCCGCACGAATCGGTTGGGATCATGCCCCGTCGCTCTATGCGCTTGTCCACACGTCCCAGCTTCTTGCCCAGCCGGACTTGCCCGAGGATATTGCTCAGCAAATCCGCAAGGGGTGGGATGGGAGCGAAGAACACCTGTCTGCCGTGATTCAGGAAGATCTTCGGGAAGACGACCTTGAAGAGGTGCTCGGACATCTTGGCTGGCCAGAGCAGGTTGCTGGTGCTGCGATTACGGTTGAGCGTCTTGTCGTACCCCCGGAGGTTGAAGATCAGGCTCCCGAAGATCCTGAAGAAGCCATCCAGTTCATTTCGAACCACCCGTCACGCGCGGATGTTCGTCTTGCTGTTGGCGCGCTTCGCACCGGTGAATCCTGGTGTGCTCTGCGGACGAAAGCATTCGACTCTGACGACAAGGTTGGTCAGGGAACAAACCTTGTTCCGAACCTCGTCGATGCTCTTCTCGCATCACTCGAACCGGACGTCGGCTGACGGCCTTTTCTGAACATCACTCGCAGGTCGGTAGGGTATCCCCCTGGCCGGCCGCGATTGTTTCTACGGCAGTTCTGGCTTCTGACAGGGTCGAGACAGAGACGACACTGAGACCTTCGGGGGCGTTTCCGACAACTTCATCGCAGTTCGAAGAGGGGGCAAGGAACCACGAAGCCCCGTCGCGCTTGGCTCCCCACATCTTCTGCACGATGCCACCGATTGCACCCACGTCACCGTCGTAGGACATCGTCCCTGTTCCGGCAATGCTCTCAGTTCCTGCAAGGGCACCTGGGGTCATGCGGTCGATAATTCCCAGCGCAAACATCATGCCTGCGCTGGGACCGCCCACGTCTTTCAGATTGAACTGAATATCAAACGGAAGCGTGGCTTCAACAGACAGGTAAACGCCTAGGCGGGAGCCGTGCTGTCCTTCGGGAGCGGCCACCGTCGTGATCGGAATATCGACCTGTTCCCCGTCGCGCTCAACGGTCAATGTCAGTGTTGTGCCGGCGGGGATAGTCTTGACCAGCGCAAAAACAGTTGAGGCTCGATCAATCGGATGGACGACTCCTTGGGCGTCAGTGAGTGACACAAGCAAGTCACCCGATTGAACGCTATCCTCTGCGTTTGTTCCTTTGACTGCCTGGACGACACGCACCGATGCGGGCACGTCCCAGCCAAGCGATTCCAGAGCCGCGACTTCCGCGGTCGACTGCGAATTCGACATCAGCGCTGATTGGGCTTGGTCAACCTCTTCTTGGCTGACATCCGAGGGATATTCCTCTTCGTAGGGAACAAGGACGGACTTCGAATCGAAGTAGCCCATGACCAGCTCAGCAAGATTCAAACGGGCACTCGGCCCACCTCGTTGAGACACTGTTACCATCCGAAGCTGTCCGACACCGTCCTCAGTTTCCGTCGAGGGTTCAACAGCGACGGACTGTCCCGAATCAGGGTCGGTGCCGGAGATTGCGATCAGGTCGGTACCTCGATATGACCCAACGACGTTGAACGTCGGTCCGGGCGATTCCAACACATACGGCATTGGTATGACGAACAGCGCGACTCCTAGAATCACGCCACCGGCAATCGCAGCGGTGGTGGGACGACTCGGCATCCATTTCTTTACCCGCTGACTGGGGGTGTCGGCTGTGTTTTCTAACCGCACCATGGCGTCTTCAAGCTCGCCGGTGAGGAGGCGGTGATCCTGCTGTTCATCAATACTCACCGGATCATTGTCACCCATGGTGTACCCCAGGGGCACGCTGGGATGCCTATTTCAGTGTTTTCCGATTCTGCTTTCAGCGCACGCCCATAGTTCATCGCGCGATTCCTCAGGTGGCGCGGGTAGGCTCACAGTATGAACGAGGACGAAACGTTCCCCCAGGACAATCCATTCGAAGACTTTCTGCGCAATATGCTCGGTGCCAACGCAGCGGAAGAAGCAATGCGTGCGTTGAACGCACAAGGGTTCGATCCTTCAATGTTGCCTCCGGAGGTTCAGAATCCAACCGCTTTGAACGCCGCACTAAAGCAGATGCAGTTCTTTATGAGTACGTCCACGGGTCCCGTTGATTGGCGAATCGTGAATGATTCTGCACGGCAACAGATCTACTCCGCGGGCGATCCAGCTGTGAGTGCAGCCCAGGCGGGGCGCGTACGTCAAGCGTTGAGCGCTGGCGACTTGTGGCTTGATACGGTCACTGATTTTACCCCCGGACAGGTCGAGCGGGCGGCGTGGAGTCGCATTGAGTGGATCGAGGTCACCCTCAATCAGTGGAAACGAATCTGCGAACCAATTGCGTTGAATGTTTCTCGTGCGCTCACGTCTGTGATTGAAAACCAGATGGGCGAGATCTCAGGTGATCCTTCGTTTCTTCCTGAGGGCAGTGCGTCTATGGCAAGCCAGTGGAAGAGCCTGATTCCGAAGCTGGCGACGATGATGTTTTCTTCCCAGCTTGGAATGGCATTGACCGCGCTTGCGCGTGAAACCTTCGGCACGAATGACGTGGGTATTCCCCTGTTGACGAAGCCGACAACCGGTTTGGTGGTGTCGAACGTTGAGGATTTCGCAGACGGGCTGGATATTCCTTTCGAAGAGGTTCTACAGTTCGTTGCTGTTCGCGAGTGCGCTCATCGTCGTCTTTTCGCTTCAGTTCCGTGGCTTGAGGGCGATCTGATGCGAGCCGTCGAAAACTACGCGACTCATATCGAGATCGACATGGAAGCTCTTTCTGACGTTGCCCGCACGTTGGATCTAACGAATCAGCAGTCAATCGAGCAAGCCCTGTCGGGTGGCGTGTTCGCGATGAATATTTCGCCCGAGCAGAAGCGTAGTTTGGAGCGTCTTGAAACGATGCTTGCCCTGATCGAAGGCTGGGTTGAAGTTGTGACGGCTCAAGCGACTGCCCCGTATCTTCCTCACGCCGATCAGTTGCGCGAAATGATCCGTCGTCGTCGCGCTACCGGCGGCCCAGCCGAGCAGATGCTAGGTCAGTTGATCGGATTGCAGATGCGTCCGCGTCGTGCACGAGGCGCCGCATCGATCTTCAGTCTTGTCGCAGCCGATGGTGGGAGGGAAGCTCGCGATAACCTCTGGTCGCATCCTGACATGGTGCCGACGCAGGCAGAGCTTGATTCTCCCGACACCTTCTTGACGATCCGCCAGGCGGCTCGTGAGCAGGACGCGGATATCGATGCTGCTCTCAATGCCCTGTTGGACGGCACGATGGGGTGGGCTGAAGGGCTTTCTCCGGAGAGTGATCCCGAGAGTGAAACGTTGGCGCGGGCAGGATTTGCTCCAGATGCTCCGGACAATCAGGCCGGGGATCAGTTCAATGATTCTGCTGACGGTTCTGAAGACAAGGATTCTGATCCTTCTTCGGGGGATACTCAGGCCTAACGATGAAGCCCATCATCACCTCCGCGCCGATGCTTGTGGATAACTTTTTCGCGCGAGCACGCTCGTCCTGTGGATAAACGCTGGGCCGGGTTGAAGGCTGACATACTCATCGCCATCGAGTTCTCACGAAGAGGTGTGCGATGAAGTTGAAGCCCGGCGTCACGGTGTTGAGGGTTGGGGATCATTCGGTCCAGGTTGGAACAGATCACGGTCACCAAATGGTGCTTCGTGGCCTGCATGATCGTCAGATCAATGCCTTGATCGCTTGCAGTCATCATTCTGTGTCTTTGGATGCCGATCAGGATGATCCTTTGCCGAGCACTTTGCCGATTCGTCTTCGAATGCGCCTGCAACACGCTGGGTTCTTAGAAGATGTCACTCTGCCCCAGCACCTCGCGTTGACGTTCACCGTCTTCGATGACGTATCTGTGCGAGTTTTGGATCTGGTGAAAAATGACTTCTATCTTGAGGTCATTCCCCTGCAACCACGTCGGGTTGATGACCGGCTTGCCAGGGTGATTGGTGAAGGCTTTCTAGGGTTGCCACTGAAGCGGTCACTATCACATCGTTATGACTTACTCCCCCGGTACGTGCCTCATTCTCATGGTCAAAGTGAGGCTTTAACGATTGTGTCCTCTCAGCGTTTCCCCGCGTTCGAAGACTCCTGGATGCTCGTGAAAGAAGATATCCCCCACCTTCTGGTCACTGAACTGGAAGACGGCTATGACGTCGGGCCTCTTGTCATCCCAGGACTCAGTGCGTGTGGAGCATGTTTACTCTCCCAAGAAAACGCTAGGGATCCTGATTTTCTTGATCACCGTAAGACGGCGATGAGGACACCATTGGTTGCTCCCACACCTCTTGCCGCCCATGGCGCAGCCTGGTCGATTGCTAGGTTTATCCAGACTTTTATGGGGAATGATCACCTGATGACATCGGGTATTCACCATATTGATGCTCGCGGTGGCTTTTCGATACGACAAGCTGTACCTCAAGCGAATTGCGGGTGTAAGGAGAGCAGTCTAAGCGACCGTACTTCCGATCGATAGTACGAAGAGAACGTATTAAAGAAGATCGTCCTTAGTCACTTCAACTGTTTCACCGTCCAGGATTGCTAAAACGGATGATCCGAACGCATCTGCTTTGATCTCGCCGATGCCGGAAATCCCAAGAAGCTCACGATGGTTCTTCGGACGCTGTGTCGCAAGCTCACGGAGCGTGAGATCCGAAAAAACCGTATAGGGGGGCTTACCAGCGAGCTTTGCAACATCACTTCGCCACGAGCGGAGGGCTTCGAAAAGATCGAGGGTCTCTTTCGACGCTGTTGCTTGGAACTCGCGTATCGCCTGCTTCGATGATGATGCGTGAGCGTGAGCGGGCTTCTTCGTCTTTGCCGAGGGGCTCTGCGGCCACACGCTGTTCAGCAGGCGACTACGTTTACGCTTCGAACGATCCCCGTCACGCCGGCTTCGCGCCCACGAGAGCTCAAGAATATCCCTCGCACGAGTGATACCAACGTAGAGAAGGCGACGTTCTTCTTCGATTGCTTCGGGGGTCTTAGCGTAGGAAATAGGGAGCAGACCTTCGCTGAGCCCCGGCATAAAAACGGCTGACCATTCCAGCCCCTTCGCCGAGTGAAGAGTCATTACTTCCACGCCTTCTTTATTTGGCTCTTCTGCAGCCTTGCGCTTGTGCGTGAGCTCTTCAATGAACCCAGCAAGATCCGGAGCAGATGAATCAGTAGCCAATGCGATCAGCGTATTGAGGTTATTCCAGCGTTCAAGCGCATTTGCTCCATTGGGAGCTTGAGGCGTCCAGCCGATGGCTCCCAAGTGTTCTTCTATTTGGTCGCGCAGGGAGCCAGAGGCATCCTGGCCAGACTTCGACACCGCAATCAGATGGCTGACTGCACGGCGAACTGATTCTCGATCAAAGAATGGGGTCTCGTCTTGAAGAGCAATCGGGATCTGACGCGCTGAAAATACTTCTTCGTAGAGTTCGGATTGGGCGTTGATACGAAGGAGAACAGCGATATCGTGGGCAGGTGTTCCACGATGTATGAGCTCTTGAATCTTCGACGCGATGGCTTCAGCTTCTTCCCTATCCGACGAATAGCTTGCGAATTCAACATGCGCGCCCGAAGGTCGTTGAGAGCTGAGCGTGACAGCGCCACTGGTTTTTCCTGCCCCCAGCATAACCGAGTTAGCAACATCAACAATTTGAGGCGTCGACCGATAATCTCTGGTCAGTTCAAGGACGTGCGCCCCCTTGAACTTCTTTGGGAAATCGACAAGAAATGATGATTGAGCACCAGCAAATGAATAAATTGTCTGGGCAACATCACCAACGACACACACGTCGTGACGATCACCGATCCATAGATCCAACAACGAGTGTTGCAGGCGTGACACATCTTGGAATTCATCAACCACGAAGTTCTGGTACTGGTTACGCACTTGCCTGGCGACGTCAGGGCGATCCTGCATGATGGCGGCCATCAAAATAAGGACGTCTTCAAAATCGATCGCACCACGTTCACGCTTAGCATCCTCATACAGGCAAAGAATCGTTGCCATCTCATCAGCGCTTAAGCCATCTGGAACAGGGTGTCCGTCGCGCACTACTTCGCCGTAGCGCTCTGCGTCAACCATCGACACTTTCGCCCATTCAATTTCGGCGACAACGTCACGGAATTCAATATTTCCCTGCGCTATTCCAAGGCGGGACATCACGGGATAAACAAGCGATGACTTACTGGGGATGATCTCTGGAATCTGACCACCAATTGCTGTTGGCCAGAAGAATTTCAGCTGACTGAGCGCAGCCGAATGGAAGGTGCGAGCAGGAACTCCGGGAACGCCAAGCTGGGTAAGTCTTTGCCCCATTTCAAAAGCAGCGCGACGCGTGAACGTCACTGCAAGAACCGAATTTGGCGTGAACGCACCCGTTGCCACACCGTACGCAATGCGATAGGTGATCGCACGTGTTTTCCCTGTCCCTGCGCCGGCAAGAACAGCCAATGGCCCTTTCACTTGCAGGGCAACAGCGCGCTGATCCGGATCAAGCGCATCAAGAAGAGCATTCGGGTCTGGCACATTCATAGAACGATTGTCCCACTGACCATGGAGAAACCAATGTGCATCATGGGCGCCGAAGCGGGTCAAGCGAGCTTGGGCTCTCAGGCAAGTCGCTTCCATACCAGTCCACAAGCAGGGCATACGCAATGGATGTTGGGCCCGGTGTACTCACTTCACCGCTGTGAAGAGCATCGCGCAATTCACTCCGACTAAAGAACCGCGCCCATTCGATCTCTTCCCCATCGGGAATCGGCACAACCGGTGTTCCAACAGCTACTCGCGCGGTGTACCCAATCATCTGCGAACGAGGGAACGGCCACGGTTGTGTCGCCTGATATTCAACGCTGGCCACATCCAGACCAACTTCTTCTTTAACTTCGCGAATAACTGCATGTTCAGGCGATTCTCCGGCCTCGACAAAACCGGCGATCAGAGAACACATTGTGGTGCGCCACGCCGTATTGTGCGCAAGCAACACACGATCCTCATCATCGTGGATGCGCACGATAACTGCCGGGTCCTGCCGCGGATATTCCACGTGCCCACACCCGGAACACTCCGTCGCCCAGCCACTCAGAATCGAGCGAACAGGCTTCCCACAACGAGCGCAGAAACGGTAGGAGGCATGCCAAGTAGCAAGAGACACACCCACTATCGCAACCCCAGAATCCGAAGCACCCAACATATGCCCACCCCATCGCAGGTGAACCCACTGCACGCCCGGAAGCTCAGCGTCATTGTCAAGGCAGAGCACAATCTGCCCCGCCCCATCATCAGTGGCACCAACGAAATAGGCGGGGGCGGCCTCGTCGATCAGAGAGAGGGCGACCGGGGTGGAAATCGTTGCCAACTCAATCTCTGCACAGGCATCGCGAACTGGAATAACGCCGATCGCACCATTTGGCTTTACTACAACTGCGCGGACGGACGACAGTCCTGCGCGATCCTCTTGGCTCACCCCTGCACCCAAAGCCTTTACGCCGCGTTCAAGGAGCGCGCGTGGGCTGACATTCTCACGCACGGAAACCAGGGCGCGAGGAGTTAGCCGGACAAGGGGAAGGTGAAGTGTCATACCTCAACGCTAGCCCTCCTGGGGTCCGCTTCGCGAAGTGAACTAGGCTGGAGGCATGACTCATAATGTATCTCGCGCCGATGGGCGCTCATTCGACCAGCTCCGTCCCGTTTCCATGACCCGCGGTTGGGCGGGCGTCGGCGAAGGCTCCGTCCTTGTCGAGTTCGGAAATACTCGCGTCCTCTGCGTCGCCTCGCTGACAGAGGGCGTTCCGCGCTGGCGTAAAGGGAGCGGAGAAGGTTGGGTCACCGCCGAATACTCGATGTTGCCACGCGCAACCGCTGAACGCTCACAGCGCGAATCCATCAAGGGCAAGGTTGGTGGACGCACGCAAGAAATCTCACGCCTCATTGGTCGAAGCCTGCGCGCAATCATTGACGTGACAGCTCTGGGCGAAAACACGATCGTCCTCGACTGCGACGTTCTGCGCGCAGACGGTGGCACTCGCACCGCGTCCGTGACCGGCGCCTACGTTGCACTGGCTGAAGCGGTCCGCTGGGGCACCGAAAAGGGTCTCATCACACCAAAGGCTGGCACGTCCGTGCTGACCGACTCCGTGTCGGCGATCTCCGTTGGCATTATCGACGCCACCCCGATGCTCGACCTCCCCTACGTCGAAGACGTCCGTGCAGAAACTGACATGAACATCGTTCAGACCGGCAACGGCAACTTCATCGAGGTTCAGGGCACTGCCGAGCACGCGCCCTTCAACCGTGATGAACTGGGCGAGCTGCTTGACCTGGCAGCGATCGGCAACGCGCAGCTGGCCGATCTGCAACGTCGTTGTTTGACCGCTGGCGAACTTGAGACGGTCACCCTCTGATGACGACCCCCAAATTGCTTTTCGCCACCGGCAACGCCCACAAAATTGCGGAGTTGGAAGCAATTCTGGCTCCCGCATACGCAGGGTACGAGGCCGGGATCATTGCCAAGATGAGTGACTTTGATGCGCCCGAACCGGTAGAAGACGGTGCATCTTTCGAAGAAAACTCTCTGATCAAAGCTCGTTCTTTGGTGAAGCTGACCGGGTTGCCGGCGATCGCGGACGATTCCGGTTTGTGCGTTGACATTCTGGGTGGAGCGCCCGGCATTTTCTCTGCTCGCTGGTGTGGCCACCACGGTGACGATGCAGCAAACCTAGATTTGCTCCTTGCTCAGTTGACCGATGTGCCAGATGCGCTACGAGGCGCCGCATTCGTCTCTGCCGCTGTATTGGTTCTGCCTGACGGGCGCGAGTTCGTTCAGCGCGGAGAGGTCCGTGGCACTTTGCTTCGTGAGCGCCGTGGTACCGGCGGATTTGGCTACGACCCGATCTTCGTCGCCGACGGCTTTAACGTGACGACAGCGGAAATGACGCCCAAGCAGAAGAATGCGATCAGCCATCGAGGCATTGCATTCCGCGCCCTCACTCCTGCGGTTGTCGATGCGCTCCAACAGAGTCAGTGATATCAATTCGGGCATTAGCCCTTAATTCATCCTTGTTTCAGTAAGCAGGCATGACAGGAGAGGCGATGCCACCGGTGGCATCGCCTCTCCTGTCTATTGAGTTGTCACGCTACTCACGCTACCGAGAGCGCTGTTATCACCAAGCCGGTTTCAGCGGGCGACCAGATTGCCGTAAATCGGGCGATCCATGCAGAACTGCAGTTCATCACGCTGCTGTTTGCGATAGCGAGTGACATAGGAACGGAAGCAGTCGAGCTGACGACGGACCAATGACATCATGACGTTTCTCCATTCAACTCTGTGTCGCAAGCCTCACTGTTCACGACTTGATACATATAAGTATGTACGCCACTCACATACAGTTCAATTGAACTATTCTTTTTTGTAATTTAAGTTTTACTTAAGAAGTAGGAGCTCCGATGCATCTCGATCCAAAACGACTCCAAGTTCTTCTTGAAGTTCACCGCGAAGGTGGAATCGTCGCCGCGTCAGACTACCTCGGGGTCTCCGCATCAGCGGTGTCACAACAAATCAAAAAACTCGAGGAAGAAGTCGGTCTGGACCTCGTCGACCGCAACCCAGCCGGCGCTCTTCTTACCCCCGCCGGGCGCATTCTTGTCAACGGCGCCGAACGCATCGAAAACGACCTTAACGACATTGCCCGAGATCTTCGCCCCATCGCCGGGCACCTGACCGGTATCGTACGCATCGGCGCTTTTCACACGGTCATTCGTAACGTTCTCCTCCCCCTCACCTCCCAGCTGGAACAAGACCTTCCCGGCGTCGAAATCCACATCGATGAATCCGACGAAGGCCCCGGCATGACGAAGATGCGTTCGGGCGAGTTCGACCTGCTCATGCTGGAACGTGACACCGCCCCCGGCAACGCGCCACGCGGCTTCACCGATGTCCAATTCATCGACGAACCCTGGGTACTGGTCAGCCCCTCCAACGCCCCGCTAGTGGGATCCGAACGCGACCTTGCCGACGTCCAATGGCTCCGGGTCGCACCAAACACGATCGGCGCACTCCCCATGCAACGTGTGGTAGCTGCAACATCGCACATCCACTGGGTGCCCTACTCGTACATCAACTACGAAGCCGCACACGCCCTTATTCGCGCCGGTAAAGGCTCAACGATCATGCCCTACATGGCTATCCGAGGAATTGCGCTGGGAGGTATGCGTGTCACGACTCTGCCAGCACTGGGCTTCAGGCGCATTTTGGTGCGTCACCGCAACGGAGAAGATTCACCGAACACTGCAACCGGCCAGGTCCTTGCTGCCCTATTCCAGTGGGTTGCAACCCACCACAATGACTGGCGTGGCAACATATACGAGACCACTCAGTAGCAGTCCCAGCGATGAGCGCTACTTGCCACCCACCACGAACGAAGATTCAAGGCAGGCGAAATCAACGGGACCAGACCAGGTCTGACGCAGTTCAGCAAGCACCTGTTCAGTTTCTGTCCACGGCTGAATGTGCGTCGCAACCAGTCGACCAACATTGGCTCGCGTCGCAAAGCTACCTGCGCGCACCCCATCCATGTGGATTCCACGAACTGAATCTCCACAAGTGAAACCGACTTCGGTCAGAAGAAGATCCACGTTCATAGCTCCAGCATCGATACGAGGGCTTTCATCCGTATCGCCGGTGAAGAACATCGACACCGCGGTCGACGGATCTGACTGGCTCGGCCCCTCAATACGCGTTCCGAACGAGGGAATTGTGTGGATCCCCTTGAACGATGTCAGAGTCATCGGACCAATCTGATAGGACTGGCCATCTTCAACGGTTCGAATATCGAATTCATTCGCGTACAGCTCCTCTTCGACAACACCGTCGATCTGGCGGATACGTTCCAACAGACCTTCGGGACCGACAACCATCAGCGGAGGCAAATCAGAGCCGGGGCCCCACTTGCGGTACACCTGTAGCGAGATGATGTCAGCCATATGGTCAGCGTGGCAGTGCGAAAGGACCACCGCATCAATATCGCGGGGGCTAATCCGACGCCAGAGAGCACCGAAAGAACCGGGGCCCATCTCGAGAACCACGTTCCACACGCGATCCTCACCGGTGCTCGGATCAACGCCGTTCGCTTGAACCAAGTAGCACGAGGCCGGAGACTTCGGACCGGACATGGAACCGGTGCACCCGATCGTTGTCAGTTTCATTGGGCACTGACTCCTGACGCAATCGAGATTTCTTGCACGTTGCCAACTTCGGGGCCAAGGAAACGCCGGGCCAGACGCGGGAACGTATCGCCGGAGTCGGTTGTCATGAACTGGTGATGGGGTCCTTCACCTTCGGCCCATGGTTCATGCAAGAGATCGCGGTCGGTCAGTTCGTTGTACGTCACGTTGGCAGTCGCTTCTGACGAGGTCACAAGGGACACTCCTTCGCCCATGACACGGCCGATAACGCCGGTCAACAACGGGTAGTGCGTGCATCCCAGGATAAGAGTGTCGACGCCATCGTCCTTGAGTGGCTGAAGATACTCGCGCGCGACAGCTTCCAGTTCAACTCCAGTTGTCACACCACGCTCTACGAAGGGAACAAAATCAGGGCAGGCCTGCTGTGAAACATGGAGACCCGGAACGGCCGCAAGTGCGTTTCGATACGCTTCCGACTGGATGGTTGCCTGCGTACCAATCACGCCAATACGACGATTCCTCGTGGTCGCGACAGCCTGCCTGGCGGCCGGAGTGATGACCTCAATGACAGGGATATGCGCGTCAATCCAGTAGCGTTCGCGCGCATCTGAAAGGGCTGCAGCCGTTGCCGTATTACAGGCGATCACCAGTGCTTTCACACCACGGGAAGCGAGTTCATCCAAGCATTCCAATGTGAAGCGACGCGCTTCTGCAATTGCCCGAGGCCCATAGGGGGTGTGGGCGGTGTCGCCGAGATAGAGGATTTCCTCGTCCGGCAATTTATCGATGACGGCACGCGCGACGGTCAGGCCACCGAGGCCAGAATCAAAAATACCGATAGGCGCGTTATCCATGCTTTGACCCTAGTTGCTACCACCTTGGGAATTCAGGGCGAACACCAGTGAGTCTTGCCACCAGGTAAGGACCATGTAGATAGCGCTTGCCGACTGCTGACGGGTCCCATTCGGTTTTTCGCTTGCAATCTTCGCGATTTGCTCCACGTCATCATCGGAAGCGATCTGAAGTTCACCGGCAAGTCCGAGACGAACATCATTAAGCGCACCAAGCCAATCCCAAACCTCGTCAGCATCGAAACTGACTTCGTGAATACCGAGGGCTTCAGTGCGCTCAATATGCGCGCACACTTTACGCAGTCGAGCAGACTTTTCTGCCCGCAAAAAATCTTCCGTCAGCGCACGCAAACCCGTTGCGTCCTGAGGGTCAGAACTCATCGCTGGAAGTAAATAATCCAGGGAGCGTTCTTCTGGAGCCTCGCGATGATTCTCCAACGAGGTTGCCGCCGCAACGAACGCTGGCATGTCCCCTGGATCGTCAAGGACAACGAGAATCTCACGCATCAGCTGCGCAATCAACGTTGAATACGGGGGTTGTAATTCGGCGCTGAAAGCTCCGGCCTCGTATACAAAAGGACCGATCATGAGTCGAGTTCCAACGTCGCGTGCAAACCGTACCCGTGCATCGCCACAACATCGGCTTCCATGCGTTCGCGAAGTCCCGTAGATACGGTTGCTTTGCCGAGCAAGTGGACCTCACGCATCAGGGATTCAGCGCGATCGTGCGAATATCCGAAGTGACGGACAAACACGTTGGTCACATACGACATCAGATTGACCGGGTCGTCCCAAACGACAGTACGCCACTGCGCGAGCCCAGCAGAGGTGGGGGCAACGCGTTCAAGTGGCGTCGATGAAGTCGTTGGCATGTTTCAAGACTAAGCAACGATTTCGTACCATGGTGCGGTTTCAACACGCGAACTTGTGGCATATCGCGCTAGGTTTGCTATATGCCCTCATCAATTTCAACGTCACTGCTGACGGACATGTATGAACTGACCATGTTTGATGCTGCTTTGAAGGCAGGCACCGCATGGCGCACATCCACTTTCGAGGTTTTCGGGCGTCGTCTTCCCGCAACCCGACGCTTCGGTGTTGTCGCAGGTATTGGTCGCATTCTCGAAGCGCTCGAACGCTTCGAATTCGAGCCCGCTCAGATCGATTGGCTTCACACCGAGAAGATCGTTTCCGATGACGCACTCGATTATCTGAAGAGTTTCCACTTCACCGGTTCGATTCGCGGCTATGCCGAAGGCGAATGCTATTTCCCCGGCTCCCCTCTGCTGACCGTCGAGGGAACCTTCGCCGAGTGCACGATGCTCGAGACGCTTCTTCTGTCGATCCTGAACCATGACTGTGCGATCGCATCGGCCGCGTCGCGTATGACGATCGCCGCCCACGGTCGCCCGTGCATGGATATGGGAGCTCGACGAGGCCACGAACGAGCCGCGGTTTCCGCAGCGCGCGCAGCAATCATCGGAGGATTTGCTGGAACCAGCGATCTGGAAGCGGCCAAACGCTATGGAATCCGCGCGATTGGCACCGCAGCCCACTCTTTCACTCTTCTGCACGATTCGGAACGCGAAGCATTCGATGCTCAGATTGCACTGCTTGGCCCATCGACGACGCTGCTCGTTGACACCTACGACGTCGAACGGGGCGTCATCAACGCTGTTGAGGCTGCACGCGCCGCCGGCGGTGAACTAGGCGCCGTTCGTTTGGACTCTGGCGACCTTGTTGCCACCGCCTTCAAGGTTCGCGGTCAGCTTGATGCTCTTGGCGCAACGACCACAAAGATCACAGTCACCAACGATCTGGATGAGTACGCTATCGCTGCCCTGGGCGCCGCGCCTATCGACTCCTACGGGGTTGGAACGAAGCTGGTCACCGGTTCGGGCGTGCCCACGGCGGCTCTCGTGTACAAACTCGTGTCCCGCGAAGACGAGAACGGCAATCCGAAGCCTGTCGCGAAGAAGTCGGAATCCAAGTCAACGGTCGGTGGCAAGAAGTTCGCTGGTCGTGTCATCGACGAAGACGGATACGCAGCCGAAGAGGTCCTCGTTGTCACCGATTCTGAAGCCGATGCGAAGGCTGAACTTGCCAAGCTGGGCGCGCGCGAACTTCAAATTCCGCTGATCACTGACGGCACAATCGATTCTTCCCTCTGGGGAGACGACGCATTAGAGAAAGCGCAAGCAACGCACGTGCGCTCGCGTAACGAACTTCCCTATCAGGCCTGGCGCCTGTCCGAGGGCGAGGTCGCGATCCCGACACGCTATGTGAAGCTCTGAATCGCTGCTAGACGCGATGGCGCTCGCACACCCAAGGTGCGCGAGCGCCACGTTGTATCAGCTCATCATTCACATTCAGCTGCGCCAGGCCTAGTGTTTTCCAACGAACCACTGACGAAGCAAAGCAATGCGCGCTTCAATCTGTTCCGTGGTTGCAAGGGCGATCTCTGGGCCGCCACAGCGTTGACGCAGTTGAGCGTGAACCATCGCGTGCGCCTCACCACTACGACGCGACCAAGACGAGACCAGATGTGAGAGTTCCTTACGCTTTGCGGCGCGGACACGGTGGTCTGAGACTCCAGCGTTCGCCTCACGCATCTTCGCTGCGCTCTTCGACTTCTTTTGAGCTGCAACCTGTTCAGCTTGGCGCGCCCTCAAAAGAGTAGTCACTTGGTCTGCATCAAGCAGGCCGGGAATTCCCAAGTATTCCTGTTCTTCGACTGAACCAACCTGGGCGCCTTGCCCCCAGGCAGCACCGTCGAAGAGCACGCCATCAAACTCTGCATCTGCACCCAAGGCCTCGTACTGATTGAGCAAATCCGACGATGCTGACTCACTCACATTTGCCTGGGCGACCATGGCGTCTTCGGAATTCCACATGACGTCTTCGTCATCAGCTGACTTCGGGCGGTCAAGCGCATGGTCGCGTTCAACTTCCATCTGTGAAGCAAGCTCCAGCAGTGGGACAACCGAAGGAACAAAGACTGTTGCTGTCTCACCGCGTTTGCGGGCACGGACAAAACGTCCAACGGCCTGGGCAAAGAACAGCGGGGTGGACGTGTTCGTCGCGTAGACGCCCACCGATAGACGAGGCACATCCACGCCTTCCGACACCATTCGGACGGCAACCATCCAACGGTCATCCGATTCGCGGAACGCATCAATGCGATCCGACGCGTCAGCATCATCGGACAGGACGATCGTTGCCTTCTTACCCGTAATCTCGCACAGATGCCGCGCATAGGCACGCGCCTGCGTCTGATTAGAGGCGATCACCAGACCACCGGCATCAGGGATCTGACGACGAACTTCTTCAAGACGCAGATCGGCGGCACGAAGAACGGCAGGAATCCACTCACCCTTCGGATCAAGAGCTGTGCGCCAGGCCTGCTTCATCATGTCTTTCGTCAGAGGCTCACCCAGGCGAGCGCTCATTTCGTCGCCGGTCGAGGTACGCCATGACATCTGACCCGAATAGGACATAAACAGGACCGGGCGAACAACCATGTCTCGCAGAGCATTGCCGTAGCCGTAGCTGTAGTCGGCTTGAGAGCGACGAATACCATCGGCATCTTCCACATAGCGAACAAACGGGATCGGCGATGTATCAGAGCGGAAGGGAGTGCCTGTCAGAGCAAGACGGCGCGTTGCATCGCCGAACGCTTGGCGCACACCGTCACCCCACGACAGCGAGTCACCAGCGTGGTGGATCTCGTCCAAGATGACGAGAGTCCGATAGTCGCGTGTACGCATTTCATGGACCGCAGGATTAGCGCCGACCTGCGCATACGTAACGGCAACACCATCAAAGTGCGAACCCGCACGGCCCTGAGCATTCGTAAATGACGGGTCAATATGAATACCGACTCGCGCAGCCGCATCGGCCCATTGGCCTTTCAAATGTTCAGTCGGGCAGACGACGGTGATCTTATCGACGATGCCCTGACCCATCAGCTCCACAGCAATACGGAGAGCAAAGGTCGTTTTACCCGCACCGGGAGTTGCAACCGCAAGGAAGTCACGCGGCGCCTCAGCCATGTATTGCTCAAGAGCAGCTGCCTGCCATGCGCGAAGCGACCCCGCTGTTCCTCTTCTGGCACGCGCAGGAAACGAGGGAGACAGAGAGCGAGCAGCGGCCGGTGAGACGCGGGATGGATAGAGATGACGATCCTTGGAGGAGCTCACTTATCCGAGCCACCAAACCCGTCAGAGAACGGCCAGTTCCGTCCGTTCTTCCCCATCGAATCACGAAGTTCCTTGCATGTCGGACACACCGGGTAGCGCGAAGCATCACGCGTCGGAATCCAGACTTTGCCACATAAGGCAACGACAGGCTGTCCCGTCATCATTGACGAATCAGCTTTATCCCTACGCACGAAGTGCGCGAATCGATCACCATCGCCGGGAGCCTTTTCGCGTTCAACCTCAGTTCGTTCAAGCAAGCCGGTCGACGATTGAGTCGAGGGAGCAGAAGGCGACGAGGGCCCTTGGGGTTCATTGAGGGAGTTACGCATGCCTCCCATTGTAGAGGCGCCAGCGTGGTCTCTCTTGGTGAGAAACTGAGCTGAGCGCGAACGAAAACCGCTTCATTTAGCGACAAAACAGGCGCTAGGGACAAAGGAAGAGGAAAAGGCAGAGAAGTTTCACACAAGAGTGCGGGGCAGAAACCAGTGGTTTCTGCCCCGCACTCGAAGAGTTTGATCAGATGATCACTTGGCAACAGCCTTCTTCAGGGTGGAGCCAGCGGAGAGCTTCACGCCGAAGCCAGCCGGGATCTGAATCTCTTCGCCCGTGCGCGGGTTGCGACCGGTGCGTGCTGCGCGCTCGACGCGCTCTGCGGAGAACAGGCCGGTGATCTTCACGGCTTCGCCCTTACCAAGAGACTCAACCAGGACGTCCTGGAAAGCGCCAAGAGCTGCATCTGCTTCGACCTTGGTCAGGTTTGCGCGCTCTGCGATCTGTGCAACGAGCTCGGTGCGATTGATGGGCATAAGAACCTCATTCCTATTTTTGCTATCAGCTGTCACGGCGACAGCCACTGGGGAAACACTACGAAAAAACTGAGCCATTTGTCAGTTCGTGACGGCATTTTTCGCAATTTATGGCTTATTTCTCGCATTTTGGATACCCATAAAGCATGAGTGACCACCTAAAAGACCATTTTTATTGACTTGAGTCACATTTCTTTGGTCACATTTGCCAACAGAACGAAGTACTCAAACGAGGTTCGAATAACTCAACAGGTCTTTCACAGCCATGAACAAAAGACCATATTATCACGCACACACAACCACGTGTTCAGCGCACTAAGGGGATAGTTTACTCCCTTGTTTACCCTGCTCGAACACTCGTCCAAACCGAGTGCGAGATAGGCCACGCGATGCGGGGAACACGCGCGTGCGAGAGGAAAATTGGAAGGGCCCAACAACCTCTTAGAGTTCTAGGAGAATCCATGGCTCTTAGACGAAATGAAACGGCTACCGAAACCGGCAAGACCGTTCATCCCGTTGACCAAGTCCCATCCTTTGGCAAGCTTTCAGTTCTTGGCATTCAGCACGTGTTGGCTTTCTACGCCGGCGCCGTCGTTGTTCCTCTTGTTATCGCCTCCGGCCTCGGCCTCGATAACGAAACCCTGATCCACCTGATCAACGCCGACCTGTTCACCTGCGGTATCGCCTCGATCATCCAGTCGGCCGGCCTCGGCCCGAAGATCGGCGTGAAGCTGCCCCTTATCCAGGGCGTCACCTTCACCGCAGTTTCGCCCCTTATCGCAATCGGTATCGCTGCCACTCCAGCCGGTGCCGATCCAAAGACCGGCCTTGCCACCATGTATGGCTCCATCATTGCAGCCGGCCTCGTCACTTTCTTCGTGGCACCTTTCTTCGCGAAACTCCTTCGCTTCTTCCCACCCGTCGTCACCGGCACACTTCTGACCGTCATGGGTATCACGCTCATCTCCGTCTCTGCTGGCGACATCGTGTCGTGGGGCACCTACGCGGCAGAGGGCCAGGATGCTGGCGCACTCACTCTGCGCGGCCTCGCCTACGCATTCGGCACCCTGGTGATCATCGTTGCCGTCCAACGCATCTTTAAAGGCTTTATGTCAACCATCTCGGTCCTCGTCGGCCTGGTTGTCATGACCGCTATCGCATTTGCGCTTGGCGACGCCAACTTCTCTGATATCGGCCAGTCGGCATGGCTTGGCGTGACCACCCCGTTCTTCTTCGGCATTCCGAAATTCAACATCGCCGCAATCATTTCAATGCTCATCGTCATGGCAGTAACCATGGTTGAAACCACCGGCGATGTTTTCGCAACCGGCGAGGTCGTCGGCAAGCGCATCACGTCGAAGCACGTTGCAAACGCTCTTCGCGCAGATGGTCTGTCCACCTTCCTCGGTGGCATCTTCAACTCGTTCCCCTACACTTGCTTCGCCCAGAACGTCGGTCTGGTTCGACTGACCCGCGTGAAGTCCCGTTGGGTTGTCACCGCAGCCGGCATCATCATGATCATCCTCGGCATCCTGCCGAAGGCTGGCGCAGTGGTTGCTTCAATTCCCGGGCCGGTCATCGGTGGCGCATCGCTGGCCATGTTCGCGAACGTTGCCGTTGTCGGTATCCAGACCTTGTCCAAGGTCGACATGCGCGATAACCGCAATGCCGTCATCGTCTCGACCTCCATCGGTCTGGCCATGCTGGTCACCCTGAAGCCCGATCTTGCATCCCTGATGCCGTCATGGTTGCACATCATCTTCGGTTCCGGCGTGACCATCGGTGCACTGACAGCCTTCATCCTGAACCTGCTCTTCTTCCACGTTGGCAAGCAAGATGGCCCGGATGTTGCAATCATTGACGGTCATCCCGTGGACCTCGATCAGGTCAACGCGATGGATCGCGAAACCTTCGTTGAAGCCTTCAAAGGCATGTACGACGGTGACGTCTGGCCCGTCGAACGCGCATGGGAGCAGCGTCCGTTCGCCGATGCAACCGAGCTCCGTAAGGCGTTCGAGGACGAGGTCCTCGGGGCATCTGCTGACGAACAGGAAGCTTTGATCAACGCCTACGTTGACATCGCCGACTTGGCCTCCAACCAGGATGGCAACGAGCAGGCCCACGCTGACACCGCAGCCCTCGCTCTTGGCGAATTCAACGATGCTGAGCTCAAGGAGCTACAGGCAGCATCGGCCGCCTACCGCGAGAAGTTCAATCGCCCACTGGTTGTCTGCGTGACCAATCTTGCCGATCGCGAACAGCTGATTGCCTCGGCATGGAAGCGCGTCGAATCATCGCAGGCACGTGAAGCACGCTTCGCACTCGGTGAGGTCATCGACATTGCCGACGAGCGATTCAACATTCTGGTTGCTGACGCGAACCCGATCCGCACCGCGTGGGGTCGCAAGTTCGACCAGGTCGATTGATCGATCCTGATTCGTTGAAACTTAGCTGAGGGGCTGGCATGTGCCAGCCCCTCAGCGCTTTTCTCCCTCGCATTGTCAGCCTCTGCTTTCACTACCACGCATAGCCTTGGCATCCGAGCAGATTGCCACTTCCTGCGCACTTTCTCCCACTCATGAGAAAACCGGAGTTTATCGTCCATGTCGCTCGCCGAGAAAATACACTGAACGCCGTGGAATCCATCGCGTCCCTCACGTCCGCGTCATCGCAGACAACCGTTTCTTTCTTCGGAGCTCAACTTTTGTCATGGACTCCCACCGCAGGTCGCCCGGTAATCTGGCAGACCTCGAAAGAAGATCGTGATCCCAATTCACCGGTGCGTGGAGGAATCCCGATCTGCCTCCCGTGGTTTTCTGCCCCGGCTTTATCGAAAGCATCCCTTGGGCAGACTCAGACCAAACACGGTATTGCTCGAACGCAGACATGGAAGATAGAACCTTCCACTGACCCCGCCACCGCTGTTTTTAGCCTGACGCACACAGCCACCGAAGAGTTCCCACATTCATTTTGCGCCCGCTACAGCATCGAATCGGGTGACACCCTTGTTCTAGGCCTCGAGGTGACGAACACTGACGACCACGCGTTCTTTTTCGAGCAGGCTCTGCACACCTACTTCGCTGTCTCTGACGTTTCGACGGTGACTCTTGGGGGGTTAGAAGGCGCACACTGCGAGGATTTTCTGACCGAGACCTCGTTCATTGAAGGAAATACGGTTTCTTTCGAGGGACCGACAGATCGCCTCTACCATTGCGACGCGAGGGTGACTCTTGATGATCCGGAGTGGCAACGCCAGATTCTGATCACTTCGAATGCCAGTGGCAGGGTTGTCTGGACCCCTTGGAGCACCAACGCCGCCTCACTAAAAGACATGTATGAAGAGGAATGGTCGCAGTTTATCTGCGTTGAAGCCTGCGATGCGAGATCTGGGACGAAGCACATCTCCCCTGGCACAACATCGCGGTTAGATCTAGAGATTTCTGTGCGTCCGATCGGCGATTATCCCCCTTCATGACAACGCCATCACCGATCATGCACACGCGACCACATTGAGTTGGAACTTGAGCACATACTTCCACAGACGCTTAAACAGTTGTATCATCGGTACCACAGACCAGTTTTCCGGGTGTTACTTTCGCAGGCATTACCGGGTTTGCGGTTTATCGCAAATCGCTCAATGAGGAGCCCTTGTGGAAGATTCTGCCCTGCGCGTCATTCGCGTTTTGAGCAATAACGCTGTTGTTGCTCAAGGCGCTACACGCGAGCACGTTCTTGCGGGCCGAGGTATCGGATTCGGACACCGCGCAGGTGACCTCATTGACCCAAAAACGATTCAGAACCAGTACGTCGAAATTGATTCACAGCACCTGAGCGTCCTCGATTGGCTAAACACCCTCGATAAAGATGCCGTCAGCATCATGAGCCAAGCTCTCGAAATAGCCAATAGCCTGCTCGGCGAACTCGATACCGCCTCGTACTCACTTCTGCTGGACCACATCGCCTTTGCGGTGCAACGCATCAATCAGGGCCAAGATATCGCCAATCCCCTGATGACTCAGATCGTCCAGATGTATCGAGAAGAAGTAGAAGTCGCCAGACTGATCATCGCCTTCTTGAATCAGCAGCTCTCGCTAGCGATCCCGGATTCTGAAGCTGGCTTCATTGCTCTTCACTTGAATGCAGCGCGAAGGGGTGAAGCGGTAAAACGACCACTTCAACGCGCAAACCGCCTAGCATCAATCGTTGAAGTAATAACAGCCCAATTCTCCCATTCTGATGAATGGCTGAACACGGTCATTACACAGGATGTGCATCAGCTTGCGGACAGGTTAAAGACCCGCACTCCGCGCCACAACGATGCAACACACATGATTCGCCAACAGTTCACCTCAGAGTTTGAGTCTGCCAGGCAAATCATTTCCCTCATTCTTGAGCAAAACGATATCGGTAGCGAATACAGCGGCGAAGCAGCCTACTTCGCTCTTCAGATACACGGCTGGAATCAGGAGCTCAAGATCAACACAACCAAGAAAGGAGACCTGCAATGATGCGGAGTCTGCAAAAACTCGGCAAAGCGCTGATGGGTGCAGTTGCCGTGATGCCGGTCGCCGCCATCCTGATGGGTATCGGCTACTGGATTGACCCCGATGGGTGGGGTGCAAACAACATTGTCGCTGCAGTCCTGATCAAGGCTGGTGGCGCAGTTCTGGACAACCTCGGCTGGCTGTTCGCAATCGCCATTGCATTCGGCCTAGCAAAGGACTCGAATGGTGCTGCCGCACTGTCCGGCTTCATTGGCTACGGCACGATCAAGCTGATCCTCTCTGAAGGCACTGTTGCCGTATTCAAGGGTGTCGATCTTGAGAAACTGGAAGGCGATGCCGCTGTCCAGTGGGCTTCACAAGGCTGGGGCGCCATCAACGACAAGAACGTCTTGATCGGTATCTTGGTCGGTATTCTTGCCGCTTGGGTATACAACCGCTTCCACACAACGAAGCTGCCAGACTTCCTCGCATTCTTCTCGGGTCGCCGTCTGGTCCCGATCCTCACTTCGCTCTTCGCGATCGTTCTTGCTGCGATTCTCTACTTCCTCTGGCCGCTGGTTTACCACGCACTGTTCAGCTTCGGTCAGTCGATCGAATCGATGGGTGCTCTTGGCGCCGGCCTCTACGGCTTCGCTAACCGCCTGCTGATCCCGACCGGCCTGCACCACGCTCTGAACTCGATCTTCTGGTTCGACGTTATCGGCATCAACGACATTGGTGACTTCCTCGGTGGTTCCAAGACCATCGAAGCTGCCGCAGCTGCAACCGATGCAGCATCCTGCCCCGGCACCTGGGCAAACGGCGTCTGCAATGTCATCGGCGAAGTTGGTCGCTACCAGGGTGGCTTCTTCCCGATCATGATGTTCGGTCTTCCGGGCGCAGCCCTTGCAATGTGGATGCGCGCTGACACCAAGCGCAAGAAGACAATCGGCTCGCTCATGATGGCCGGTGCTCTTGCTTCGTTCTTCACCGGCGTCACCGAACCCCTCGAGTTCGCCTTCATGTTCGTTGCTCCGCTGCTCTACTTGGTGCACGCAGTCCTCACCGGCATCTCGGTTGCTATCGCTGCAACGTTCCACTGGACCGCAGGCTTCGGCTTCTCCGCGGGCTTCGTCGATATGCTCCTGTCTGCTCGCAACCCTGTTGCGAACCAGTGGTGGATGCTCCTTGTTCTCGGCGTTGTCTTCTTCGTCCTCTACTTCGTGATCTTCTACTTCCTCATCGGCTGGCTGAACCTGAAGACCCCGGGTCGTGGCGATGATGAAGAAGATGGCCCGTCCGCAATCACCTCCGACTCTGAGTTCTCTGCCATTGCAGAAAAGATCATTGCCGGTCTCGGTGGCGCAGCGAACATTGAGTCCATCGACTACTGCGCGACCCGCCTGCGCACGGTCGTCAAGGACAACGTCCCCGTCAAGGAGAAGGACATCAAGGCTACTGGCGTTGCAGGCGTGATTCGTCCGTCGCAGAAGTCGGTTCAGGTCATTGTTGGCCCGCAGGTTCAGTTCGTCTATGACGAAGTTGCGCGCCAGCTTGAGCAGTCCTCCGTCTCCCTCAAGGGCGAACAGGAAGTCTGATGATGTTTGGACTGGGAAAGAAGAAGGTTAAGCTTCAGGCACCGTTTTCTGGCGAGGTAGTTGCAATCACCGCAGTTCCAGATCAGGTGTTCTCAAGCAAGATGCTCGGCGATGGGTTCGCCGTCATCCCCGGAGACGACGTTGATACAGTTGATGTTCTTTCACCGTGCTCGGGCACAATCGTCACTGTCTTCAAGACTCTCCACGCCTTCACCCTGGTCTCTGACGAAGGTCTTGAGGTCCTTGTCCATGTTGGTCTCGACACCGTGGAGTTGAAGGGTGAACCTTTCGAGGCTCTGTGCGTTGAGGGCGATCATGTGGATTCTGGGCAGCCGGTTATCCGGATGAACGTTGCAGCGGTGCGTCAAGCGCAGCGCAATCCGATCACGATCGTTGTGTGCGCGAAGAAGAAGCAGGTTGAGAGTGTTTCTCTTACCTCTTCTGGCGCCACTGCCGTTCTCAAGTGACCTGAGGCAGTTGTTGGATTTGGGGCTTGTAACGAGGTCCTGAAAACAACACAATCGCTACGCACCTGAAAGTTTCTGCCTCGGGGGCTTTCACACACGAATGGGCCCACGGTCTGGTTTACACCGGATCGTGGGCCCATTTGTTATGCGTGCAAGATGGCGAAGTTGAAGTGAAGAGAAGGCAGAGTTCTGCGGGCGCCTCGTCCCCCAATCGCGAAACAGAAGGGGCGACGCTGGCGGAACTTCGCCTTACTTATCCAGTGGGCGACGCTGGAAGAACGCTGCCAACGCGGAGCCGGACACGTTGTGCCAGACGGAGAAGATTGCGCCGGGGACGGCCGCTTCGGGAGTGAAGTATTGGGCCCCGAGGCCCGCTGCTAGACCGGAGTTCTGCATGCCAACTTCGATGGCGGTGGTGCGGGCCGCGCTCTCACCGACGCCGCTGATTCGGGCAACACCGTAGCCGAGACCCAAGCCGAGCGCATTGTGCACGATGACAACGGCAAGAACCAGCAGGCCACCGGACAGGATGCGCTCAGACGAGGCACCAACCAACCCGAGAACCGCATAGGAAATGCCGAGGACACTCATCCAGGGCAGGGCGGGAAGAACCGTAGCAACGAAGCGTGGCATCAGGCGACGAACGATCAGGCCAAGAACCACGGGAATGAAGACGATCATCATGATCGACTTTGCCATCGCGGGCGCGTCGACGGGCATATACTGGCCGGCCAAATACTTGGTCAAGATCGGCGTGACCAGCGGAGAAAGCAACGTGGAAACGGAGGTCATCGCGACCGACAGGGCGACGTCACCCTTCGCAAGATAGGCGACGACGTTCGATGCGGTTCCACCGGGCGCACAACCGACAAGGATGACGCCAACTGCGAGCGCCGGATCGAGGTGGAATGCCCAGGTGACGAAGAGTGCGGACAGAGGCATGACGATGAACTGGAGCAGGACACCCAAGATGATGGGCCAGGGACGACGGGCAACAACCGCAAAGTCGGGAAGTGTCAGTGTCAAGCCCATGCCGAACATGATGACCATCAGCGCGTAGTTCACGCCGGAAAGCAGTGGCGCAGCAGCGTCGGGGAAGATCAGTCCACCAACAAGTGCGCCAAGGATAATCAGCGGGAATACGGTCACTGCGACCTTCGCGGATCGGTCTTCTCGTGCGCTGGGGGCGGGCGCTTGAGGCGCGAGAGCTGTCATCGTTGGGGTGCTCATGGCTCTATTGTGCCCAGCTTTGACGAAAAATGCCCGTTCTCGTCTGCTTTAGTAAGCGCCGTCTCGTGGTCAACGAGGCCGAGCTGGCATTATTGACTCCTTTCCGGGAAGGGGTCCCGGGCATCGGTTTGATGTATCTCTTGACGACGCTTTGTCATCTCCATTGCTGGACGTTTTTGCTTAGAGTTTGTGTCATGGAACCTCAGAACATGACACCGAAGAGTGGCGTTAAACGCTCGCTCGGCGCGAGGGGATGGGTTCCCGGTCAGAAGGGGGCGTGGGGCATTGCTCTGCTCCCACTTCTCTTGGGGTGCTGGCTGGCCGGCTGGCATCCGCTTTTTGCTTTGCTTATCCCCGCATGGTTGAGCGCATTCGCATTCTTCCAAGTGTTTGAAAAGTGGATGAAGGCACCGGTTTCTCGTCGTTCTTCCCTTCAACCTGCGTTTATCACGTGGACTGGGTTGACTGCTCTGCTAGGAATTCCGCTTCTGATTGTGGCGCCTCGACTGCTGGCGTGGGCTCCGTTCTTTGCTCCGCTGGTTGTGGTGACCTTGTGGGAGGTGTCGCGCGGGCATGATCGTGCGATTGCAACCAGGTTCTCGTCGGTTCTGGCGTCAACGTTGATGACACCTGTTGCCACCAGTCTGTCGCTTGATGTGTATCCAACGAACACTGAGCTTGGTTTTGCTTGGGTTTCCTTTGGCGTGCTCAGCGCCTATTTCATCGCCTGCGTTCCGTATGTGCGTTCACTGATTCGCGGACGCAAAAACCCACGCCCGTGGATTATTGCCGGCGGGGTTCTTCATCTGCTTGCGCTGGTCGGAGTCTGCTTTGCAGTATGGACGAATCTGCTCGGCTGGAGTTCCATCGTCGTGTGGGTTGCTCTGCTGGCCCGATCCTTGATTGTTCCGCTCTGGCAGGCACGACGCGCAAAGCCAATTCCTGTGACCGTTCTTGGGCGCAGTGAGATTGTGTGGTCACTGCTTGTGATTGCCAGCTTGACCATCCCACTCGTCTAGTGCGATTTGTCTACCCAAAGCAACACTGAGGAACCACATATCATTGTGACCTCGTCAATTGAACAACTGGAAGCGCGCCCAACCCGCTTCATTCCTGCAAGGCTTGGACTATGACGACTGATGCACGAATTACCGCTTTGATCGAGGGCCTGCTCGAAGGACATCCGGAGAGGCGTGTCGCCCCGGCGCGCTTTGGCGGCGAGCGGAACTATTTGCGGGCGCTCATGAACATTCAGGCCCCTGGGTCTTTACCCGCCGAGTGGTTCGAGGTGCAGGATCAGCTTTTGCGCGAAGAGAACGAGGCACGGGCAATCACTCCCCCGCTTGATCAGCGTATTTCAATCTGGCAGGGAGACATCACCCGACTCCGCGTCGACGGAATCGTGAACGCTGCGAATTCTGCGTTGCTCGGCTGTTTTGGACCACTGCACTATTGCATTGATAACGCGATTCATTCGGCGGCCGGCCTGCAACTTCGCAACGAGTGCGCCGAAATCATGCAGGGCGCTCACGAGCCGACGGGGCAGGCGCGCGTGACGTCGGCGTGGAATCTGCCGTCGAAGTATGTCCTTCACACGGTTGGACCGATCGTAAACGGCACTCTACAGCCCGAGCATGAGGAGTTACTGGCACAGTCGTATCGGTCGGTATTGATGGCAGCCCTGGAACACGACATGCACTCACTAGCGTTGTGCTGCGTGTCGACGGGCGTTTTCGGTTTTCCGGCTCAGCGCGCGGCCAAGATCGCAGTGGCAGAAGTTCGCGCATTCTGTGCCTCGGCCCCTACGCCCGAGCACATTATTTTCAGCGTTTTCTCCGACGCCGATCGGGAGATTTACGAGGAGCTTCTTCGATAATGTCCACTTTGGAACAGGCAGCTGTGGCGCTGAACCCGATAGGGACCAGTACACTTCGAGCAGTTTGCCAAGTGCGTAGCAATTACCTGCGCTGACGTTCCAACAGCATCCGCCAAATAGTAGTAGGCCGTCCACAATCCGGGAGTAATTCGCTCAAGAATCTGATGAACGAGAGCAACACAATCTGTCCTATAACCCACTCATCTCCTAACACTTGCAGTCTAAGTTATGCGAGGAGTTATTCGCTGACCACCGCCGTGGCGCGGATGATTTCAAACTGCACGCCAGACAGTGAGGGAGTGTACAGCGTGAGGTCCCAATCATCCCCACTACTGAGCTTTGATGCATCTGTAGCAGGTATGGACTCTGCGGTGAGCACCCGATAACTGTACTGTTCGCCCGTAACAGCGGTAAACCTGATTTGGGCGCCGTCTTGTAGGGATGTAAGACCGCTAAAGCCCGGCAAATAGCTTGATACCCCTATTATTAGGGTTCCATTGTTTGCAGCGCCGGCATACACCCCCGGAAATCTGGCCGTTTTATCCATCGCGCTGAGCACCGGGAAGTCGCGGCCAAAATCGGAAATGGTCAGCACACCAACTACGTCTTGCCCGCGCACATTCAACCCAGGCATGGCTGGGGCAGTATCTTTGTTAACCACTGCGGGTTTAGGGTCGGGCATGATTTTTAGAGTTTGCCCCGCCAGAGCGCGCGAGTTGCTCGCGCCTGGTGACGCGAGCAACCACACGAGTGCCCCTACGGCCACTCCAACGATCAGCAGGCCGAGAGCCGTCAAGACTCTACCTCTTTTCTGGCTCTTTGGATTCATGCTAATCGTTACGAGCGCCTACGTAGCGAGAGCCCAGCTAGCGCCGCAACCATGGTCAGCCCGCCGAGCAAATACACTAGGTATACGCCAATTCCACCAGTTTTTGGTAGTTCAACCGCGGCTGGTCCCTTGACCTTTACGCCCACCTTCAGAGGAATAGATGACAGGTTCAGGTCACTACCTGGCGCCAGATAGTTGTAGCCGAACGTTGACCATGCTATTTGGTCAGCCTCGACTTCAGTAGGCTTCATGACATTCGCGTCAAAAGAGAGTGCCAAAGTCGATTCCCCACCGAATGAGAAATCTGAATCCTGAGCTGTTTCGTTTAGCACTAAACGGATCGATCTCGAATTCTCAGTGGGTGTAGTGCTCCAGTTGGCAGTTGGCTCGCCTGCCCAATCCGCAGCAGTGAACGCTTCCGGTTTTTGCTTATCGGAGTACTCAATTCGGTAAGCACCTTTCGGCAGCACCTTGCGTGTGCCGTCCTTGCTCACTACCTCAACTTTCAAGTTCAGATTGTCAGCAAAGCGAACCGCAAAGTCAGAGTTTCTAGACGGAGCCGAAGCGAACGTGTAGTTATCGCCCACATGCGGCAAGTTAGCAATCATCGTGATCCGCTTAACCGGGTCAGACTTGTTGTTCTTCACTTCCATCGAGTAGCGGAAAGTGGAGGACGCGTCTTTCAGCGTGATGTAATTCGGCGATGACGTCGACGTCGCGACATTCGCAGGATCTGAGACCTCTTCCACTTTTTCGATTGAGGATGTAAACGCATCACTACCAATCGGAATCGTGGCTTCAGCCTTGATGGTCTTCAACCCCTTGGCAGTGTGGTTGCTTCCAGTGGTGCCGCTCCAGTTAGCATTGTAGAAGTCGTCAGCGAGTTTCAAATCAATCTCGGTGTTCTCACCTCTTCTAACCTGCTTCGGATCATAATCTTGCCGCTCCAACAGAGTGAAGAAAGCAGTATTGAAAGCAGCTGGATAGTCGCCCGATTGCTTTGGATTCTTCGTAGAGAATTCCATGGTTAGCGCTTCACCCGATTTTATGGGCATGCCGTCTACGGCATATCCCAAGGATCCGATTATCGGAGAATCCTTGTCGGCACGCAAGTCAAACCTGATGCGACCATCGGAAGTAGACGTCAGCGACAAATGGAAGATTGCTTGCCGGCCTCCTCGCGACATTATCGCCACCGGATCACCGTTAACTACGAGTTTCTTCGGTCCCACGCTATAAGCCAGATTCGCAGCCCTAATTTCGACGGCAGTAGGCTTTCCATTTTGCACAGTCCAATCACCGAATGTGAAAAGCGCCTTGCTACTTCCGTCGGTGAAGCGCGTACCGCCCACCGAAAGCTTGACCTCGCCTGTAGGTAGATAGTTCGGATCCCAAAGGTCTGAAACTACGTAGCCCTCGATGGTCTCCTTGGCGTCGTTGTAGGCAGAAATATTCCAATGCAAGGTATCTGCGTAAGCCGCGTGGGTGGGATCCTCAGTTCGTTCTCCGCCCGTGGACGTCTTGGCCACAATGGATTTTTCGATACCCGGAACTGGCTTATCTCGTGTCAAACTGACGTTAGAAGCAAGCCACTGCTCGGTACCCGGCTTAGGCGAAAAGCCCTTATTAGAAGCCTGCTCGTTATCCCAAATGAAACGCTTACCATCATTGAGAACCTGCTTGCCCTGCTCAACAGACTTAATGGAGGTGTCCGGATTAACGTTCACACCCTGCCCAGTCACATCGTCATAAGGCATTGCAACATTATTGACGGCAAAATCATCCGGGGCATTCGGTCCAACCAGCGCGATGTAGGAGAAAGCGAGCATCTCATTTGGATTCAAATAGAATTGCTGCCTCTCCTCGTCGTATGCGAGGTTACCCTTCTGTCCATCATCTCCATTGGAGACCCTGAAAACAATCTTTGAAGGATTGGTGGCATCTGCTAACGCCGTAATGGTAGCGTTCTTCGGCTCCGCGCCATCAACGGCAATAGGAACGTCAGAAGTCTTGGCCTGCCAGGTGCGGAAATTGTCTACATTTGCAAGCCAAGCGGGGCCACCTGAGTTATAAAAACCGTGACCTTCAGTAAACTGATCCGTGGTTGGGAAGAACGCTCTATACGACACGCCCTTGGGGAGCATGTCCTGAATATCATTCAGATACAGACGCGAACCGCCGTCATTAAATAGCGACACGTAATACAGCGCGTAAGGACCGTTAAACGACTGTTTCCCTGCAGGATCGGTTGCCGAACGAGAATACGTTGTACGCGCGGCGTTATCGGAATTTGGATACAACATAATCCGAGGCCCATAACCACCACCGCCATTGGCATAAGTGTAACTGCCGTAGCCAAGGTCAAAATTACCCGTACCCAGCACGCCCTTTTGCAAGGCTGCGTTAGCGGGCTTCCCGTCCTCGCCAGACTTAGCAACAAAGTGGCTGACGCCATCGTTCATAGTCTTTACATGCCAATTGTTATACAAAGTGTCCCTCAAATACTGAGAGACATAGGCTTCGCCGTCATCAGCATCAGGGAACTTCAACGTGATATAGGCGTAAACCTCGCCCTTCACGCTCAGTTTGAAATCATCACCCCACACTATGTACTGCTGCGTATTATCAGCGTCATCAGTGCCATTAGGAGGAGTCTGGGATACACTCCAGTTCTGTCCGCCCTGCACCGAAGTACCGGCGGGGAACTCCACACTAATGTCATCCTTAGTCCACGGTTTACCTGGCAGCGACTTGGGTAGCGCGTCGTAAACGTCAGCACTGGTGAAGTCGATCGCAGTGTCCCGAGAGTTCGCAACCGAGACGCGGTACGTGATGGATTCTCCGGGGTGTACCGGACTTTGTTTAACTAGCTCGTCCTCACCGGGCGTATCGCCCCGCTTCGTGACGATGTTCTTGGTCACGTACTGACGTGAAATCGGGTGAGAGGTCTTTGCGCTCGGCGGTTTACTGTTGCCTGCCGTGTTAATCACGTAGTGCTGTTTGTTGTCAGATGGGTCTAGCTCATCAACCAGCGTCGAATAGTGAGCGGTAACAACCGCGCCTGAATGATATTTGGCAGGATCTACGTACCATTGAATCCGAGTTTTATCTGCCTTAACCTCAACGTGGTCCGCAATGAAATCGTGCACTACATCCGTCTTGTGTGGAGGAGTTTCCACTAGTTCAAAAGTGACGTTTTCGTAAGTGCCGGGCTTATCCAGCACGTAGTAGTCAACCTTTTTAATCGTTTTGGTTGTCAGCCCAAGATCTTTCAGGCCCGGGTTTTTCTCGACTTTAGCGAGCAACTTGTGAGGTCCCGACAACTCGTCAATGAGCGGCATAATGTAGCCTTCTGGCGAGCCGGTGGCTAGTTGCACGCGAATCGAATAGTCGATCTTCTGACCAGAGTTGACTTCCTCGTTATCGGCCGGGTCAGAAAGTTTGCCGATCTTTGCCTCTGGCATCGCTTTGAACGTGGAGTTACTTGGCGTGTCCCCAAAATATGCCGTGTTCTTTACGTCTT
The DNA here is from genome assembly GCF_027694595.1 of Pauljensenia sp. OF14-1SRA. Taxonomy (NCBI): domain Bacteria; kingdom Bacillati; phylum Actinomycetota; class Actinomycetes; order Actinomycetales; family Actinomycetaceae; genus Pauljensenia; species Pauljensenia sp. OF14-1SRA. The sequence goes on along the minus strand of NZ_JAQEVQ010000006.1, from coordinate 25,342 downwards.
CACCCGAATCGTTTTCGATTGGGTCGCCGAAAATATAAGTGTCTTTTACCGTGGCGTTAAACGAGAGCTTCAACTCGTTGCCACCGTAAATCTTGCCATCAGGCACCGTCCAAGAAAGTGAGTACGCGGTGTTTTTCCTGATTGCAAAAGCACCCAGCTTTTTCTCAATTTCGGTAGCCGACAGTGTTTCTTCCGTGCCGTCCCCCACCTTGAAGGTTATGGAATTACCTACACGTTTTATCTGCACGCTAGTTGGGGTTGCCGTGCACGCCGGGTTGTATGACGGTGAAAGATCTGCCGTTCCCCCGGAGGCCACCTTAACGTTGAGCTTTTCGGCGCAGGGCACAATATTTGAAATGGTGATCGTCAAGCCAGAAGATTCTGGTTTTTCCAGCACCTGCCGAACTTGCGCCGGTGTCATGTAAAGGGTGGTGGGTAAATCGTCCTTCACTGTCGCCAGATCCAACGGGCCCGAACCAACATTCTTGGCGCTAAGGGTAAAGGGAACGGCCTGACCGCGCAGGTAAATTTCCGTTTTTCCGTCACCCGCAGTCTTTACAAACTCACCCTTGCCTGGCTCTACCTTGACCGGTGTTGTTACTTCCGCATTGGTTGTCTTCGGATCAGAATGCGTGTAATGCGCCGTCATTCCAACCCCGTTGCTAACGTCAACGGATCCACCTTCAGGAAGCTTCTTAGCAACCAGAAAATCGTCAGCAAACCGAAGATACAGGCTGCTGGTTGCAGTGTCCTTATTTCGATACCAAGACAGTGTCAGAGTGCGTCCATCGGCGCTAAGCTTGCCAGTCACGTGCCTATATTCGGGTTGCGGGACAGCCCAACCAACATCCACCTGATCTAGTCCAAAGCCGTGGATACCAAAGATAGGCGTTCTCTTGCCATTAATTTCGGGCGCGAAAACAAGGTCATTAACGTAGCCGTCGCGCGTCCACCCGTCCAAGCCGTCATAGGACATAAGCCCACCACGGCTACTACTGTTCAGCCCGTCTCTGATCCCCTTAATATAGGCAGGATTAATCTCAAAGCCTTCGGGCACGGTGAACGTCTCTTCTACCCGGATCTTCTCAAACGGATCTTGACCTACTCCACCGGTAGGCAAAGTCGGTGAATCCTGAGCCTTTTTAAGATAGAGCTCGTACCTCAAATTGCGTAGCTCATACACGCCTTTTGCGGCGTTATAGCCAATGGCTGGCTCCGACGCAGCTGGCCACGCGCTAGAATAGCCACCCGAAGTATGCTGCTTCTTAACAGCCTGATACTCCTGCCGTACCGTGTCCCACTTCGCTACGTGGACACCACAACCAGGAGCAACCACCGTCTTGCCTGCAGCATCAGCCTGCTGCGTTGTGAGTTGCGTTCCCCAGATGCGGGCCGTTCCGCCCGGCGATGCCGGGGAGTCGTACTTCGTCTCCAGATCTACAGAGAACGCTTCGCCAATCTTCGAGCCGGCGACCTCAATGTAATAGGTGTTCTCCACGCCTTCCGCTTTGTGGAAATAATAAGGGTTCAGCTTTTTTTCGATGTTCTGGTAATACGGTTCATCACGTACTTCCAGTTTCGAGCCATTTACCAGGGCGTAACCGTCCGCACTCGAAAATTCGAGGTAAATGCGGTGTTGCACGTTTTCTGCGGCAACGGTGTTCGAAATACCAATGTGCTGCTTGAATGTCTCACCCGTATAACGCTGCGCAACATTATCAACCACTTTGGGGTCTTTTTGCGTTGAAGACTGGGCGACTTCGACCTGCAGGTCGCCAACTACCTGCGGGGTAACAATAGTCTCATTCTGATCCGCCGGGCACTGTCCAGGAGACTCGGCAACTGGGCTTGGTTCCCCTACCGCCTGTTCCGCGGCAGCGGTGTCCTCGCTAATGGAAAGCTCTGCAGGCTCCTCAGGTTGAGTATCGGCTTCAACCGTCTGGGGCTCTGCCTCAGACGTAGCAGGATCAGCGTAACCGGTAGCGGGCATAACAAACATGACGCCCAGGAGCGCAATGACGCTCACCAATGCGACAAGAATGCGTGTTTTGGCGACTTCAACACCTCTCAGCATGGCTACGCCCTCTCATTTTTTCCGCGCACACGCCCTGCGCCTATAAGCACCAAACCAGTTAAGAACAACACGATGGCTACACCGCCAACTTTCCCGTCCATACCCGTTTTTGACAGCGGACCCTCCGGCTCCGGATTTTCAGGTTCGGGAGCAACGTTCGTCAATGTGAAAACGTTATTATCCACGGCAGTTCTGACCTCGTAAGACCCGCTCAACTTCTCGGCTACCGACCAGCGGCGGTCCCCCGTCTCGTCCTGCCACTCGAAAGTCCAATCATTTTGCGCACTCAGAGTTACACGCTTAAAGAGCTTTCCATCAGCCAAAACGTCCACCTGGATCGAAGTTGGCCTGCGGTCCTTCACCGGCTCATCCTGCCAAAGCTTAACCAAACGGTACTTCGTTGGTTCTACCTTCTGCGGCTCCAACTTTGGCGCGACCACCACGTCGTAATCGAGTTCGCCGTCACTACCCTTTTGCGGGAGCGCAAAAATAGCTGGAGACGCCACGTACCTATACGCCCCCTGTTTCACAGTAGATGCAGTCATCAAATAAACGCCTACCTGCAAATCCTGCATACGGACCTGCCCCGCAGAATCGGAAGTAGCCTGCGCCGTTGGAACCACACCGTCCCTTTCCAGCAAAGACTGCAACGTGAGCGTGGCACTCGCCGCTAAATCAGGGTCACTCGGCTCGGTGGCATCAGTCAACGACTTCCAACCAATCGCCGTGGCGTAAGAATCATCTAACACGAAAGGCAAACCCGGGCGCATCTCAGCGATCCGGTACAAACGGACCTCCACACCAGGCAACGGCTGGTTATCCACCGCGTGGAACAGGGCCGACACCGAACCCAGACGGTCTGCTTCGACATTGTCAAAATCTATAACATCAGGCCTTGAATCAGCATGAGCCGGAACCAACGAAAATGCCAGCGCAATCGACAACCAAAGCGCTAATAAGCTACTTTTCGTCCGCATGGTTACTATCCTTCCCCATGTGCCTAGGCGCATAAACACTTCGCGTCCGGCGCAACACCACAACAAGCCCCACCACAAAAATAGGAACAGCTACAAAAGCTGCCACCAACACCGGGTCTACCCGCACCGCATCCGCCGCGATAGACCCTACAGCCGACAATTCGGTTCGCTCACCAGTAACCAACAGCCGATGAGTATTAATCCCATACGGCGTGCAGGTAACTAGCGTCACCAAATCTCGATCAGCCTCGAGCTGCAGAGCACCAACTTCCGTTGGCAACACCTCAACAATGTCGCTCACGCGGTACGCCAGCTCTCGGTTACCCGTTCGGATCACAAAAATGTCACCCGGCTTCAGTTTGTCTAGATCCGTGAAGAGTTTGCTTGAAGGCAAACCCCTATGACCAGTCAAAACCGCCCGAGTTCCAACTCCACCGATCGGCAACGACGTACCCGGGATATGTCCGACACCTGCCTGCAACACCGCCTCGTCAGTGGTGTGGTAAATCGGCAGATTAACTCCCAACGAAGGAATTTGGATTGTTCCCATCACCGACGTGCCCGTGAAGTTCAGCATCCGCAGATACTGATCCATCTGCGAAACAGGTAGCCTACCCGGCTCATAGACAAGCGCATCATTATAGGCTTCCGCCTCATCCAAAAGACGCTCCACCTGGGTGGTGTCCAGTTTTGACACGGCTTTCTCATAACTCACCACCGCCGCCTTTTGCCTCTGATGGTTATAAAAGTTAGCCAGCGGCGGGTAGAGGAAAACCGATAAGCCAAAAATGAATAAAGCGATGAGCGCTATGTCTGAAAAACTGCGACGCCCCTTTTTTACGCGCGACGTTCCCGCCGGCGGCATAGCTTGCCGGCGGGAACGAACACGCGTAGAAGGGGTCAATCTCATCGACCGTTATGGCTGATATCTACGCTTTCTTGCGATTACGTAGAACGAAACCACCTGCGGCAGCAACCATCGCGGTTACGCCAACGATCGTGAAGATCGTGGTACCAATGCCACCCGTCTCCGGAAGCGTTGAACCCTTCGAGTTTTTAATCTGGAGGGTGGAGAAGGTGCCATCTGCTGGAGTTTTATCAGTGTCTGCGCCAAGCTGCAACACGTTAACAGCAGGCTTCTGGCCTTCCTGAGTCTTAACCGTGGCAGTCAGCTTGATTGACGTGTACTTCGCGTCTCCAGTGGGAAGGTTGTAGCCAGTCGGAGCCTTGGTCTCTTCCAAGTAGTACTGCACATCAGCGTCAAGACCCTCAATGGAGAACTGGCCGCCGTTAGGAACGGTAATTGAGGTACCGCCATCAAGATCAGTCCAGCCGGTAATCTTGCCGTTGTTGATCGTGGCAGCCTTGGTCTTGTCAGCGTTCACCAAACGGAACTCGGCGCCCTGAAGCTTAGTCTCAGGCTTATCTGCATCTACCTTCTCAGAATCAACCTTGTAGGTGAAGACATAAACTTCGGTATCAGGCGTTTTACCAGGCTCACCCTGATCGTCAGATGCGCTCTTCGAGTACTCCACGTGCACCTTGTTAGGCTGCGGCTTGCCGGCTTCTGACTTCTCGTTCAGCTTCGCAGTGTAACGAACGGTGATCGTGGAGTCAGCAGTTACGCCCGGGACGTCTTTCAGGTTGTCAAACGCAACACGGATGCGCGTTCCGTCCTTGTAATCACCGGCATCGGTGATCGTCTCCTGAGTGACCGTGTACTTGCCTGCATCCACCTTAGTGGTGCCAACATAAACCTCTACCGAATCAGCGTTGAAGGTGAATCCCTTAGAGAGCTCATCAACGAACGCGTACTTGTAGGTGGTGTAGTCCGCGATGTTCTTCGAAACGGTACCAGTGAGAAGGAACGGCACGTCCATACCAATCTCATAGTTAGCCGTCACATTGTAAGCAGTCTCACCATCATTGACCTGGTTTTCTGCAACGCCGGTGGTTTCCTGAACCTTCTTACCCGAAGTAGGAACAGAAGACTTTGATGCAACCGTGACTGGACCAACAACCTGCAAGATCGGAGTAGTCAAAGCGGCAGCGTTAGTGTCCGTATCCACCACTACGTAGTAACCGGCGTCAACTTTGCCGGTTTTGTAGGTGTAGGGAGCCTCATTGCCAGTTTTGGTGAAATCCGACTTGGTGGTGCTGAGATTCTTCGAAACTAGCTTTGCAAATGCAAGAGCCTTCGCGCTATCTGCACTTTCCAAAGCCTTTGCAACATCGGCAGCTGAAGACCCTGCAGTAATACCAGTAAGAAGATTCGCGCCAGCCACAGCGGCCAAGAGCTCGGTGGGCTTAACACCGGTGCCCCACTCAATGTTTGACAGCACCTTGTTGCCGTCAACCTCAGCTAGCTCACCCTTGAAGACCTGGTACGCACCGTAAGTGTGATCGCCTTCCTGGCTGGTCACAGTGATTGTGGGATCATCCGCTGCTTTCGCCACGCCCGGGAACGATACCGCTAACAAAAGGGCAAGTACCGTAGCAAACGCAACCGCGACCGCACGTACCCCCCCCTGCATGGAGATTTGTCGAGACATAAGACTTCCTTCTAGAGTTCGAAAGACGTGCAGTTCGCACCTTCGCAGACTATCACTTTGTTTGTAAGCATGGACCGCCTGTCCAAGCGCAGTGGCTTAAACTCCTCCCCAACTCCGCACAGGCCACACTTGCAATATCACGCGACCAACAAAATCCTCGCCCACTACCTGGTGCAATGCGGAAGTATCACCCTGGCCGATCACAACCAGCACACCTCCCTCAGGCACCGTTGACGGAAAAGAAACCTCTGAGCGAGCTAAATCTTCAGGCGTTAACGCAGCTGGGGACTCGACTCCATTTACCGCCAGATGACCGTTGTCGAGCACCTCTACCTCATCGCCGGAAATGGCGATAGCCGAGCGAACCAGTATGCGGTTTCCGTGGAAGAATGCGACCGTGTCACCCCGAGTAAAATCCACGTGATGCGCGGCAACCAACACGTCGTCCTTTTCAAACCCGTTTCCCGTGCCGCGGACCTGTAGAACAGTGACAAAAAACGTTGACAAAATAATTGCCAACGCGCTCAGCACCAGCGCCACCTCCGCAACCCGGAGGCACACCCGGGTGACCCGAGCTAGAGAATCCCATGTTCTATCTGGCATCACACCGCCTTAGAACTAACCAGCAACACAACTAATACAACTGCCCACCCGCATTCTAATATGGACAGTCGGATCCCTGCGCCGTTTGTCCCCGGATACACGAAAGCCCCTGCTCTCGCAGAGATGTCCTTGTTACTTAGACGTTCATTTTGATACAAGGCTCTATCTAGGTGGGTGTAGCGGGCACACTTTGAGCGCATTTGGGTGCAAAGGTTCGGGTATAGGTGCAGGCGCAAGAGCGTGGGTGCAAAAGTCGCGAGGGTGGGTACGTCGCTTGCGAAGACGTGGTTATCTACTATCTGGCGCTAACGCCTCATTCTCGCTAGCTCTGCTCTAGAAGTTCGCGGATACACCTCGTTTGCTGATTATATTCGATCCTCTTGTTTGACTATGACGAGTCAAATCGCTCTGGAGGCTCTTATGAAGCACCCCGATACGAACCTTGTTCTCCTTGACGGAGATGAGGAGGTGGGATCCAGATATCCCTCGACGTTCTTCTTTGAGAACCCCATATAACATTCCTGAACCACATTTGGCTCGGCGTTGCGCCACTGGCAACCCGCAGCGTTATCCAGGTTGTAGTTGACGGACTCAAAGGAAGCCGCGTTAGTGGTTTTATTTAGTTAGCTTCACTCGGTGTTCCACGGTTTGTCCGGCCTTCGTGGGATCACCTGATACGAGTCTTGGCGTTCTCATTATCGTGGGTGTCCACCAAAGAATCTGTAGCGTGCGCTGAAATAGGGGTAACCAGGGTTCCGCTCACCGCCAGGACGAAGGTAAACAAAACTGGAAAAATATTCTCATCAATGGGCGCTTCTTTGCGCTCATAGCAAGGAACACTGCTAGAAGAAACACACTGTACGAAGCGTATTAGTTTTTCTTTTCATATATCAGCTCGCAGTTGTTAACTGCAAAGCGTACGCCTTAGGGTAAAGGTGTAAGAGTAGATTCCCAACTCCACAACTGTTTTGTTGTGTGTTCTTTAAGCAGGCAGGTTACATGTTGAATTATCAGCGGAAGAGGGCGCCCGGCGCGCTTCTTGGTGTTCTTTCATTACTATTCGCAGCGTTTGTTGGAATTCCACTAACGGAAACCACGGCTCAGGCCGCACCGGCTACCCCGTCCCTTGGAATGCAACAGCCAAGCAACAAACCGATATGTAGCACGAACAGGTCACCAAAGTGGAATGTTACGGGCAGTGATTACGATAATGCCGGTGTTTCTACGATTAAGGCATTTTCTGACAAAGCTCGCTTGTACTGGCAGTACCCTTTGCGGCGTGAATTCGGAGCCGATTCGGGGCCACTGCACTTTGACGTCTTTGTAAACTACCTGGTTCCTACAACGGGCGAATGGAAGCGCGTGCCAATGGACAGCATGTACTTCAACACCCCCGAAGAGGCCATTGATAAAACAAAAGTGGGTTGGCCTGCCACAATGAAGATGGAGCTGGTGCGCAGGGATGGCAGCTGCCAGATTCCGGAAGATCTTGCCTATAAAACTTTCACCGTTCCCGGCGGGAAGTTACTAGATAGGGACGAAGTTGGCTACTTCCACACGCTCAGCCATGGCGAAGGTGAAGACGATTCTGCAAAGACGGCAGGTACTTCGGTTTTTGATCGTCCTGGTGACCAGATAAAGCTTGAAATGCACACCCGTGGACAATCGGTACCTTTCGGTGATGGCAAGAACGAATACGTGGTGTGGTCGAAGGGAACGTGCGCTGAAGTTGCAGCAGAAGGCACTACTTGTAAAGACATTACTCACGAGGGCGTTACTTATGCCGAAGTACAGGTAACCAAGGAAAACAACTTTGTTAACGAGCTAGTCAAATATATAGACGGCGTGGCGCGCATCGACTACTACGGTTCCAGGCCAGGAGACGGGTATTCCTACTCGCGTACAGTGCGTAACAGTTCAGCCACGAGCACCAAGTTTGTATCCCCATTATCCCAAATAGAACCTCACTTCTTGCCTCAATTCTACGGAAACGTGGAGCCGCCCAAACCAGTAGCAACGGACAACCCTGGGGTGGATTCCGATACTTTACAAATCCCGTCCAACGACTGGCATTTGAAGTACTACTTGGTTGACTCAGCTGGAAAGCTGGTTCAGAAGGATCCAAAGTCTTACACGGCAAGTTCCTTGGCTCCGTACGTGAACGGGGAATCAAAGGTGACGATCAAGGCCTTCCACGTTACCTGCAACGTGAAGACGATGAAGACTTATGATTTTGATCCGAATAGGCAGCTGCAAATAGATGACTACACGATAGACGGCAGCATCTGTGGATCACGCGAATGGAACTTCACTTTCTACGGTTCCAAGAAAGTAATAGTTCCTGCTCCCACATACGATGACAATGCACTAACTTTCACCGTTCCCGAAGTTGAGGGAATAACGTGGCACTTTGAAGGCAAAGAGATCATACCGGGTACCCCCATCTCCTACCCGAAGGATCCCCAGGGACGTGTCATCAAGAGGGGAACTATTAGCGTTTTAGCAAAGCCTTTCCAGCCGGAAGGGCAGAATCTGAAGCTGGAACATGAGGCAGAAAGCCCCGGCAAGGGAACGGCTGCTACCGGATTCACGTTTGAACACGAATACGACGTGCGTGAAGAAGTAAAGCCCACCGCACCGCAGGTTGCAGCGAATGACAAGTGTGGTGAGCCTGCATCAGTAACACTGCCACAGGCTCCGGATATCAGCGCCGACATCTTCGATTACAACGTGGAATACCGCAACAAGAACAACCAGGTGGTTACCAAGGGCAAAGGCACTAAAGCTGTTGTTACCGCGCAGCTTAAAGACCTGAATAATTACCGGCTTGCTCACGGCGCGGTCTTTAGGTGGGAACTCGATATTGCAGGAAAAACCTGTGATATGACTCCAACTGTTCCCGGAGCTACCAAGCCGGCAGCGGCTCCTATAGCACCTACAGTTACACCTGCTGCTACTTGTGCGGTAAAGGGTTCGGTTAATATACCGGATTCCAAGGTGTTTGATTACACGTCGAGTTTTGTTGACGACCAGGGTGGCGTTGTTGCTGAAGCTGATGCCAACAAGGTTAAAGTTGTTGCCAAGCTGAAGGACGCGCTTAAGGATTCCTACCAGCTTAAACCTCAGGCCACTACGGAATGGACGCTGGATATTAGTGGTTCGGCATGTGGTTTCGCTCCCTCGTATGACGATTCCACCGTCGCCCAAGGTGATACGGCTCAAGCCACAGCACAGTACGGTTCCAATACGGAACCGGCTGGAACCACCTATACGTTGGAACCTGGAACCCCTGACTGGGTGACCATCGACAATAAGACCGGCGAGCTCAGCTACACCCCAACTCTTGATACTGCGGTTGATAGCTACACCGTGAAGGTGAACGTCACCTATCCGAACAGAGGCGGAACCAAGCAGGTTAATGCAAAGGTTGCGGTTACCTCGGCTGCGGATGCTGATGGTGATGGAGTTCCGGATCTAACCGATAAGTGCCCAGGCACTGCAGCTGATGCGCAGGTTGACGGCAAGGGTTGTGCGGTAGCCCCAACGGTTACCGCTCCGGAAATCACCGGAACTATCAACCAGGCAATAACTCCCGCCGAGGTTACACTAACTAATCCAGGTAAGGCCACGATCACAGGCTGTACAGCAACCGGGCTGCCCGCAGGTTTGCAGGCTAGCTTCATCGGCGGCAAGTGCATGATTGAGGGCACCCCCACTCAGGAAGCCACCGGCCAGAACTATGTGGTGGAAGTCCAGTACACCACCGAAACTAAAGGTACGCCTAACACTGGCCCGGCAAATGCGCAAAGCACAGCTACCGTGCGTCCTGATTCTGATGGTGATGGTTATCCAAATCCTGCTGACCCGGATAACCCGGTTACAGGAGAGGACTTCTGCCCGGACACCCCGGCAGGCCTCACCGTTAACGACTCTGGATGTGCACTCATCGAAATAAACAATGGATCCTATGCAGACACGAACGCAAAAGTAGGAGCACCAGCCTCTACTCCAGCGCCGCTGTTTGACGACCCCCGCACACCGGATACCGAAACCAACCCCGCTCCACAAGGCACCACCTTCGCAACAGCAGTAGGCGCACCCGACGGAGCACAAATTGATCCGAACACCGGCATCATCACCTACACGCCAACCCTGGCCGAAGCAAACACTACGGTACGGGTACCAGTACAAATCACCTACCCCAACAATGGAGGTCAGGAAACCGTACTAGCACTCATCCACGTTGGCAACACCCAAGCCGGAACGACCACACCCAACTGGAACGATGGTTCAACCAAACCAGGCACACCGCTGGATATCCCGAATACCGGGGATATCATCCCGACGGGCTCTACCGTAACGGTTGAAGGATGCACCACTGGGTGGACTTGCACAATAGACGGTGACAAGTTGCAGGTAACCCCACCGGCTGATGCCACACCGGGTTCGCTTGGATCTGTTGATCTGCTGATTAACTATCCGGATGGTTCAACAGGTAAGGGACGCACAAACGTTTCTGTTATTCCGAACGATGCTCAGAGCCTGCAACCTAATTACGTTCCGCAAAACGGAGAACCGGGCAAGGAAGTAACCGTTCCAGTTCCTGGGTTCGATTCAAACAACACCCCTGAGGTGGAAACCAACCCCGCGCCGCAGGGTGCAACCTTTGGGCTGACCCCCGGAGCTGACAATCCGAGTGGCGCCGTTGTTAACCCAGATGGCTCTATAACGCTCACGGTTCCGGGAGCTGCCGCGGACGGCGATCTCATTACAGTTCCCGTGCGGGTCACCTACGAGGATGGTTCGCATGACGATGTAATAGCTCAGGTGCTAGTGCGCGTGTGCCCGACCTGTGGCGGTGGTGACAATCCTGGTGGTCAGCCTGGTGGGGACAACCCTGGCGGTCAGCCTGGTGGTGACAACCCTGGCGGTCAGCCTGGTGGTGACAATCCTGGCGGTCAGCCTGGTGGGGACAACCCGGGTGGTACCAACCCAGGCGGCGACAACCCTGGCGATAATCCAGGTAGCAACCAGCCGGGTACGGGCGGAACGGGTACCCCTGATTCCACCCCGAGTGACCCGAATGGTTCTACTACTCCGGGGGTAAAGAAGGTTGCCTCCGCAGAACACTCTAAGCTGGCACGTACAGGTTCGAGCGTTCTACCTATCGCAGGCGTTAGCGTTGCCGCTCTTGCAATCGGTGTTCTGCTCAAGCGAAAGGAACGCAAGCTGAGCTAACCGAAAACACGGCTAGGCTAAAGGGCGGTGGGCAGTAAGGTTTTTACTGCCCACCGCCCTTTAGCTTTTCACTTGTAATCACGCGGATTAATAGACAAAACCTGTTGCTTATGATCGGGTTTTGGGCATAACAAACCCCAGCCTAAATGAACTGGTTCGTGGAAGCTGGATGTGAATTGGACTCCCGCCAGGTACGTGTCCTCGCAAGCCGCATCTGATTTCATTGTGAAGATCGCGCAGGCTATTCCTGACGCGACTACTGCTCCCGAAAGGAACTAACGCCGCCGCTATCAGCAAGTTCTCCGCTATTCCCAGCGAAGACGAAATCCTTATCATACGCGGCGGTAAACTTAAATTAAAGAGAATTAGATCCGAAAACGGTACCCCGATGGTCTACGTTGAATACATTGGAGGTGAACAGTAGTGCCGAAATATAAAACCCCTCTTCAGGATCCTTGCACATTCCAATGGAATAACCCGCGTCAAATGACGGATGCTGAAATCAAAGCTGAAGAGGAAGAGACTGGCTTTTGCATTCCTCGGCCCGGTCCTGAGAAGGATTGGGTAGGGATTAGGGTTTCTGAATGCCTAGATCGTGATCTGCCTTTTGATACTTCAGATTTGGCTAGGGAGTATCGTCGTTTGAAAGCTGAAGGTAAGCTTTAAGCCCTTTTTTGTTCTAGTTTTTGCCCCGCATCGGTGATGGTGCGGGGTTTTGTTATGCCCTCGTGGCGCTCCGTGAACCGCCCGGAGACTCTTTTTGGCGGGATCAATTACAGGCTGACAAGCCATAAACGGGAAAGAAAGGGGACAGACCATGTCTGATTCAACCATGCCCCTCAAGGGCAACACCGATGTTTTGGGAGAAAACACAGGCGGGTTCAAGCCGGTTACCAGTCAGGAAGACCTTGACCGGATTATTGAAAACCGTCTGGTGAGAGAACGCAAGAAGTTCGCTGACCCTGTATCTCACAGTCATTTTAAGAAATGCGAGAAACCCCGCCATTTCAACGAAAAGCCCCGGAACTTCAACAGTTCCGGGGCTACACAGTGGAGCTCAGGGGGAACGTGTCGAACTCGTAGCGGCACGGGAGCATCTCCTTTTGGTCGCCCGCGCCGGCGGGGCCGAAAACCACCCACCAAATCCATGAGTGCGTTCAGTAGATCCCGGTACGCCGCCACTGCCTCACGCGTCATCGTAAGAATCTGTGCCATGCATACCTCCAGACATGCTCGCCGTGCGGTATCATCATCAGGCCCCCACGACCCATGTCGGACCCGCTAGCGGATAGACGAGAAACGAAGCGCCCTGCACGTCCATCCCCACAACCGGCGTCGGCTTCGAGTTCGCGCGCAACTCGTCGACCGCCGCCTACAGAGTGGCGGGCAGCTTAGCAAGTTTCGTCGTTCTCAACTCTGATTCCGTTCTTTCAGGGCCTTGCGCATCGCGCGGCGAATCATGCTGTGGGACTGCGGGTCCTTCAGTAGTTCTTGATAGGTCGAGCCGTCTCTATCCGTCCGCAGCCAGTTCAGGCACGCCTGCGTTGCGGCCTGGAGATCCTCGCTGCTCGCCTCGTCGCACCACTCTTCGATCAGATCCGCTTCTTCGTAGAAGGCAACGGTTTGCTCATGGAAGGTATGGGTTGGCACCACGACTCGGGAGCTGTAGTGCACCCATCGCTGAAGAAGGACGTTCACCCCGAACGGCGATAGGGAGGCAATCCGCGAGGTCAGCAGAGCGGGGGCCACCGTGTAGAGGTTGTCGAAGTTGGCTGCCTGATGCTGGCTCTGGCTCGCAATATCGGGACGGAGGCCAGGCAGCGGCATCAGGTTGAAGTGGCCTCCCACCCAGCTCTGCTCGTCCAGTTCCTTGCGATTCGCCACCTCGGCAACAAGTACTTTCCAGGCGAGATCGACGCCGTTTGTGCGCATCGAACACGGGTGCTGAAGGACCAAAACGGAGCGCGCCTTAATCTTGCCGGTCGATCCGGGCAATTCCACGCCAGTGAACACATCACCGGTGAAGATAGGGCGAGTCGCCGCGACCTCATCGCCACGCGCACGATAGAGGGCGCCCCAGTCGGGGACACCCTCTACGTACGGGGATTCCAAGTCGTGCCTCAAGATCAGCCCTTCATGCGAATCGAGCGGTTGCCGTCGCTCGCCTCGAAGAGTTCGAAGTCTGACCGGTACTTTTCGCGCCAATCGGGGTCGAACTCCGATAGCAGTGCTTCGGGATCTACGTGACCGCTCGCAAATTCGAAGACGAGATCCGCACGATGGGCCGCATAGAGCATGATCGGTGTGACGGGGGCAGACGAGGAGAGCGGCATCTCGAACCAGGAGGCGATCTCGTCAACCATGTAGTGGTTCGTGACCAAGTCGCAGGCCGCAAGGAGGCTTGCAATCCGAATGCGGCTGTCACCCGAGGCCTTTGCTCCCTTTCGCCATTTCTGCACGGCCGGCACACTCACGCCGATCATCCGTGCAATGTCGCGCCAGGCGAACCCGAGATCAGCAAGCTCCGTGAGCATTGACGTCACGCTGGCCTTACCGCGCTCAGCTGCCGCCGTACGCCACTCATCCTCGTGGGTGCGCTTGTGGAGGTTATCTACGTCGTCGTGAAGCGCACGGGCTACGCTTCGGATTCCGCCAACTTCCGTCGTCAGGCGGGGAGGCGTAAGTCTCGTCTCCGTCAGGTTCCGAGTAAACGTGGAGTCACCCGCAGTAGCGCGCGATCCCAGCGCCGACTCAACCGCGGCGTTACGCACCACGGTGTCAGCCATTCCGCAACACTTCCTCTCGTAGCCGATCCGTGATCACACTCTCAAATACCCCACGCACTGGTTCATGCAGTGCGTCTGCCTGACGCAGGATGAGCTCTACGTCGAACTCGGGCACCTCGTCGGCAGCTTGCCAAAAACTGTCGATGTCCAACTTGAACAGTGGCCCCGGAGGTGGCAATGGACGGCGTAGGTCGGGAGTCGATTGCACCGCGTAGCCGCTCTGCGCGCCGTACCTCAACACCACCGCATGATCGCTACTGCCGGAGAAGACGAAGACGCCTTCATTCACAGCCGGCGCAAGCCCCAAGTCCGCCCCAATATGAGCAGGACCAAGTAGCGAGGCATCCACCCACTGATTCCAGACGGGCGCGCTGCCACCGTTCTCAGCGGGAACCCTGATCTCGTCGATGTACCGGAGCCCGATCCGCTCAACTCCGGCCGGGGTTGCAATGTCCAAGCGGGCCTGAAGCACGATGTCGAGCAACGCACGCATCCTGTCGAAACTACCATAGTCAGTGGTCTCGATAACCAGGCTGGCTGGCTGGATGGAGAGTGCCGTCCGTTTGTCGCGACTGGTCCACCGCGGGAAGTTGTTGATGACCTGCTGCTGTGTCGGTGGGCCGTCCGGCCCTGCCTGTACGGTGAAGGAAACCTCGCTCATCTCGCTCGGTAGTGGCAGCAAGTGCTTGATTCGCGCGGATGCTTCCGCGATCTGCTTGCGGTCGAGCGGTTCGCACGGCGGGTATCGCACCTCGATCGCCATCAGGACGATAGGTGCACTCGGGTAAATCTCTCGCTCCCTCACACTCTCATCCTACCAAGACGCGAACCACAACGACAACCAAAAGTGAAATTTGGTGACGTCGTGACTCTACTCCAGTGGCGGCGGTGCAGGATCAGGCCCGGGCATCAGTTGCGCATTGTGCCTGTGCTTGCTGGTCGGCATTGCCGCGGACGCAGGGGCGGCGCTCGTAAGGCACTACTCGCCCCACGAACGGTCCGCCATGAGTTTGGCTGACATCTGATCTGTGGCCCCTGGGGATCACTGGAAGGATGTTGTCATACCCGCTGCTTATTCGAAAGAGTTCCGTGCTGATGTGGTCGCGGTCGCTCGGAAGGGTGAAATTCCGATCGCTCAGGTCACCAAAGACTTCGGGATCACCGAGTCCTGCCTGTGCCTCTGGCTCGCCCAAGACGATGTCGAAGCCGGCATAAAAAAGCCCGGTGTCACGCATGCTGAGAGCGAGGAGCTGAAGAAGGCCAAATGCCGCGGCAGACCCACGGGACGCGGATCGACGTGGAGGGTTGAGCGCCTACAGCGACGCGAGCAGCTTCACGGACAAGACAGTCATTCGCAGGGCACAATCCGTCTCAGCCATCAGCACATCACCGAGCGGAAATCGAACTGATGGCTCACTGTCCCTGGTAGTCATCCAGTCAAAAACCGGTAGTTCCGGTCAGGAATGCCTTGCCAACGACAACACTTCCTAGATGCGGCGCAAGCGTAGTACCCATGGGCGGCGCCAACGCCACCGGAACACCCCAACTCTCACGCGCATAAAAACGTTTTAACTAGGTGCTTTGTCTGAAATCGTGAACCCTCACGCACAGGACCAAAAATGGCACAAGAACACAACAACGTGGCCGTGCTGGGTCATCTGATAGGGGTGGACCTCCGCAGAGAGTTTGACAACTTTGGCTCGGCCGCACGAACCGTGTGTTCTCGCTGGTCGCGAGGGGTTTACCGGATATCGAAGCGGCCATCGGAACCCTGTGTTGTGGACTCTCGGGGCCAGTCCGTCCGCTCACTTGGGATGACTCAAACTTTTCTGACCGACGCCGAAGTCGACCAGCTGGTCACTGCCTACGAGGCCGGCGCGACGCTGCGTGGGCTGGCCAAGCAGTTTCATATCCATCGCCTGACCGCGGCAGCTCATCTTGCACGGCGCAGCGTCCCTGTTCGCCGCGCGGGTCTGGATTCTGTGCAGGCCAAGGAAGCGGCCCGGTTGTACCAATCGGGTTGGACGCTCGTGCAGCTGGGCCGCCGGTTCGAGGTGGACGCGCAGACCGTGCGTCGAACCATCGCGCGTCAGGGAGTGTCGATCCGACCGGGTGGACGACCACACCGGGGGGACACAAGGTGCAGCTCAGCAGCGTGAGTTGGTGGGGAGCCGCCTCCGGTCCGTCGGGCGCACTGTCTGGGCCATCATCTGCTCGCGCATGATCGCTCGCACGAGGCGGAACAGGCTGATGGGACCGCTGAGAATGAACTTGAGGGCATTCCAGATGCCCCACAGAACAACCAGGTGCAGCCACTCGGGCGCCCCACGGTCCATCAGGATGGTGCACACGTTGGCGATGGCAAGGTATGGGACACCGACGAGCATCGCCGAGACACCCCACTTCAGCCCTCGCCGGGTTCGCGTTGCTGCGAGCAATCGGTTGCTCGGCATGTAGTGCTGGAAGAAGTCATGGGCGTGGATGCTGAGGATCCAGATGGTTCAAAACATGGTCGGGCTCTCTCGTCACACGTGGTACTCCGTCGAGGAGGCAGTACGTGGGTGAGCGCCCGTAGGCCGTCCCGAAGGACCCGCAAGAGAGGAGAACCTGCCCCACTATCCACTGTACGCCGGGGACGGCGTATACAGCTCCCGCGTCACCGCGCTACCTCTCTGTAGGAGTGGGAGGAACCGACGAGTACGAACCTGAGCGCCGTAGTCCAGGGCAAGCGCACAGCACGGATGGAGCTGTCGATGATCACAGAACCAGATGACGCCGCGATTGACCGTCTCCTTCGCGAGCAGGGGGCGCTTGAGCTGGTTCGGCTTGCCGAGCTTGATGATGTGGTGGCGAGCCTCGCAGCGACCGTTGTGGTCGAAGCCGGCATTCGCTCTGGATCAATGAGCGCCGCCCAGCGCGCGCACGAACTCGCCCACGCCCATGTAGCTGCCTGCGAACCGCTTCCACGCCGATCCGCCGCTCAGGTGGCTATGTATGCCGAGCGCGCTGCTTTCGCCTTCTCCCAGTCTTCCTGCACTTCGCTCACAGTCGGCTTGGTGCTCATGTACTCGGCGGCGTGAGAGTGTCCGGTCATTCGCTCGCAAGCACGATCGAAGAGGGGTTCAACGACTGCGACGGCAGCATCGAGCCGAGAGCTGTCGATCTTCGACAGACGGGTCATCATGATGTTCTTGCGGTACCGCTGTGTGACGTTCTGGAGGAGTTCCTGCTCGACGAAGGCTTCGCACCAGGCGCGAATGAGATCGTAGGTCTCTTTGATGAGTGCATCCTGCACCACCGGCTCAGCGCTCGTCATCTCTTGAAGTTTGACGTTGATCCGCTTGGCTAGATCGGTTGGCGTATCGAGCCTCGGCTCGACGTCCGGAGCCAGGATTCCCTTGACCTCTCCGCCGTCACGCACCTCGTAGATTCTCGTCCTAAGTTTCTTGTTCTGCCTGGCCGCCATCAGCGCTGACGCGAACATGATGTTGTGGGTCAAGACAACGACCTGATGTGTCTCGGCGAGATTCTGGATGCGTTCAGCAACCTCATCAAGTCTGCGGTAGTCGAGACTTGTCACCGGGTCGTCGAAGATCAGAGGCGCTTTGGCCCCTCGCATCCGACTCTCGGCAAGAAAGTCGGCCAGCGCCAACACCTTCTGCTCACCCTCCGAGAGCACCGCAGAGGGCTTGTAAGAGGCGACCGCCTTCTTACGTTGCGCTTGTCCACTGCGCCCTTGAAATCGAAGGGCGACGTGAGGTGCTCGGAGGCGAGCGCACTCCTCGGCGAACAGCGTCTCGAAGTTCTTGTTCACGAGGTCTTCGCTGGCGAGTTTGGACTGGACCGTGAGCCGCTTCGACGCGCCGCTTGAGATGCCCCGTGAGAACTTGTCGAGTTGTTGCGCTCTTCGTGCGCGTCGGACATACTCTCGGGCTGCGACGATGTTCCGGTTCAGCTCAATACGTGCAACAAGCTCTGAGAGTTCCTTCTGTTTTCCGGTGAGCACGGTTGCCGCATTGGCTTTGTCCTCCGACATCTGCTGGACCGCGGCCCGCACAGTCGCCAGTTCAGCTGCGACCGTAGATGCCACTGTCTCTGCGCTCTCTCGGAGGTTGCCTCCGGTCACGGGCTTACCATTCGCGGTGCCCTGAGCGACGCTCCGAGCCGCCGCAAGCACCTCACATGCTTGAGCAGCCCATGCCGGTGGGTCTTCACTATCCCGCTGTTCTGTGGCGAACTCGTTCGCGCGGGTTAGTTCGGCTTCGTCGAACCTGAGGCTGGAGTTGTGCACCTCAGTCTTCGCGGTCTCGACCTGACGGGCAAGTGTTTCATCGAGGAACGTGCGATAGCGAGTCAACAGATTCAAGGCCGTCGGACTGAGCTCCTGCATGCAGTACAGGCACTTGTCGCCGGCTGTTGGATAGTGCTCGCGGTCAAGGTGTTGGCGGTACTCGTCTCCCGCAACGATGAAATCCTGCCATTCCTCATCTGCTGGGCCTGGCAACTCATCCTGACTGAAGAGTTGCTCTCGCGCTTCCGTCCTTCGACCTTCTGCTTCCTGGAGTTTCACTCGGGCTTTCTCATAGACGACCGGATCGAAGTTCATTGCCGTTGTAAGCACGCCGTGTAGTCGATTGAGGTGACGTTCAGTCTCCTGTGTGCTGGAGAGAATCGCGTCGAGCGAGTTGGAACGCAATGCCGCGATCTCACCTTCGAGACGCTCGCGGTTGGCCTCGGCACCTTCGGGCAGCGTTGCCAGTGCGTTAAGCTCCGCGAGGTCTGTGGTAGCGCCCAGGGCCTCGATTACGGGATACACCTTCGTACCTCGCGTGAACCTCGATAACAGAGGGTTGCTCCCCGGCGCCAAGGCCTTGACCTCGGTTGCGATCCGTTGCTGAATGCCTTGCAGTCCGGCAGCGACGTGACCAAACAGTGCGAGTTCGGCTGGCGTGTAGACGTAACCCAGATCGCTGTCAACGTGCAGCGAAACTGCGCTCGCATCGAAAACGCTGATGCGGGTGAATGGCGCAAGGCCGGATTCGTTCTCCCATATCACCGAGGAGTCCGCGCCAGACTGTCGGTACTGGATGGTAGCGCTGGGCGACGGCGGACTGTCGAAACAGGCGGCGTGCACGTTCGGCAGGATATCCTCAGCAGTCCGAACAGCAGAGATACGCTTCAGTATCCGCGCATATCCAGTCTTCCCCGATCCGTTTTGTCCAAAGAGCACGGTCAGTTTCGGGTCGAAGTCAAGTTCTTGGTCGGCGGCGAGTGCATTGACGCCTTCGATGTTCGCCAAACTGACGAGTTCGAGAGTCTCCTCTTCCGCCGCATCCGCAGCGACGAATTCAAGCTTCGGGACTTCCGGGGCCTCGCCATCGCCAAGCCCTTTCTCAGCGAGGAAGGTGGCGTAGGCGACGTCCAGCAACGCATCGCTCGGTGCCTGGCGAGAGAAGATCGTTTCAGCGGTGATCTGACGCACCCATGCGTCCTCACCGTTCGCCCAATCCACCAACAGGCGTCGGGGCGTCGCATTTCCCAAGTTGACTGAGACTTCTTGAGCGGCCACGTCTACCTCCGTCCTGGCGAACGGTGTCAGTAGATACGTGTCACCGGTCCAACTCGAACTGTCATGGTGGTATCCATCATGCCCGAGGAGCTGGGGTCGGGCTGAGCGACACAGCGAACGCGCCGCTCCAAAGCTCACTCTGGCTCACAGCAACGGTCCCGTGCGCTGGGTCCGAGCGCGTCGAGAGTGTTCTTGGTCTTGTTCGACACTAGCGCCGTTCAACGCTCGATCGAGGGCTTCACGGGCCCGTGCAGCGTCGATCTTCTGGGCAGCTTACTCGAGTGGGGTGCCGAGCGGTGCAGGGTCGGTGATCTGTTAGCGGTCTCGGTAGGCGGCGACCACCACTGCGTGACGTCTCCACTGCTGCCGCTCCCGTCCATCGGCTGGGATCGGGCCAAATGCCGAAACCCAGGGCTCTCGCGTGTTGACGGCGGTGTCGAGGAGCCTTCTGCTCGAGATTCAATGAAGTTTCGGTTCGGTCAGGGCCAGTTGTATGTCGGTGGTCATGGGGCCGGTGGCTGCGGGAATCAGTCCGACGATGAGACGCGGTGACTGGCAGGGGCGACCGGAGCCGGCAGGTTGGGTGGTGGCGTTGGCGAGGCGATGGTGGATGACGGAGGCGATGTCGTCGGCGGCGGTGAACCTACGAGCCTGGATGAGGCGTGGCAGGAGGGTGTCGACGTTGTGGTGGTTGGCTTCGGCCCGGCCAGTTCCGCGGTCAGGGCGCCGAAGGCGTCTGATTCGATGACGGCTTGGGCTTGCTCGTCGGTGAGCCCGGAGCCGCGGACCAAGGTGGTCCAGCGGTCGTGTTGGGCTGCGGCGGCGAGTTGGGCGATCGAGCCCCACCGGTCCTGCTCGGCGGTGATGGTCTCGTGCGCCGACAGCTCAGCACCGCTGTGTTGGAGCAGGCCGTAGAGGACCGTGCGAGCGGTGGCGTCGGGATTGTCACCCGGATGCGACATGGCGTGATCATCGGGACGGTCGAGGATGACGTAGGCCTGGTTCGATTCGCGTCCGCGGGTCATGGCGACGTACAGGTTCTCGCGCGTGGTGGTGGGTTCGACGAGGACGAGGACGTGGGCGGTGTCGGTGGTGATGCCTTGGGCGCGGTGGGCGGTGACGGCGTAGCTGAGGTCGACGTGCTCGAGAACGTAGTCAGCGGGCAGAACGATGCTGTTCCCGAACCGGGCCCCGGGTGGGCGGATCGTGACCGACCCATCGTCACGAACGGCGGTGATGGTCCAGGTTTGGCCGTTGCGGACCCAGCCGTGCCGGTTCCGCAGCCGACGGTCATTGTGGAGGGTGATGATCGTGTCACCAACCCCTGCCCTGGGCCCGTCGGACAGGGTGATTTCGGGGCCGGGCTTCAGCGTGTCGTCGAGGATGAGGTCGGCGCGGGCGCGGACGTTGAGGGCGGTGACGTTCTCGCGGGTTTCGGCGATCAGCACCGACGCCAAGCCCTGCTGGCGGTCGTGGCGCCAGGCGGTGTAGGCGGCATCGGTCATGGCTTCGGCGTCACCCTCGTGGATGCGCTCGTGTGCCAGGTAGGTGTCGATGACCGGGGTGCGGCCGTGCCGCAGCTCCAGGGATGCGGTCTTCTCCCAGGCGTGGCTTAAGCGGTGGACGTCGACCAGTTCGGGAGCATCGTCGCGGTCGTGGATCAGCAGGCTGAACGCACCGCCGGCATCGACAGACTGGAGCTGGGCGTAGTCACCGACCAGCAGCACCTTCGCCCCCGCCTCCGCAGCTGCCTGCGTGATCCGGTCGAGCGAGAGAGTGCCTGTGAGGGAGGCTTCGTCGATGATGACGAGCTGACCGGCCTGGAAGGTGGCGCCAACCAGGTGCCAGGCGGCTTCGATCTGAGCGTCGGTGGGCATGATTTTGAGGATCTGGGCGGCGGGCAAGGGTTGTTCGCTGTGCGTGTAGCACCACCAGAAAACCGCTTTAATCCTGCGGGTGAGCCGCATCCCCCAATGGTCGCGCAGCACCTGTCGTAAGGGAGCGTTGGTTGCTCCTTCGATACGGTTGTTCATCGCGGGCATCTGACGATCCCAAGCGGGGTCCACAAAGGTGAAGAGCACGCCTGCGGACACGAGCCTGTTCAAACTGCTACGCGCGCGAACTAGACGTTCGTGCGTATACTCCCATCCGCCGCCATCGCGGCTGGTTTTCTCAGCGAGGAACGTTTCCCACCTCAGGCACCAGTCGGTATACGCCTGGACCCATGCGTGGGCTTCTTCAGCGTCGCACACCCGTAGGAGGCTGGTGCCGAGCCGGTACAACTCTTTGGATGCTTCAAGACGCGGCCGTAAAGTCGTAGCCCGGGTGATCTGGCCGAACACGTGGAAGGTGCACCTTTGCGTCCGCGTATTGGGCCAGACCTTCTTGCGGGCTTTCTCAAAACCACCGCCCCCATCGGCAACGACCAGGCGTGGGGGTGCAATGCGTTCCATGAGGGCCGCCCACGCTCGCGAGTTCTCATTGCGTGCCACATACCAGCCGAGAACATGCTTTTCGTTTTGGGCGATCAACACGACCGCTTTGCAACCCAAATGAATACCGTCAACGAAGACGGCGTCGTGGACTTCGTCCACGACGGGAGCCAGAGGCCAAAGCTGTCACAAAGGCTGACACCTGCGACGAAAAGCCCTACCCCCTCCCGGCATGTCAGACTGACGTCGACCACTGAGCAACCAGGCGAGGAACTCGTCAAGATGCTTCGCCGACGCGTCGATACGACCCACTTGGGTCACTTTGCAAAGTCTGCACCGCCATCGCTGCCCCCCCGAAGACGAGTAGCCATGACGGGTCATCACACGCCCACACACCGGGCACTTTGGGGTATTCACCCCTCACACGTTGCCCAACCCAACTTCAACCCAGACTTTCCCGCACCACAAAGCCAAAAAAACCACCCTCAGAGCAACACATTTTGTCCTATAATCCGCCTATGAGGGCTGCTAAAGCCTGTGTGGCTGCTGGATCAGACGACATGCGCACATGCTAATGCCCTAGGGGTCCGGACCTTCACCGAAGCGAAGCGGAAGCCCTAGGGCATACATCTGCCAGGATACCGGGTTACCCAGGCTATGCCAATACCGGGCCGCTTGTGATCTCTGGGCACCATCCTCCATCCCCTCCCGCAGTTCGCCCCCAAGAGGCATAGCGCCCCCCGGTTTCTCCCAACGGCGCTCGCGGGACCTCAATAGGGGTACGCACACAAACGGCCCTCACATAGGCCCAGCTCACGGTGAAACCCTGAAAACCCGTACACACTGGCAGCACCTAAACGCGCAGCAGCCGGGAGCGCACCTGCCGGGGTACCCCCCGGGGGGCCTCTTCTCGTCCTGTAGGTCTGGAGGACCGTCTGGAGGGTGGCCGCGAGCGCCTGACGGACGTTTGCGAGGTTGGGGGCGTCGATAACGGGGCCGTATGCGATCATGGCGTTGCTGGCCTTTCTGTGTGGTCGCAACGCCATGACCGGACGGTTTTCCTCTGCAGATGTAGCACGTAGGTTGCATGCGCCGTCTGCGGCGGGGACTTTCGCGCGGAATTACGCGGAATCGTTACGGGATTGCTGGTATTGATACAAAGGTGAGGGTTATGGAGACTAAGCAAATATGCCTGTTTTCCCTTGTTATCAAGCCAAAGTGGGGATTCTATACTTGCTCTAACGCGCCTTGTGTCAGCGCCGAATTTAACGACTGAAAGCTGTTACCCGAAAAAGCCGAAAACTTTGCGTGTGCTAATGCGCGCAAACCCCACTTTTGCGAAATGGTTAGGTTTTTGCGAAAATGTCGCTTCCGAAATGGCAAGCGTGCTGAGCCGTTATACGACCACCAATAGATTTAGCGCAAGCTCATCAGGTACTCTTTCACAAAGTTCTGAAAATCCACTTCATCAAGCTTTTCGCCATCTGCGCCAACTAGGAATTTTTCCCACCTCGTACTGCCCGTTTTAGACACTGTTCTGTACCACTTTTTGATGTCGGTGCCATTACGGATAGCTGAACTGGACGAGTTTTCTGAATTGTCGCGGTTTTTAATCTGTAGAGACTCCCAGTCAGCTCCAGCTTGTTTGCTTGGACGAATAAAGTCGACAGCTTTTACTACTTCGCCCGCACACCAAACCCAATCATCATCTGTACATTTACTATCAGAACCCGTGAAATTATATCGTAATTATTTTAATACACTATTCAATTACCAGCTCTACATAATCCCCATCTTCCTTATTGTCTACATGCTTATTTACGATTCCAAGAGGAACGAGTTAGACCTATAAAATTGAGTGAAAAAATGGTATAATATTAAATAAGTATTTGATTTTTGAGGTGTTTAAATTCATGGATGAAAGAGAGAAAATCATTCGTTTATGGTTTGATATGTGGCTTACACAAAAAGACTTAGGAATAGATGATATTTTTTCAGATGATGTGATTTATATTGAGAGTTGGTGTCCTAAGTATGAAAATCGGCAAACAGTAAAGCACTGGTTTAATGAGTGGAATACAAGAGGAAAAGTTCTTGCGTGGGATATAAAGCAATTTTTTCATAAGGATAATCAAACTATTGTAGAATGGCACTTCAAAAATAAAATGAATGAGGGGAAAGTTGAAGAATTTGACGGTATCTCTCTGATTGTTTGGACAGCCGATAATAAGATAAAAGCATTGAAAGAGTTTGGTTGCAATTGTAACAACTACAATCCTTACAAAGAGAGTGAAACACCATTATTTAGAGATGAAAAAGCAAATTGGTTTTAGGAGATAGAATATTGATGGAAAGTAGACCTGAGTTTGACAAAATTACATCGTTTGATGAGTTTAATAAATACTATTGGTATCGTGAAGAACTTTCACGGATATGCAAGTCATTAGGATTAGAATACAGAGGTACAAAACAGGAACTCAATTATATTATTGAGCAGTACTTTAAGGGTGATTTGATTAAAAAGTCATCAATAAAAAATGAAAAGAAACAAGTAGAAACTATTACCTTAGATACTCCATTACTTGAATGCGGGTTCTCCTTTAACATACATTTCAGAGAGTATTTCTCAATTTTAACAGATGTTTCGCCATTTAAATTTACTGCTGATATGGCTACTGCTTGGAGAAAAGTAAAAAGAGAAAATGATTTGAGTTTTACAATTCAAGATATGCTAAAAGTTTATTATGGGAAATCAAATTATGTGAAGTATGATAATTCAGTTTGTCAATGGAACCAATTTTTAAAGGATTTCTGTGCAGACAAAAATAGTTGCAAATATTCGAACAAATTAAAAGTAGCCTCTATTCTTTGGAAAGAAGTCAGAAATTCAAAAAATGAAAAAATTTATTCAAAGAATCTTTCGACTGAATATGCAGATAAGATAAAAGAGTATTGCAGGTAGGATATTTTTAGCTTGCTAAACTAACAAGTCAATAAAAGCTAACACGAAAGCAGTAAATCAAAAAAGGTTTACTGTTTTTTATTTGCCTAAAAATGGAAAGAAGGAAAATCTTTTTCTAGGAAGGAGAAGTTGTCGCTCATTAGTTGTCT
>NZ_JAQEVQ010000005.1:0-110977 GCF_027694595.1 Pauljensenia sp. OF14-1SRA | reverse complement strand
AACTAACAACACGCCGCCATTAGCAACGATTTTTGTCTATTAACCCGGGGAGTCCCGTCGTAGCGACCCGCTGGAGTACCGGACTTGAAGAACTGGCCGCCAAGCACACCACGCATGAACTTGCCGGTGTGATGCTGCTTCTTACGGAACTCCAAAACGCGCTTCACGTAGATGTTCTGCATGTGGGTCATGCATCCGCCAATGAACTCGATATTGACCCAGTTCAGGGCCTTCATGGCGACTGAGTCAGGTTCGTATCCGATACGCCAGTGATTGATCAGACGCGTGCGACCGCCCTGAAGCGGAACGACGTAGAAGCACCATGCTGCTGCGAAGTGGGTCATTCCAGGGAAACGGAATGCGTAGGAGCCAGGTGCCTTTGGCGGATTCTTGGTGTCGACCCACTGAACCATGTATTTGCCGGGGACAATATCGGCCCATTCCATTGACATTCCGTGGTAATCGAAAGCGGCGATATCGCCGGGCATCATGGAATCTGGCTGTTGGAATTCTTCTTGAATTTCGTAGGAATTAAAGAAGGGGAGTCGAGCAAATGTTCTTTCTAAGAATTCTGAAGAAAATGAACCACTCTTTTCCGCGCCGATTTGTTTGAATAATCTCCACACTGCGTAAGCGGGGGCTTCAATTGTAATAGCGTAGGTTGAAGAATAACCATTATCGTAATTTGCGTCGATTAAATCGTCGCCCGGATAACGCCATGCTTGTTCTTCCGGAGTTGCTTTGCCGCTGAGCTGGCTGAAGCCATACATCCCGCTCAGGACACCTAAAGCCCCCAGACCGATAGCGGTGCGAAGGCCACGTTTCGACGAATTCTTTGACATTTTCTTCCTCTCGTCAAGGCCCAGTTGTGGGCAAGCAGAGGAGATAAATAAAACCCCGGCCAAAAGTCCTAAGCGTCTTTGCTAAAAAAACTTTCTGCGGAATTATAAATCCCTCTTTGGGTCAATCTCGCTCCGCGTTTTTTCTTGTTCACTAGACTAGCCGAATAACTACTATCCCGTCTGTGTTTCAAGGAGGAAACTGATGGAGTCACTTTGGCTGTGGGAAATTGGCTCCCCGAAGGTCTATGCACTGTGGCTAGCGGTATTCGTCGCTCAGATGCTTGTTGCTGAGATCAACCGGCGGTGGAACTGGACCATCTTCGTTATCTGGACGATCGGTGGCATTGCACTTATGCCCTATGCTTGGATTCACGGCACACCAATGGTCGGTTGGTTCCCATTCGGCAAATACGCCATCATGATCCTTACTGCAACAATGACCGGAACCGTCCTTGTCTATGCGAAGAAAAATCCGCAAAAGGCGCACAAATACGCTATTTGGCTGGGTGTTGCACTCTGGATCGGTCTCGCAGTCAACATCATGGAAGCTAATATTCGTGACCTCACCATCTATTTCAACGCGGACACCTACTATGCGTGCGGAGCAGATTGGCAGTGCCTGAAGCATGTCAATGACACTCACACTCTCGATATGATCGCGGGCCTTCCGGAAGCCAGGGGCGTGACCGCCGAACTCCATTCACAAGCATGGTACGAAGCAGTCGCGTCGAATCTTTCCGCTCGCCATATCGGTATTGATCCAGAAACCGGTTTTAGAACTATTGGTGGCTACTGGAACCTGATCAGCGCAGCAGCTGGCTTGCTCAACATCATCACAATCACCGGTCTAGGCAAGATCATCGCCACATCGCCAGGTAAGCAGAAGGTTCGTGGCCTGATCTGGGTTGACATGGTGTGGCCGTGGGTTATTGCCTACGACCTGTGGAACCATGCTTTCCTCTACAACTCGCTTGCTGACTACACCTGGTATTGCACAGCCGCCCTTCTTCTGGCATGTACAATTCCCGCCTTCACATGGGCAAAGGGTCAGTGGATTTGGTTCAGGTGCTTCACGTTGGTGTTCTGGATTTCTATGAACACATTGCTACCGGAAATCCTCGTTCCACCAAACAGCACCTTTAACTTCTCCACGATGGATCCGAACGCGAACATCATCTGTGCTGTTCTTGCATTGATCGCGAACATTGCTCTGTTCGTCTACTGGCTCTACAAGATCGTTCGCTACCACCGCAACCCGATCACCGGTGTTTTGTACCCCGAGCTCGCCGAATTCAAGACGATCGTTCGCACCCACTGCGATGACAAGGACAAGTACTTCCTTGTTGATCGCATTCCCGAAACTCCGACAGAACTCGGCTTCGAACCCGATTCTCCGAACCCGCCAGCTGACGGCTATGTGTCATACATGCCGTGGTGGGGAGATAAGGACCATCGCTACCCGAAGGCTCGAACCGAGCGCTGACTATCATCAGCGTTCGTGTGCTACGCCAGAGTTTGGGGGTGTTATCGTCATTGATGGCACCCCCAGACGAATTTCATGGTGGTGTATTTAGTCTGACGTTGGAGCAGGAATCCCGACATAGCGAGGCCTGAGTACGGGCTGGGGGATATAGGTTTTTGCGTCGATTTCCCGCTCAAACTTCAGAAGGTACTCTTTGGCTTTGCGCCCGCCACCATACTCACCGTACGACCCATCTTTTCGCGTGATCCGATGGCATGGAGCAAGGATAGGCAACGGGTTATGGGAACACGCTGACGCAGCCGCGCGATGAGCTTTCTTATTACCTGCAAGCAGTGCCAGGCCTGAATACGGCAATGTCGTACCGAAGGGAACCATCGTCAATTGTTGGGCAGCGCGCGCATAGAATCCCGAGATCAGGG
This sequence comes from Pauljensenia sp. OF14-1SRA, assembly GCF_027694595.1. NCBI lineage: Bacteria > Bacillati > Actinomycetota > Actinomycetes > Actinomycetales > Actinomycetaceae > Pauljensenia > Pauljensenia sp. OF14-1SRA. Next base: position 108,233 of record NZ_JAQEVQ010000005.1, on the reverse strand, counting down.
ACCAGTCCAGTACAAGATCGAAAGTCTTACGCTGACCAGCGAAATACTCTTCAATCTGCTCTACGGCCTCAAACAGTTCTTTACTGTCTTCGACCATCTCATCATTCAACGAGTTTGCGACATCACGTCGTACTGTGGCGAAGTCTTCGCATTCGAAGGCAACTCTGACGATGCCTTTGCCAGACTTGATGAGCATCAGGTCGCCAATGGGGGAAGAAAGTGTTGTCCAGTGAAGCATCATTACTCCTTGGGTGAGCTCAACAGCGAATGGTACGAAACAGACTTTATGCACAAAGTCAACCCCGTGGTAGTTATCCACAGGGTTGACGTGTAAAAACGAGTTGGTTCGGTGCCCGTTACTTGCGACGACGTTCGCGAACGCGCATACCGATCTGAATCGGAGTCCCTTCAAAGCCGAACTCCTCGCGCAAACGGCGTTCAATGAAACGGCGATATTGCGGGTCAAGGAAACCCGTTGTGAACAGGACAAAACGCGGGGGACGTGATGACACCTGCGTGCCAAAAAGAATACGAGGTTGCTTACCGCCACGTAGCGGGTGCGGGTGGGCGGCAACGAGTTGACCGAGGAACGCGTTCAACTGACCTGTGGGGATACGCGTTTCCCAACCGGCAAGAGCCGTGTCGAGTGCGCGCGTAATTCGGTTCGTATGCCACGTGGTCAGAGCGGACACGTTGATTCGCGGAGCCCACTGGACTTGGACAAGTTCGCGTTCGATTTCGTTCTTCAGTTCGTTCTGTCGATCTTCGTCAACGAGGTCCCACTTGTTCGTGACAATCACCAGTGCACGACCAGCATCAACGACCTGCTGAACGACGCGAATATCCTGTTCTGTCAGTGACTGGGAGCCATCGAAGAGGACAAGAGCAACTTCCGCCTTCTCAATTGCTGCCTGAGTGCGAATCGACGCGTAGTAATCAGCACCGGTCGTACGGTGCATCTTGCGACGAATACCCGCGGTGTCAACAAACCACCAGAGGCGCCCATCAAGCTCAATGAGTTCGTCGACAGGATCGCGGGTCGTGCCAGCAAGTTCGTTGACGACAACGCGTTCGGCTTGCGCGAGCGCGTTGAGCAGAGAAGATTTGCCGACATTCGGGCGTCCGACAAGTGCGATGCGACGAGGCCCACCCTTAGGCAGTGCGCTTGCCACGGCGGATTCATCGGGCAGAACATCCATGATGGCGTCCAGCAAGTCGCCGGTACCGCGGCCGTGGAGTGCAGAAATCGGGTGGGGCTCACCCATTCCGAGGCTCCACAGGTAAGCGGCGTCGGCTTCTTGTTGAGGAGAATCAACCTTATTTGCTGCCAGAATCACCGGCTTGCCTTTTGATCGAAGCATCGTAACGATGCGTTCGTCTGAAGCGGTGACGCCAACGGTTGCGTCAAGAACCAGAACGACGGCGTCGGCAAGGTCAACGGCAATTTCTGCCTGCTCAGCAACCGAACGGTCTAGACCTTTAACGTCGATTTCCCAACCACCGGTGTCGACGACTGTGAAGTCGCGACCTGCCCATTCGGCGGGGTAGGAGACCCTGTCACGAGTAACACCGGGAGTGTCCTGAACGACAGCTTCGCGACGACCAATAATGCGGTTGACCAGCGTTGATTTGCCGACGTTCGGGCGTCCAACGATGGCGAGAACCGGTAGACCGGCGAGTTCTTCTTTAGGCTCATCGAAAGAAGCTTCACCGTCGATCAGTGCAAGATCATCCTCGTCAAGCTCGAATTGAGCAAGAGAAGCTCGCATGTGCTGAGCGCGTAGCTCAGCTTCTTCTTCGGTGGCCGGGTCCTGATTCAGGTTCTCGTCATTCACCCGTTCATCTTACGTGGCATCACACCCATAAGCGGTGTCAGCCTTGCGTTCACGCGTAATCTCACACGTTCTTAGATGTGCGAGCGAACGTCGTAGTAGAGCACTTCGCGCGATACGGGAACGTCGTTGTACTCGTGTTTAATGCCTTCGAAATCTTGGTACCACTCCGAGCCTTTGCCGGTGATAATCACCGTGTCACCTGGCTGGGCTGCCAAGATTGCTTTGCGCACTGCATCGCGACGGCACGTCTTAATTTCTGTTACATCGTGCATGTCCGGACGTACCGAAGTAATACCGCGCAACAGATAGTCGCGAATAGACTGCGGGTCTTCGGTACGTGGATTTTCGTCGGTCACCCACAAGACGTCAGCTTCTCGTGCCGCGATTTCGGCAAGGTATTCACGCTTTGATGCGTCACGGTCTCCGTCGGTACCGAATACGATATGAAGCTTTCCAGTCGTCAGCTCAGCTGTTGAGCGCAGAGTCCACTCAAGAGCCTCGGGAGTATGGGCATAGTCGACGATGACGAGTGGCTGATTATGAGGCTTGGGATTAATCATTTCCATGCGCCCTGGAATCTGCTCCGCCTTTTCAATGGCGGCGATTACTGCATCCACGTCATACCCAAGCTGAACGGCAGCAACAATGGCGACGGCAGTGTTCTGAACGTTCACTTCACCAAGAATCGGCATTGCGACATCATGCCCTGCGCCATTCGGATCCACCAACGTAAAGACCGTGCGACCGATCGAACGGTCGGGGTGAGTATTTTCAACGTGCCACTCGGCTTCGTTCGAGCTCAGCGCGGCAACGGTTGTCACCGGTACTTCAGCTTCGCGGGCAAGGCGCTGGCCCCACTCGTCATCGACGCATACAACCCCACGTCGTGAGTGTTCTTGAGTAAACAGCGACTTCTTCGCGGCGAAGTAGTTCTCCATGTCGCCGTGGTAGTCGAGGTGATCGTGTTGCAAATTCGTGAAGCCGACAACGTCAAACACAATGTCGTTAACGCGCTCGAAGCTCAGAGCGTGCGAGCTTGTTTCAATAACCGCTGCGCCAAGGCCTTCTTCCAGTGTTTGGGCAAGGAAGCGCTGGATGACAGGGGATTCAGCCGTAGTCTGATCGGAACGGAAACGTAGGTTACCGATGCGTGTTTCGACGGTTCCGCAGATGGAGGGATTCGGAAACTCAACTCCCAGAGCTGCACGCATGAGGAACGACGTAGTGGTCTTCCCGTTCGTGCCGGTCACGGCCATCGTCTTCAACTTTGTCGCAGGCTGGCCGTAGAGGGTTGCGGCGATAGTCGCTGCGCATCGACGAGGATCCTTAAGAACAACGATCGGCAATCCGACTTTCTCATCGATTGCTCGCTTCGCTCCCTCGCTATCCGTGACAAGGAGGGCTGCACCAGCCTCGGCTGCCGCGTGGGCAAAACGAACGCCGTGCTGGGTGAGCCCAGGAATAGCGATGAACGCCCAGCCTTCTTCACAGTCGTTCGAGGAAACGGTAATGCCCGTGATGGTAAGCACGCTTGGATCCCCAAAAGGATTTCCCAAGGCATCGCATACTGAATAGGAACCAGCGTTGGCCAGAGCAACCGGAACACTCAGTGGCACAACTGAGGGGCGAATATCTACGACTGAGCTCATACCTCATACTGTAGCGCCGGATAGCGAAACGCTTACAGCCACTTCTCGAAGTGTTCAAGAACGCGCCGTAAACTACGGTTATGCACGTCTTATCCCGCGATGAAGCCCGTCAACGTTCACACGCAATCGACCTTTCGACGATGAAGGTCAATCTTGATGTGCGCGGTGGGGATAGCCAAGACAATACCGAGTTTGTGGTTACGTCCACCTTCACCCTGACCTCCCACGCGGATTCCACCTTCATCGACATCGCAGGCCAGGTTACCCGGCTCAGTGTGAACGGCGAGGCGCGAGAGATCACGCAAAATGACGAGTGTCTGACCCTCAGGGGCCTGCCCGTCGATACTGAGTGCACGGTTGAGGTTCAGGCGCGATGCCCGTATTCACACTCCGGTGAAGGTCTGCATCGGTATATTGACCCAGAAGATGGGCGCGTTTACCTGTACACGCAGTTTGAGCCCCAAGACGCTCACCGCGCATGGCCGTGCTTCGACCAACCAGATTTGAAAGCCGAGTGGTCATTCATCGTCGATGCACCCAAACAGTGGGTTGTTGCCTCCAACGGAGCAGAGCTATATACCGAACCCATTGAAAACGGCACACGACATGTCTTTGCTCGAACGCGCCTGTTGTCCAGCTACATCACCGCCGTCGTCGCCGGTGACTGGGCTGTCATTGACGGAGGTACTTGGAGCGGGGGAGCAAGCGACGGTCAGAAGATTGACGTCCCACTGCGCTTGATGTGCCGTTCAAGCTTGGCTCAGGCGATTGATTCCGACGATATTCTGTCCGTTACTCGCGCTGGCTTGGACTTCTACCACCAGCACTATGGCATCACATACCCTTGGGGCAAGTACGATCAGATCTTCGTTCCCGAATACAACTTGGGAGCCATGGAGAATCCGGGATGCGTGACCTTTAACGACTCATATCTTTCACGTGACACCCCGACCTTCGCCCAGCGTCAGCATCGAGCAAACACGATTCTTCACGAAATGTGCCACATGTGGTTTGGGGATCTTGTGACACCTCGATGGTGGGACGACCTCTGGTTGAAGGAGTCATTCGCCGAGAATCAGGGTGCCCTGGCAGCAAGCCGAGCAACCGTGTACACGGGGGAGAGGGCCGCATTTGCTGCAGGTCGCAAAATCTGGGCCTACGAGCAAGACCTCATGCCGACAACTCACCCGATCATTGCTGACATTCCCGACGTTGGCGCAGCCAAGACCAACTTTGACGGCATCACCTATGCCAAGGGCGCTTCGGTACTCAACCAGTTGGTAGCAACCGTCGGCGAAGAAGCCTTCTTTGAAGCCGCGCGAATTTACTTCCAACGCCATGCCTTCGGATCGACCTCATTCCAGGACCTCGTCGATTGCCTGCAGGAAGCAACGGGCAAGGACTTATCCCACTGGGTGTCCACGTGGCTTACTACCTCCGGTCCCTCGAAACTCGTTCCTCACTTTGATATCTCCCGTATTGGTAGCGTCACCAACTTCCAGATCACGGATGAGTCTGAGTCAGATACGACTCGCCCGCATCGTTTCGATGTCACAACGTGGGCGATGAAACGCGATCAGCTTCAGATGACGCATCGTTTTGAGCTAACAATGGAGGGACGATCCCAAGAGGTTGACCCCTCGGGGCTTCTTAGCCGACCAGCCGGTATTACGGATATGGATCTAGTCGTCGTCAATGACGGCGATCTGACGTATGCGGTCACCTACCTCGACGATCGCTCAGCATCCAATGCACTTGCCTTGATTTCGGCATGTCCCGACCTGATGACGCGATGCGTCGTGTGGGGTGCCCTGTTCAACGCTGTTCGTGACTGTCGCTTGAACCCCAGTGACTTCACTCTTGCAGCATTCCGTCATGCAGAAAACGAAGTCGACGAGACACTTGCGGATCGTTTGTTGGAGCTCGGTCGCATTACCCTGGGCACCTACGTGCCAAAGGAACAGCGTGGCGCGATTGCTACAACGGTAGGAACACTTGCGCTACGTCTGTCGCGTGAGCACGTCACAGATCGTGGTCGCGCATGGTTGAAGACCTTGTTCTTTACCTATCCGATGACCGATGACCCCGCGATTAGTCAGACCGTGGAATCGTATGCAAATACTTTGACCAGTGAGATCGTTTGGACAGGTCGTACTGTCATTGCTGCTTCAGGTTCGATTGGACGCGATCGTATTGAAGCATGGCTCGCTACTTCCTCAACAGGCGAAGCAAAGACCGCATCAGAACGCGCAATTGCAGCTCTGCCGTACGAAGAAGAACGCGAGGCCTCGTGGTCGAAACTCTTCGTTGACGGGATCGCAAACGACACATTGAGCGCAATCCTCGACGGATTTGCTGCCTCCTCGTGGCAAGGCTCAAGCTTCATTGACCGAGGTCTTGGCTCACTCGAATACTTCTGGAATACACACTCGATTGCCCTGTCGATTCGCTACATCAAAGGTCTTCTTTCGCTCCCGGTTTATGCCGACAGCCCCGAAAGCGTCGAGGACCATATTGATCGGGTGAATCGTTGGCTCGGCGAACACGAGAATGCAGCATGGCCGTTGAGACGTCTTCTCATTGAGCATGTTGATTACGCATCTCGCGCAATTAACGTACAACGCAACTGGATGTAGGCGTGCAAGAATACAATAAGCACACAACGTCTTCTTCGCCGGCGCAGGGCAGTGATCCTGCTGCGTCGATGTCGTTGCTGACCTCGTTGCTGAATAATCCGCTCGATGTTGGGTACGAAAGCTATGACGATACTCAGCATCCCAAGCATTGGTGGCATCGCCCGATTGCTTTTGTTTTCACGCTGGCGCTCGGCTTCACGCTCACAATCGCAGTGATGTCATTGCGTACCGCTCAGGACGCTGACATTACTCAAAGCCTTCGCGATCAGGCACAATCGAGTCAAAGCGTCGTGGCTTCCCTTCAAGACAACGTTCAATCGTTGTCCACCCACGTCAACCAAGCTGCGTCGTCGACAGCTCCTCAGGTCCTCGTTGATCCTTCGGTTGCACTGACGAATGCAATGGAACCCGTGGTTGGTCCGGGAATTACGGTCACGGTCAAGGATTCGTCGTCAGCGAAAACACTGGCACAAGGGTCCCGAGGTCAGGTCCGCGACATTGACTTGAATGTGATCGTGAATGCCCTCTGGGCTGGGGGAGCCGAGGCAATTTCAATCAATGACCTACGAATTGGCCCAGGCACGTTTATTCGTACTGCTGGTTCGGCAATTCTTGTGAACGTCACTCCCGTTGAATCTCCGTACGAGGTGAGAGCTATCGGAGATGCGAACACACTGTCCGTTGGTCTTGTGCGCGGGTCAGCAGGTGATTTTCTTTCAACTGCGAAGTCAATGAACGGCATTGAAATCTCGGCTGCGGGCACCGCCGAAATTCAAATGCCAGCGCTTAATGTCCGTACTCCGCAGTATGCGGTAGCGTCGAATTCCCAAGGAGAATAGTCATGGTTGTTGTCATTGGCCTGGCGGCTGGCATTATCTTGGGACTTTTCCTTGATCCGACGATTCCGATTTGGCTTCAGCCGTTCTTGCCGGTTGCGGTAATCGCGGGCTTGGACGCTCTCTTTGGCGCGACACGCGCTTGGCTTGAAGGGGTGTTCCATGATCGCGTGTTCATCACGTCGTTCTTCTGGAATGTCGTTGTTGCCTGTTTGCTTGTGTGGTTGGGAACTCAACTTGGCGTGGGGTCCGCGATTACGACGGCCGTCATCGTCGTGTTGGGTATTCGTATCTTTTCGAATACAGCGTCGATTCGTCGTCTGATTTTTAAGGCGTAAAGTCCATGAGTTTAGATCCGAAGAATTCGCGTCATGGGCGACATGGAGCTTCTCGAAGGGACGAGGTTGCGTCCACTGAAAAGGACGTTAAGCCGGGTCGCGCGCAGTTTATCAAAGCTCTTTTTGCCGTTCCGCGCACGATTCACCTTGTCCTTGTTCTAATCTGTTTGGTTCTTGGTTTTGCGCTGGTGACAACCGTTCGTGCTCAACGGGAAGATCCCTTGGAAGCGTTGAGCGAACAAGACTTGGTTGTGTTGCTTTCTGAGCTGAATTCTCAGGAGAATAACCTTCGTCAGGAGCGTTCTGCTTTGCAACAGCAGGTTGACGAGATTGAAGCCAACAAGTCGGAGCAAGAAGCGGCAGCTCAGACGGCTCAGAAGATTAATCAGCTCGCTCAGATCAATGCAGGCAGAGTTCCTGTCGAGGGACCCGGGGTGCTCATGCACATCGGTGATGACGCGAATCGTTTAACGGCTACCGAGTTTGTGATGACGCTAGGGGAGTTACGTAATGCCGGGGCTGAGGCAATCGAGTTGAACGGCGTGCGTCTTTCCACCCGGAGCGCGTTTACGTCTGACAATAATATGATTGCGGTCGATGGCGTTGTCTTGTCGCAACCGTATGATTGGCATGTGATCGGCGAGGGGCAGACGATAGCGACTGCTCTAGAGATTCAAGCTGGTTCGGCTGCCCAGATGCGCGCAAAGGGCGCGAATGTGACGATTTCAGTGGTCGGACACATTTCGATTGATTCGGTGTCATCTGTGCCTCAGCCTCAATATGCCGTGGTTGATACGTCAGAAGATTCCAAATCTTCTGACGAGTGAGTACATTTGCCCTTTACCCTTTAGACTATTGAGGGTAATTAATGCGTCTATCACAGGGGGAGATCATGGAATCCACTAACGATTTTGATCCAACCGCAACTTCCATCTTTGGGCTTTCGCCGGTTGAAGAGCAAGTTGATGCTCCTCTTGTGTTGTCTGCACGCGACCAGGAAGCGGTGAATTCACTTCCCGCTGGTTCTGCTCTGCTGATCGTTCAGCGTGGCCCGAACTCGGGTGCTCGTTTCCTTCTCGATGGTGAGATAACGAATGCTGGCCGTTCCCCGAAATCCGATATTTTCTTAGACGATGTGACCGTTTCTCGTAAGCATTGCCAGTTCAAGGCTGAAGACGGCGGTCATATTGTGCGTGATTCCGGTTCGTTGAACGGCACGTATGTGAATCGGGAGCGCGTTGACTCCATTCGTTTAAACGCTGGCGACGAGGTCCAGATTGGAAAGTACCGCCTGACATACCAGCCTTCACCCTTGCAAGCATGAGTTCTCAGGCTGCACAGTTCAGCTCTGAGGCTGAACACACGAGTATTACGGGGCCGTGGCCACACGATGCGTCCAGGGACCCGGTTCTTTCGATCGGTAGAGTTGTCGAGGAACTGAAGAAAGAGTTTCCTGCTATCTCTGTGTCGAAGGTTCGCTACCTCGATGACCAGGGGTTGGTAACTCCTGCGCGTACGAAGTCGGGCTATCGCAAGTACTCGCAGACCGATTTGGAACGTATGCGTTATGTTCTGACACAACAGCGCGACTCTTTTACTCCTCTTCGAGTAATCGGTGAGCACCTGCGCGCCCTTGATGCGGGTCATCAGGTTGAAGCAGTCAGGCGGCCTCGTATCGTTTCTTCTGAGGGCGTCAGTGTCGCGCCGTCTTCTCCCTATCTGTCGGCTAGGGAACTGACCGATCTGGCCGGCGTCGATTTCTCAACGCTGGAACGTTATTCTTCTGCGGGATTGATTGCCCCTGATATTGCGGGCTATTTCCCGGTGCGCTCGTTGCAGATTGTGCGACACGTTGCCACTCTTGAATCCCAAGGATTCGATATTCGTCTGTTGCGTGCAGTGAAACTCAGTGCGGATCGTTGTTCTGACGTGATCGATCAGACTGTTCAATCTACTCGTTCGCGTGGACGTTCATCTGACAATGAACGTTTGAACGCGAAGGTGACTGAATCTGCCGAAATCATTGCTGACCTGCACAGAGAGTTCTTGCGAGTCTCTGTTGGTCAGATTCTCTAAGAGGGGATCTCAACCCTCAAGTTCAACTTGAACTTGAGGCTCGCCGGTCGTGTCATTGACCTCGCGTTCAATAGCGCATAGCGTGGTATCACCATCAACTGATACGTCTTTCATTATTGCAGGAGTCCTAGTGAGCGCCGAACCATACGAGGCCGAATCGCGCCAAGCGATGCTCTTCGGTGATCCCCTTGAAGGCATTGACGGTGAAGGCCTCGGATACCGTGGTCCCGTCGCATGTGCAGCCGCTGGCATCACCTACCGCCAGCTCGACTACTGGGCTCGCACCGGTCTTCTTCAGCCTTCCGTTCGTGCCGCACGAGGTTCAGGTTCGCAGCGTCTGTACTCGTTCAAAGACATTCTTGTTTTGAAGATCGTTAAGAAGCTTCTGGATACCGGCGTTTCTCTTCAACAGGTTCGTCAAGCAGTTTCGCAACTCCAGAACAGGGGAGTGGACGACCTTGCATCTATCACGTTGATGAGTGACGGCGCGTCAGTCTACGAATGCACGTCGACGGATGAGGTCATTGACCTTCTTCAGGGTGGTCAGGGCGTTTTCGGTATTGCCGTTGGTCGCGTGTGGCGCGAGGTTGAAGGCTCTCTTGCTGAGCTTCCTATTGAGCGTTTGAGCGACCACGTTGATGAACTTGCTGAACTTCGCAAGCGTAAACTCCGTTCGATTTCCTAACGCTTTGCTTTCATAGGTCATCGCCTACGTCAGAGGGTCAGTGATTATTCATCACTGACCCTCTTTTCGTTGATCGCTTGTCACTCAGCCCAGGCGCGCAGACTGCGTGTAACCGGTTTCAGTGTCAACAATTTCAACGTCAACGATTCCGTTCTCATCTACTCGGTAGCGTTCCTCGATAAGGTGCCCGATGTCAGTGCGCTCAATCGAGACATGTTTCAGGTCAACGTCTTCACCCTGTAGCGCAGGATCAAACGGCATGATGATTTCGCCGGCTGGGCTTACCTGACCGCGCGGAACGCCCTGCTCGTCAACGCTACGATACTCAACAAAGCGGTAGTAGCCAACGTTGTGGGCAGCCATGTAACGCCGAACGACAAGGGTGTCTTCGCCCGGTGTCCATCGATCATCGGGGGTAAGTAACGGGTCGAAGGAGAGGGATGCGCCCGAGTCGTATTCACGGAAGACGCCAAGCCCGCGCGCAAGACGTTCTGACACTGTGTATCCGGCCTGTTCATCGGCCGCAATGGCAAGGCCGATAGCCGTCGAGCCGGCGTTGTGAATCGAACGATGGACGCGACGACCAAATCGACGTCGGAGCACCTTCGAGACCAGTGGGAATTCAGAAGCGCCACCAACAACATAAAGACCGGCAACGTCCTCTGGAATCACACGTTCGCCACCGTTTTCGGTGGGGGAAAGGAGTGAATCTAAGACCTCCAGTGTGTGTTCAACAAGCGGAGTTGCAGCCTCGTAGTAGTCCTTGACGGAAAACGAGATCGGGGTGTCACCAACGGTGACGACAACGTTGCGGCTGTTGGGGTTCAGCGATTCTTTAACAACGCGGCATTCTTCGATCAGTGCTTGCCACCCCATATCACTAAGAGAAGCGGGCATCACGTTGGCGTTGCGAAGTGCAACCTGTGCCAGCACCATGTCGAAGTCGTCTCCGCCCAGTAGATTATCGCCGGCGGAATCGAGGACAGCGTGGTCGCGCCCGACCGCTTCAACAAGAGAAGCATCGAAGGTGCCACCGCCCAAGTCGTAAACGAGAATCCGAGTGCGTTTTGCGTTCAAGCTGGAAGCATGGCGGTGGGTGTATTCAAAACCTGCAGCTGAGGGTTCGTTCATCATTTCGATGACGTGCCAACCGGCTGCTTTAAATGCTTCGAGTGTCATAAAACGCTGAGCAGACCACGCATGCGCGGGGATACCGATGACCGCTTCAAGCGGTTCATCGCCGTCGATAACGGCGGAAGAATTCTCTCGCACCATACCTGCGACGTACTTAAGGAAGCGAGTAAGAACATCGATGATGAGGAAGTCGCGGTTTCCAAGGCGAAGAGTTGTCCGAGGCGTGACGTCAGGATCGGATAGAAGGCGCTTGAAAGATCGGATGTGTTCGCCACCTTCGAGAGCTGCTTCGTGAGCTTCAAAGCCAAAGAGCAAGCCTGTGTCATCCAGAGCAACAACCGAAGGGACGTGGTCAAAGGCGTCGCCATCGGGTGAGATGAATGAGATCAGGGGATAGTTGCCTCGATCAACGAGGGCAACGGTTGTGCGGGTGGTGCCAAAATCTACTCCGAACTTCATAGGTTCAAGAGTATCGGCTAGGCCGAATGGCCCCGCTCAGACACCTCGGGCTTCAAGTGATTGACGCTGTGATACTCGAGTAATGATGAGGTTGATCAGAAGGAAACCAAGTAAGCAGAACACAATGCCACCCACTGCGTCCAGCACGTAGTGATTGGCGGTCGCAAGGATTACCCAGATTGTATAGAGGGGATGTAGGGCAAGAATTGCTCGGGCTCGCCAGCTCTTAAAGACGAATGTACCTAGGACAATGGCACTCCACACAGCCCAGCCCGTGTGCATGGATGGCATCGCAGCATAAGAGTTCGCCAAATGAGAAAAGGCAGTCGAGTATCCAGAGCCAAGCGTTGATTGGGTAGCTACGGCATCGACGTACCCCAGTGAGGGGAAGAATCGCGGAGGAGCCAGGGGATACACCCAATAGGTGATCATTGCGCCACCAGTCATCACGAAGAGTGAGTTGCGAACGAAATCGTAGCGATCTGGGCGTTTCACCCACACAATAGCTAAGGCTGTGAATGTCACGGCAAAGAATGAAACGGAATAGAAAACCGCTGAAACATTGGCGAGCCACGGGTGGTGGGAGAGCCATGTGTTGAGCGCGAGTTCGACGTCAATCCCGAGATAGTTTTCGAAGCGCAGAATCTGACGCGCATGCCGAACTGCAGTAACTCGCGTAACGGGCGCAATGGCGCACATCAGCGAATAGAGCAGAGCACAGGTTCCGACAAGAGCAATTTCAGGGAGGGGTTTTCGGACATTCGATGAAGCGTCGGAATTGGCGGTCCGCTGATCGGTTTTCAGTGCAACACTCATGTCATCCCTTCCTTTCACATTCCGTAGATGTCCTACACCTATCCTTGTCTAGTTGTCTTCCGGTTGCACATTGGTTTCGTCGTGGTGTTGGCAACCATTTGTGAGGGGAGCGCATGGATATTGAAGCTGGATCAGAATCCCAACAATTCTGACATAATGTACATTATCGGCTTTAGGTTCGCGCATGAACGATCCGCCCGTAATGCAAATGCCAACATCTCAGCTAAAATAGAGTGCTAGCTTCAATGACCTTAAGGAGATCACCATGGCAGATCGCGCGCTCCGAGGAATGCAGATCGGCGCAAAGTCTATGGAGTCTGAAGACGGTGTCGTCTTTGCTGACCGCTACACCGTTTCGTACGTCTGCCCGAACGGTCACGAGTTCGAGGTTCCTCTTGCTAGCGAAGCAACTCCGCCAGCAACTTGGGAATGCCGTTGCGGTAGTTCTGCTGAGCTGATTGGCGATGCGCCAGAAGATGAAGAAACAAAGCCCGCCAAGGCCGTTCGCACCCACTGGGATATGCTCCGCGAACGCCGCAGTCTTGAAGAACTTGAAGTTGTCCTTAACGAACAGCTCGCCGCATACCGCGAAGGGCGCCTTCAGCCCGAAGGACACTACCGTAAAGGCTGATGCCCCTAGGTCTTGCTAGACCTAGACCTAAACTAAATAAAGCCTCCAGATACTCCTGACTTCCTGAGCGAAGCTAGGAGTATCTGACATAATAATACCCTCTGCCAAGTATTCCACGCGCATTTTAAAGCATATTTATGCAGGTCAGAGCCTGTTTTGACGCCTTAGAGACTTCCAGTTCACCACAGCCTGAATCGACGCATAGAGCAAGGCAAAAACGCCGTACACACCCGTTGCTCCCATAACCACCTGAGCGGGCAACTCCCCCAACTCAGCACTCTTCGTAATCGACGTCCTCAGAGGCACTGAGTCAGCAAGCCACGCAGCACTTTGAGGATCGGTTGTCGCCTTCATACGACCATCAGGCAAAATCACTGACGACATTCCGGTAGTCGACGCTTGGATCGCTGAACGCGAATACTCCATTGCTCTAAAACGCAGAAGCTGATTCTGCTGGGCAGACTCCGACGAAGATTGGAAATGATAGTTATTCGACGGAGTGATAATAAGCTGTCCACCTGCCATAACACCAGGACCAATCACCGCCGGGTAAGCGGATTCAAAACAAATCCCTATAGCGATCGGAATCGTCCGCGAATCATTGAGATGAACATTCATTAATGCAAGATTTTCAGCGGCAGCCATGTCCATATTGATCTGAGCAGCCTGGGTAGCAAGCTTCGAAATCAGCGAACGGAAAGGAATGAATTCTCCAAAAGGAACAGGCTTTTGCTTAGCATAGAGGCTTTCTTCATCGAGCCCCTCGGACCCGTACCAGACGCCCAACCAATTCCACCGCTTGTCATCTTTAACGTTCGCGAAACCGAAGAGCAACGGCGCATGAGCCAACGTGGCCGAAGAATCAACAAGCTGGGCAACCAAACCGGATTCTCTCGGGTCACGATCGGCGCCGGTTTCTCCCCAGATCAGCAGATCAACAGGATCAGACTGAGCCACAAGCTCCCGAGTCATCACAGAATTGTTCGTTGTGACCTTACCTTCGATACCAAAGGTGTGTGCTCCCGGTAGTTCAACATCTCCCTGAACAACTCCCACACGAATCGTGCCCGCCTCTTGCGACAAAGGAAGCGGAATCATCCACGCGGCAAAAAACACGCCGAGACTTCCAACAAGCAGAGCCGGCCTCGTGAACCAATGCTCATCACCCAAATCTGAGCGGAAATAGAACACTCTCCGAAGCGCAACTGCGAGGGCAACGCTCACAAATGACACCACCACTTCCCCACCCCACGGGGCAAGCTGACCAAGCGGTGAATCAACCTGTGGCATCGCGACATTTCCCCAAGGAAAACCAGTCCAGGGATAGTGACTACGAAGCTGCTCGACACCCACCCACGTCAACGCATAGACAAAAGACTGTCCCAAAGGAGAATTCACCAGTGGAATCGACTGCGACAGACGTGCGATCACTGCCCACAGGCACAACGCAATCACCTGAGTCGTAGCAAGAGCAACCCACGGTAAATATCCTCCGGTCGCCAGCGTCACCCAGTGAATCAGAGGAAGCCACCAGGAAAAACCAAAAACAACGGTGTTCAGCAGCCCGCGTGAAAGAGTCGAATGATCAACACGTGAAAAATAGATAGCAAGAGACGGAAAGATCAGCCACCACAACGACAGGGACGGGAAGGCTGCCCACATTCCTACGCCGGCAAGAGCGCTGAGAAAAACATCAACAATCAAAGAAGAATTTTTCATAACACCGACCACGCTACTACGCCGTGAACAAGTTGGTGTCGGGCACGCTTCGCCTGCGACGCCATCGCTTCGTCAGTGTCATGACGCAGCTGATCCAACAGATCCATGACTTGACGAATCCAACGAACGAAGTCGCCACCGAGCATCTCTTCGCCATCGAGCGACGTTCCCAACGATGCCCCATGAGCCCACGCCAGACACGCTTCCATCATTCCCGAATCAGGCTCAGTTGTCGGTTCAAGCCCGGCCCGCTTCTCAACAGCTGCGACCTTCGCACTTGCGTAGAGTGTTGCCTTGAGTGCGCGCGTCAAATTCTTTGAAAGACCAACCGGGATTGCGGGACGCGCACCATCTTCACGACGCGACTCAAACACACACGTCGACACGATCGCAGCCAATTCCGCGTCATCCAATCCGCTCCATGCTCCGCTTCGCAAACACTCCATGACGATGATGTCGCGCTCGCCAAAGATATGACGCAGACGTTCACCCTGGTCGGTCACAGTATCGCCGTCAAGAAAGCCTAGTTCCTCCAAAACCTGGCATACTCGGTCGAACTTATGGGCAACTGAGTGTGTTCGAGAGTCAATGCGTTCGTTTACCTTGCGCAACTCGCGATTAATTCGGGCCCACTGATGCCCTGCACGCGCATGGTGTTCGCGTTCAGGACACTGATGAACAGGATGAGCCTTCAGTTGCTTCTTGATTTGGGCGCTCTTGGTCGCATCAAAGTCCGGCGTATCAAGCGGAATCTCAATAGATTTCGCCCGAATGCGGCGCTTGAGTTCATCAGCGATTTTCATTCGTTCTTTATTCCGACGCAACGCAGATCCGCCGGCAATCTTCATCGACCCCACAACCGCGAAAGAAGATGAGACATCTTTAGCTGACAGCGAATGGAACTTCCCATCCGTACCAATCAGCGTTGTAGAAACGTGCTCGATAGCAGTGTCGGAATGGAACGCAACCACCGCGTACCGGCTACGACGACCAGATCCATAACGAATGATTGTTCCTGGCTGACAGGTCGCCAATGCCACACGATTTGCACTGCGTTTTTCGGCAGCCCTCAGCTTAGATTCGGACTTCTGGGCAAGAACAAGATCGTCACGAAGAGCAAAATACTCGCGCGCATCTCCGCGGTCACATGTCATATCCTGCTCGAACTTGGCAAGCTGGCGTGCGAGCGCACGGGCTTGCTGTGCAAGTTCAACGACCCCACCATCGGCTTGGAACTGAGCGAACGATGTCTCAAGCACATCACGCGTGGCAGCCCGCGACGAATGGTGAAGCAGGTTCACAACCATGTTGTAGGTCGGAGTGAAAGCACTGATCAGCGGGTATGTTCGTTTAGAGGCAAGAGCATTGACCTCTTCAGGAGCAACTTGGCCACAGTGAAGAACAATTGCATGTCCCTCGGTATCGATGCCTCGCCTACCAGCACGACCCGACAATTGGGTGTACTCCCCCGGTGTCAGCTGAACGTGGGCAGCTCCATTCCATTTGCGCAACGACTCGATGACAACACTGCGAGCCGGCATATTGATGCCTAGCGCAAGCGTCTCAGTCGCATACACCATTTTGATCAAACCGCGTGTGAAGAGCTTTTCTACCGTCTCTTTCTGAATGGGAAGAAGACCCGCATGATGAGCTGCGATTCCACGTTCTAATGCGTCACCCCACGCATTAATCCCTAAGACATGACAGTCTTGTGCGCCAACCTGAGTTTTAACCTCATCAACCACTGCCGCAATCTGCGTCTGCTCTTCTTTATTGGTCAGCCAAATTCCCGCGTGGACAACCTGGGTGACAGCGTCTTCGCACCCTGCGCGCGAAAAAACAAACGTGATCGTCGGTAATAGGCCAGCTCGATCCAACTCAATCAAAGTCGACGGACGCGACTCGCGTGGAGGTCTGACACGAGCAGTTTCATGCCAATTCCTTCCACCTCGTCCCGTTCTCCCAGGAATCGACGGACCGATAGCCGAACGTAGCTCCGGGTTGATTCGCGTTGATTCGCCCTTCTTCGACGGCGAATACAAGTCATAGAGATGTCGCCCGACCATCATGTGCTGATACAGCGGGACAGGACGATGCTCGGAAACAACAACCCGGCATCCCCCACGAACATGACCGATCCACGTACCGAATTCCTCAGCGTTCGAAACGGTTGCCGATAGAGCGACAATCTTTTGCTCAGCGGGAAGATGGATAATCACTTCTTCCCATACGGGGCCACGGAAGCGATCTGCTAGGTAGTGCACCTCGTCGAGCACAACCGAATCAAGATCCGATAGATCCGCACCCGCATAAATCATGTTCCGAAGAACCTCAGTTGTCATCACAACGATTGACGCGTGAGAGTTGATCGACGTATCACCGGTCAAAAGACCAACATTGTCTTCACCGAAGCGACGGCGTAGATCCGAAAACTTCTGATTAGATAACGCCTTAATCGGAGTTGTATAAAAGCTTCTCTTTCCCTTCTGAAGGGCAAGGTACGTCGCGAATTCACCCACAACCGTCTTACCAGCACCGGTTGGAGCAGCAACTAAGACTGACTGTCCAGCTTCGAGAGCATCCATCGCTTCGATCTGGAAATTATCAGCCTGAAAACCGAGGGTCTCGCACCATGCGTAACGCATGGATCGTTGGATGTGCTGATCCTTCTTAAACGCCTGCATTCGCTGGGCCGGACTCAGTTGCTCAACAGGCTGTGGTTCCCCGGAAGCTTTGCTTGCCTGACGCCTTCTTTTTGGGCTCACAATGTCTCCACGCTGGCTAGAACCTCGTCCCATGATGACTTCATCCGACGCGCAACTTCACCCGCTTGCACGAGCGAGTCCTGCGGAGCGGATTCCAGGGACCCTGAAATATCAATAAGCAACGTTAAAAGCCACTGTCGGCTCCAGATCGGAATCAACAGTTCGGTCAATTCATCGTTGACCTGACGACTGACTATCTGCGGGTATTCGTCTGCTACCCAACGCCCATTGGGGCCAACAACCAATTGTTGTGTCTCAAGTGGTTGGTTGCCACGCATTCTATTGGGTGACTTCCGCCGGGCATTCTTACGCGACATATTGATTTCGAGGTCGCTCATCCGATCAACAGCGAACGTTCTCCACTCATTGTGAATCATGCACCAGCCAAGAAGCATCCAGCCGGTTCCTTCCAAATGAAGTTCACGAGGTTCCACTTCACGACGGTGGGTCGCCCCATTCGCTGAGGTATAGGTGAACACAACCGGTCTGCGAAGCCCGATGGCACAGTCAAGAAGAGCAAAGGCATTCTGACGCTGTTGATCCTGGTGATGAAGCACAATCTGCTCATCGCTACGCTCCCCAACCAACTGGCCAATCTTGTCCAGAACGGTGGGAATACGCTCGACAAGGTCTCGGGAAAGAACACTCGACAGAGACTCAAGACCGATACGAATCGCCAACGCCTCGCTTGGAGTAAGGCCCGGTAGCTGATTAGCATCAATATGTGACATCAGCTGGACAAGACCTGAGTCGTTAAGAAGATCAACATCAACCCAGAAACGATCGTCAAAATCGAACGTGTCATCATCAGCTGCTGAGAGGGTATTCAAATCACGAAGCATTTTGTCTCGCGTTCCACCAAACTGGCGGACCAGATCGTCAAGTGGCACCGGTTCGAAATATGCGTTCGTTGCAAGCCAATCACGAATCGCGAGCAGGCGAACAAGCGCGTCAGTAGATCGTGCTCCCATCACTGAACTCCCCACGACGAGGCCCTGTCAATTCGGGCATAGATCTCATCCCTCAAATCTTGGGGAGCAAGAACAACAACATCTTCCCCCTCGGTGAGAACGCGCGTCATCCACGTATTACGGGAAGCTCGCAGTCCGACGGCTTCACACCAACCATCTGTTATCAGGCGCCCTGTTAGTTGGACGTAGGCGCGAATCGCAAGCGATGCATCATCGCGAATTGCAAGAAGAGGCTCGATCTCTAGAAGAGTGAAGGGATCTGCCGGGATCTCGGGAAGATCCTCCGCGTCGAAAGAGTCGCCAATAACTTCAATCTCGGAAGCAATCCGCGACAGTTTGAACAAACGCGGTGCGTACCTATCCATATCAAAACCCCATAAGTACATGGAGTTCGAGCGCATCACAAGCTTTCGGGGAGCAACGCTACGTCGGAATGAATCCGATTCAGACGTGTAGTCAAAGCTGACAAAGCGCCCATGCGTGATTGCTTCACTCAGCGCACAAATCACATCGCTTTGATCAAGACCGATACTCACGTGAGAAAAAGACGTTTCAGGCGGATCCATCGAAAGCGCTAGCTTTTTCAATGCCGTCGTATTCGCGTCATCGTCCCACACTTTGATTGCCATCGAAATGAGCCGTGACTCGGTGGCATCAAAACGAACGTCCTCTCCTTGGAACTGAGCCGATGCTTTCGGATCAATTTCATAGGTGAAATCAGGATTCATTCCCCGCATTGAAAGTGCAATACCGATGGTGTGAAGAGTTTCCTTATCGTCTTGGAATTGGCCCTCGAAGTTATCGTGAGTCAGTCCTTGATACTGAAGAACCTGTTCCTGAATCTCCCGCTTAGACAGTGGGCGTCCAGAATGCCTCAGACACTTCAATAAGGCAAGCAACCGAGCATCGCGCGAGCTGTCATTTCCCATAGGCATAAGCCTACTTATGCTCGCTAGCAAAAGCCCTGTTCTAGAGACGAGAGGCACGCAATTCGGTGACGATAATTCCTCGTGCTCCAGCCTCATGAAGCTGATCCATAATCGGATTCACTTGGTGCGCTTCCACCATCACGCGAACCGCTCGCCACGCAGAATCCTGCAATGGAGAAACAGTCGGAGAGTCAAAGCCAGGCGCAATAGCGATCGCCGCATCAAGAGCAGACTCGCGAACGTTGTAGTCAACAATCACATACTTGCGAGCAACCTGAACACCTTCGAGGCGCTTGACCAGCGTTGCCAGCGCCGGATCATCAACGGCATCGGGACGTGTGATCAGAACAGCTTCTGACTTCGCCAGAGGCTCACCAAACACCTCAAGGCCGGCAGCCTTCAGGGTTGAGCCGGTTTCGACGACGTCAGCAATCAGGTCAGCAACACCCAGGCGCACCGAGGACTCCACTGCCCCATCAAGGTGAACGACCTCAGCATCCACACCACGCTCATCAAGATATGACTTCACCAGATGGTCATATGACGCAGCAACGCGCTTACCGTTGATCTGTTCAATCGAGGTAATCGTGCCTGTAGGAGCTGCAAAACGGAACGTTGAACGAGCAAAACCCAACGGAAAATGCTCGATTGCTTGAGTCCGCGAGTCAAGCAGCAGATCGCGACCGGTAATACCTACTTGAATGGAGCCTCGTCCCACATAGACCGCGATGTCTCGCGGACGCAGGAAGAAGAGTTCGACATCATTCAGGGTGTCGGTAAGAACAAGCTCACGACCGTGGCGACGAGTGTTGTAGCCAGCCTCAGAAAGCAGACGAACAGCAGGGTCAGACAGTGAGCCCTTATTGGGCACAGCAATGCGAAGCATGGAGATCCTTAAACGAAAATGCTTAGAGCTTCTTGTAAATGTCGTCGAGGGTCAGGCCCTTGGCAATCATCATGACCTGCGCATGGTAGAAGAGCTGCGAGATCTCAAGAGCGAGATCGTCAAGAGTCTCGTATTCGGCAGCCATCCACACTTCGCCGGCTTCTTCGATGATCTTCTTTCCGATCGCATGGATGCCCTTGTCCAGTTCAGCAACAGTCCCAGAACCCTCGGGGCGGGTCTGAGCCTTTTCGGACAATTCGGCAAAGAGATCTTCAAAAGTAGCCATGGCCTGACTTTACGACGCCTCGGACAACAAATGAAACCCTATCCGCCTAGCGGACAGCCTTATTCGTTCACATACTCGTTAGTAGCAGCCAAAGAAGCATCGGGCTTCTGAGAGACGACACCCGGCACAGAGCCCAAGAACTCTGCCATCATCTCCCAGCGATCAAGATCCTGCATCGCCACAGCCGGGCCACCAGCGTTCATCATCAGAGGAATTGTCGCCTGAAGCACTGCCATCGCATTGGACTTCGAGGTTTCGTCGCTGAGAGTCTCATCCCACGCCATCGTGACGTCAAGGGCATGGTCGGGATCATCAATCACCGAGTTAATACCAGCAGTTGTTGCGCTGACAACCGCTGACGCAAGTTCAGGGTTTGCCTCAGCCCACTGACGGGTCGTGATGATCGACGCCGCGACAAGAGGCGTCTGCGATTCCAAACTAATAGCTCTGACATCCATGCCCGACTGGAGCATCTGAACCAGGTCATTATTCGCAAAACCAAGGACAGCATCCACTTCACCTTGAGCAAGAGCAGCTCGTTGCGTGTAGCCAATCGACGCAATCTCGACATCCTTCTCGCTCAAGCCACCCTGGAAGATAGCCGAGAGGGTCGCATACCAGTTCGACCCATACTCACCGGGAATACCGATGCTGTGTCCTTTAAGGTCCGACAGAGTGTGGATCTCAGAATCCGCTGGAACAATCACAACGCCGGGGTACTGACGGTAATAGGTACCAATCGACACCAGATCCATCCCGGAATCACGCGCCACCATTGCCTCGTCACCCGAAGCAATCACAACATCTTCTTCACCGGAAATGAGGGCCGTAAACAGTCCCTCATCGGAACCGTGGTGACGAATTGTCACATCTAACCCAGCATTCGAATACACGCTGTCATCATGGGCGACATACACGGGAGAGAACTGCACATTCGGAATATAAGTCAGACCAACGGTCACTGCGTTTGACGCCGACGCACCGGACTCAGCGGTCGAAGGCTCGGGAGCACATGCTCCCACACATGTCACGCCGAATAGGGCGAAAGCCGCGATAGATGCGCGAAGACGAACAGACATGAGGAACCACTTTCATTGCGAGATCATGTAACGATGCGAGCGCTCAATGCGATACACGAGGATGTATATCGCTGTTGCCATCACACACAAGAGCCCAATCGTGACGAACATTCCTGCCGTATCAACGTTTGAACGCGCCTGTGTAAGAACCTGCCCCAAGCCATTGCCACCCATTACCATTTCGCCAACAACTGCGCCAGTCACCGAAAGAGTAAAACCGTTGCGGACACCGCCGAGGACTGCGGGGGCTGCAAGAGGAAGCTCTATCGAAATCGCCATCGTTAAGCCCGATGCTCCATCCAACTGGGCGGCCTCGAGAATGTCAGAATCGAGATGCCGTAGACCCACCACCGTAGAGACGAGAATCGGGAAGAAAACGAGAAGCGCACAGAGTGCAGTGATCGACCAAAAACCGTAGCCGATCCACAAGACAAGAAGTGGTGCGAGAGCAATAGCAGGAAGCGCCTGCGTAGCTCCAAGGAAGGGTTCGACCGCAGCACTGACAAGTGGCGAACGATAGATGAGATACGCCAGCGGCAATGCGACAAGGGCGCCAAGAACGGACCCCGCAATCGCCTCCCCCGACGTCACAAGCGTTTTATTCCAGAACGACGACCCTACTGCAAGCGTCAATGCACGCTGCCACGTTTGTGCAGGCGACGGTAGACGCCACGACTCAATGCCTGAAAAGGTTACGATCACCCACCACATTCCAAGTAGGAAGAGCAGGAAGACGACAGGTGCAATGAGCGTCACCGTACGCGATGCGCGTTTGCGATGTGCCACGACCCTAGCCTTTCTGGCATCCGGGTGCGTCGCGAGGCAAGCAACACGGCACAGTAGTCCGCCTGCTTGACGCGCTCCTCCCATCCGGACTTTCACCGTCGGTATCGGAATTACACCGATTCAGCCACCTGATAGCAGGCGGGTCGCGGACTTTCACCGCCGGCTCGGACTTTCACCGACCCCGGAGCTTCCTCAATCATGCCACGAACGCGCCCAAAGCGCGAAACAAAAACCGGTGTGTGGTCTTACGAATAAAGACCACACACCGGTTGGAAACTCAACAATCAGTGGCAGTGATGTGATGCGAGCGCGCGAAGTGCTGCGACCTCTGCATACGCGTCTTCTGCACGGAACACAGCAGAACCGGCAACAAAGTTGTCTGCGCCAGCTTCAGCTGCCAATTCGATGGTCTGACGAGAAACACCACCGTCAACTTGGATCGAAACCTCAAGACCAGAAGCATTGATCGCTTCGCGGGTACGGCGGATCTTCGGGATCATCGAGTCAATAAACGACTGACCGCCAAAGCCAGGTTCCACAGTCATCACGAGGATCATGTCGAACTCCGACAGGATGTCGACGAACGGAGCGATATCGGTTGCGGGACGAAGCGCCAGACCGACCTTTGAACCGATGCTGTGGAGCTCGCGTGCAAGGCGGAGCGGAGCTGCCGCAGCTTCAGCATGGAACGTGACCGAATGGCAACCAGCTTCCGCATATGCGGGCGCCCAACGATCGGGGTCTTCGATCATCAGGTGGGCATCAACCGGAAGGATCTTCGATGCGATGACGGACTTGACGACGGGCAGGCCCCACGACAAGTTCGGAACAAAATGGTTGTCCATCACGTCAACGTGAGCAACGTCCGCGCCGGAAATCTTCGTGAGTTCGCCACGCAGATCGCCGATATCGCAGTTAAGAATCGAAGGAGAAATAGTTGGTTTCATGGTCCCTATGATACGTGGCGATTAGCGCGCTGATGTGGGCTTTTCGACCTTTCTCATCGCTGCAATGAACATCAAATCCGTACCGTTACGGTGTTCCCACAGTTGGAGGGTGCGACCGGGGTATTTCTTAATACGACCAGCAGGGTCTGGGACGTTTAAAGGCTCCGGTGCATGTCCTTCGCCAAGTGCAACTGTATCGAGAAGCTCTACCTTCCCAGTTTTCAGTAGCTTCTCCACCTGAGCAAGCGTTTCGTCGACGTGCGGAGAGCAGGTGATATACGTCAGGATTCCACCTTCGCGAACAAGTTCGAGACCGCGCGCCAAGAGTGCCGCCTGCAAATCGACGAGGTCGCCTACATCTGCTTGCGTGCGCCTCCATCGTGATTCGGGGCGACGCCTCATTGATCCCATGCCTGAGCAGGGAGCATCAATCACAACTCGGTCGAAGCTTCCAAGAGACCACTGACTCTTGGCCCCACCGAAGGTACGACCATCGGACGAGACGACCTCAACGTTGTCAAGCTGGCGACACGCGCGTTCTACGAGGCGAGCACGGTGAGGATGGACCTCGTTCGCAATCAGTGTGGCTCCTTGAAGAGCGCCGATCGATGCGAGCATCGACGCTTTGCCGCCCGGGCCTGCGCACAGGTCAAGCCAGCAATCGTCTTTGCCTTCAATCGGGGCGGTAGCCGCGATCATTGCGCCGAGCTGAGAACCTTCGTCTTGGACCCCGGCGCGCCCTGAGCGGATCGAATCGAGACTACCCGGATCACCGTGTTCGAGAAGAACCGCGCAATCACTAACATCGCCTGGAGCGACGCGAGTCCCCAACACTGATTCAGCTTCTTCAGCCAGATCGATTGCTGCGATAAGACCTGGGCGAGCAACGAGAGTCACCAGCGGGGGCCGGTTATCGCCGGCTAGCAGATCATCTAATTCGCTAGCCTCGAAGCCATGCCCAATCAGAGCGTCTTCGAAGGCATCGACCATCCAGCGCGGATGCGAAAACTCAATGGAGCGACGTTCGTTCGCATCGCTGATCTGGGCGATTGCATCTTCGATTGCTCCAGGAGCTTCACGCGTGATTGAACGCAAAACCGCATTCACCATTCGCGTTGGTCCCTCGGTCAGGTAGTGGCGAGCGAGATCAACGGTGGAAGCAACTGCCGCATGGTCGGCAACGCGCATATTCAGAAGCTGATGAGCTCCCATACGCAGGAGGACTCGAACAGGGGTATCGACCTTATCGATGGGCCTGGTCAGATAGCGTCCCAAAACCCAGTCGAGACGTCCCTGGGCTCGCAGGCTTCCATTGACAAGTTCGGAGGTAAATGCAGCGTCACGAGAGTCCAGGCGCTCATGTGAACGCGCGTCACGCAACGCCTTCGTTAGAGCGATGTTGGCAAAGGCATCTTCAGTTTCAACTGCCATGAGCACGTCAAAAGCAATGCGCCTAGGCATATCGACATCCTGAAGCTTGCGATATCCATCGGAGTAACGACGGGTTGCCATCAGTTTTCCTCCATCGTGCCAAGCACTGTGTCTTCTGAAAGCCGGGCTCCCCTAGCCCATGCGGCAGCGTCCATCCAGCCTTTACCTGCCGGAGCAACCTGTCCAAGACGAACGATTCCGTCCTGGCAGCCGACTTCAACGCTCTTCTTCGTTACTCGAATATGACCGGGTTCAAGATCATCGCCCTCTACGACCGTTACCGCGGCCAGTTTCAATCGCTTTGAGTCTGGAAGAAGCGTCCACGCGCCCGGGTTGGGGCTAAGACCAAGAATCTGTCGGTCCGTCGCCTGAGCAGACGAACGAAAATCGACAAACCCGTCGCTGGAGCTCAGTTGACGTGCGTAGCTTGCCCGCGGGTCCTCTTCGTTTTGAGGCACAGCTTGTGCGGTTCCATTCGCAATCGAGTCAACAACATCTACAACTTGTGGAGCGCCGAGAATTGCCATGCGTTCAAGTAATTCGCCCGCTGTTTCATGCTTGATGTCGACCGGAATCGAGGAGTAAACAGGACCGGTATCAAGGCCTTTTTCGAGTTGGAAAACACTGGATGCCGTAGTGGTATCCCCGCTGATCAATGCCCATTGCACGGGAGCAGCACCGCGCCACCGCGGAAGAGACGAGAAGTGGAGATTGATCCACCCATGAGTAGGCATTTCAAGAACAGACTGAGGAATGAGTGCACCGTATGCGACAACGACACCGAGATCGGGGCGTAGTGACTCGACTTGATTGCGTACTTTAGGGTCTTTAAACGAAGACGCTTCAATCACAGGTAGATCGTGCCCACGCGCGAACTCTGCGACTGGACTGGGGTGTAGCGTGCGTCCACGACCTACTCTGGCAGGTGGACGGGTAATGACACCGACGACCTCATGAGTAGATTCGACAAGACGCTCAAGCGTCGGGATAGCGGGAGCTGGAGTTCCAGCGAAAACGATACGCACGAGGATCAGTCTAACGAACGAAAGGAATCGCTTTAGAAAAGCTCTGGCGGATTGACCGTGATCTTCACGGTAGGGAGTTTGTGGGCACTGCGATATTGTAGGAGCTTCTTCAGTTTGACTAAGACTTCGGGAAGCTGGTCACGTTCAACGCTGACCAAGGAGCGCACAATAGGTAACGTCCCTTCCTTCACCGCCTGATACGTGTACTCGCCCAAGAGTTCGCCGCCGGAGGACTCGGCGACTCCGAGAGAGTCTTTGCGTTGTCCGTCGATCGCGATCACGGTTTTTGCAGGGAAGAATCCGTTGGCTTTGCGGTCTTCAAGCAGATCGTGAGCAAATGAAACAGGGTTATAGCGGATAAGAGCCTGTGCCATGGAAGGCGTGATGCCACCACAAATGAGGGCACTTGCCTCGGGGCGAGCGAGTGCCAACGCGTTGAACCACCGGCGCATTGCTTCTTGAGGTGCCCAGAGTTCTGGTCGACCAGCAATCGCTTGGGCATCCAAGATCACCACAGCGTGATACCCACCTTCAGCCAGCGGTTCACTACCGGGGGTTGCGACGACAAGCTGTGGTTTATGACTGATCGTGCGGGTCAAGGCATTGCTTGATGATGAAACCAAGACTGACGCCGTCGGCATTGCGCGGGCGAGCTCTTCTCCCGTTCGTTCAGAGCCGATGCGTGCGTGTCGTAACCGCGTTCCTGCGCACGTTGGGCACTGCCATCCCGACGTGGGTCGGTGACACCATGAACACGAAATGGTGTCCTGGTCTGATTTCTCCAGTGGCCCGTGACAATGATAGCAACGCGCAACACTCCTGCATTGGGAGCATGAAACGACAGGAACATATCCAGCATGAGCGACCTGAACTAACACTGGGCCGGTGGCAAGTCCCGTGCGGATAGTGGCGAGGGCAGCTGAGGGAATGCGCATTGCTCCACTGGGGCCTTCCCTCTCGATGTAATCATCATCAACAACGCGGACGGTTGGGACAAGTGCGCGTTTCTTTGGACCATCTTCCATTAAGGAAACGGCCCAACCGGATTCAACAAGTGCTTGTGCTTTAACAGAACGCGAGAAAGAGGCGATGAGAAGCGAACAGTGTTCTTCGGCGCATCGTGCCATTGCGATGTCAAGCGCATCCGCACGCGGTGCTCGCTGTTCGACAAGACGATCATCGCTGTCATCCCAAATGACAATGAGACCGAGATTCTTCAACGGCGTCCAGATACTTGAACGAGTACCGACGACGATGCCAAGTTCACCTGCCATCGCTTGGAGGTGTATCAGATATCGGTCTTCCGCTGATGTCTGCGTTGTCATCAGTGCAGCTGGAACCCCGAGGCGGGTCTGGATCAGTCTATACAGCTGCGATGCCTGCCAGTGTGTGGGCGCGACGATGATGGCTCCACGGTGTGCGACGGCGTTGGCCTGAATACAGTCCACAAGGCGCTCATCACGCGTTGGGCCCAAAGCTGTCCAGACGCTGCGGACTGGATTAGCGTGAGATAGGTGAGCAAGAAGCGTACATCCCACGGGATTGTCGTGCCAGGCTCCCCCATCTGTATCAGTGTCTACATTCCACTCAAGCTGTTGGCTTTCGTCCTGTGCTAAGAATGATTTTTCGGCACCCACATGACGCTGTGGAAGCGCAAGCGAGAGTGCTTGTGAGAGCGTTGCTACCTGGCGGTCTGCGATCTTCCGAGCCACTTTCGCAATCGAAGGCGAAAGGACGGGCAGGGGCGAGATAACTCTATCGATCGGACTTAAACGATGTTCGGGGACCTCGGTTCTGACGCTGAGGACCCAACCGGTAACGCTTCTTCCGGCAAGATGAACCTTTACGGCAACGCCTGGAACAACAGCATCGGCGAGCTCTTGTCCAATTGCATAGTCCAGCGGGCGATCAAGGTGTGGGACATCAACATCCACGCACACGCTGGCAATAGCCTGCGCGGTGGCGACCCGCTCTAGGCCAAAAAGAACGCCACTGTTACCTTGAATATCCATGGCTCTATTGCACCATGAGCCATGGAGGAATTGAACTGCACATCGGTTAGCCGAGCAGAGCTACTCCGTACCTGGCTACGACCATCGCGATCAGGATGAACAGCAACAATCCCCAGAACGACCAGTCATAACCCAAGGTCACACTGCGTTTCAACCACGCAGGCGCCGGAAGAACGCCTTCGCGGATATTAATCCGTGTCAAGCCCGCAAAGACAAGGGTTGTTGTCACGGTGATCGCCAAACACCACGGGCAAAGCACGTGGATCACGAAATAGGACTGGCTGAAAAGCCAGTACGCGAAGAACAATGCGATTGTGTACAGCATATTTGCACACGCCATGTACCAGCGGGCAAACTTCACTCCGCTCAACAAAGCGACCGAAATGGCAAGAACAACCGCTTCGAAAAAGATTCCTAGGAATGCGTTCGGGAAACCCAGGATACGAGCTTGAGGCGTCTGCGCCACCGTGGAACATGACAGGATCGACGAGACATCACAAGCGAATGTTTTCGCTGAGTCGGCAGCTAACTGCCATGCTTCAATCGAAAGGACGAAAGAAGCGTAAAGCCCAATCAGCCCAGAAATGATCATTTCTACTGTTGTTCGTCGCCGCCATTTCAAGTCAAATGACGAATCGGTGGAGGCGGCCTCGTCAATCAGAGCAGAGGTAGCGGTCATCAGATCACACTCAACAATTCGTCGACTCGGTTCGTTTCTTCCCAGGGGAAGCCTGGACGACCAAAATGGCCGTAGGAAGACGTGGCAGCGTAAATCGGACGCAGCAGATCCAAGTCAGCGATCATGCCGGCCGGGCGCAAGTCAAAAACAGTCTCGATGGCGCGTGCAATCTGCTGGCCACTCGCATTGCCAGTACCAAATGTTTCAACGTAGAGACCGACAGGATGAGCGCGGCCAATCGCGTAGGCAAGCTGAATCTCGCACTTGGAAGCGAGGCCGGCTGCAACAACATTCTTCGCCACCCAGCGCGCAGCGTACGTGGCGCTACGGTCAACCTTCGATGGGTCTTTACCGGAGAACGCTCCACCGCCGTGACGTGCCATACCACCGTAGGTGTCCACGATAATCTTTCGCCCGGTTACGCCCGCATCGCCAGCGGGGCCACCGATGACGAAGCGTCCGGAGGGATTGACGAGGATCTTCATATCGGCTGTGTCGAGATCGAGACCGGCGTCGCGAAGAACCGGGTCAATCACGTGTGCCACAATCAGGTCGCGCAAATCTAACTGGTTCAGAGCCTCATCGTGCTGAGTAGAAACGAGAACCGAATCAATACCAACCGGCTTGCCGTCCTCGTACGCCAATGTGACTTGAGTCTTCCCATCGGGACGCAGACCTGTCGCAATTTCGTCATGGCGGACATCAGCCAGGCGCTTCGACAGCTTGTGCGCCAGCCAAATTGGAGCAGGCATCAGATCGGGTGTATCAGCGCAGGCATAACCAAACATGATTCCCTGGTCGCCAGCGCCCTGGCTATCCCGGGCATCGCTTGCGCTACCTTCACGCTCTTCAAGCGCGTGGTTTACTCCCCCGGCAATATCCGGGCTTTGCTGTCCAATTGAAATCGATACGCCACACGATGCACCGTCAAAGCCCACTCGTGAAGAGTTGTAGCCAATTTTCAGAATCTCATCACGAACAATCTGAGGAATCTCAACGTAGGCCTCGGTTGTTACCTCACCGGCAACATGCACGAGTCCCGTGGTCACCATCGTCTCGACCGCGACACGAGAATGCGGGTCTTTTTCCAAAAGAGCATCAAGGATTGAATCCGAAATTCGGTCACAGACCTTATCCGGATGGCCTTCGGTCACGGATTCTGACGTAAAGAGCTGTCGATTAGAAGTCACTCGCCAATAGTAGCGAGTCTCTGAGCGATTGTTGTGGTCAGAAAGTCCGCAACGCGAGCTTTCGAGCCTGAGACTTCACCGACAAGCTCGCCTTTCGAGTCGACGATCGTGACGTGGGTGTCGACGTCACCAAAACCGAATCCATCACCCACGCGGTTAATCGCGAGGAAGTCAGCGCCCTTACGACGTGCCTTCTCTTTGCCATAGGCAAGCACGGTGTCGGCCTGACCTGTTTCAGCGGCAAATCCGACGACCACCGTGGGCCTTGAATCACTGTGGGCGACGGTGGCAAGAATATCCGTCGTACGTTCCAATTCAATGGTGGGAACGTTTGAAGAATCATCCGTCTTCTTGATCTTCGCATCAGCAACGCTGGTGGGACGAAAATCGGCGATTGCCGCGCACATCACCAGCGCGTCTGCGCCATCACACTGAGCCTGAACCGCGAGTTCAACATCGTGGGCCGTGGGTGCGAAGGAAACGCTAATCGAAGGTTCAAGATTGTCCAGCAGTGACTTTTCAACGTTCGATGCGATCAGGTGTACTGTCGCGCCCATTCGAGCCGATGATCGAGCAATCTCGATGCCTTGGCGTCCCGACGAACGGTTGCCAATGAAACGCACCGGATCCAGTGGTTCTTGAGTTCCGCCTGCGGTCACGACAATATGCCGTCCGAAAAGCACCCGTTCGTTGGAAGAGAACGAAGTCTGCGCTGACGCGAGAGTATCGAGGCACACACGAGCAATTTCTTCAGGTTCAGGGAGCCTACCAACTCCATGATCTCCGGATCCAAGCGCACCGGACGCTGGATCGATGATGGTTATTCCACGCTGGCGTAGAACGGCAACGTTATCTTGAGTGGCAGCGTTATCCCACATCGCCGTGTGCATTGCCGGGCTGAGAACAACCGGGCAACGAGATGCCAATACGGTGGTCGTCAAAAGATCATTCGCAAAGCCGGCGCGAATGCGTGCCATCACATCCGCTGTAGCAGGCGCGATAACAATCAAATCAGCGATACGAGCAAGCTCCACGTGGTCAGAGCCTGGGTGATCGGTGAGCCCGGTGTGAACCGGGTGACCAGTCAGTCCTTCCCACGTTGCTTTTCCAACAAACTCTAAAGAGGCAGGTGTTGGAACAACACGAACATCGCATCGAGCGCGAATCAGCTCACGTACAAGAATCGCCGCCTTGTAGGCGGCGATTCCAGCGCTGACCCCGACGATCACCGTGGGGCGCATACGCGTCAGGCTTTCTGCTCGGTTTCGACCGAGATCATGCCATCGTTGATCTCACGAAGTGCGATACCCAGAGGCTTCTCGTCGGGTTCAACATCGACAACGGGTCCAACGAACTGAATCATGTTCTGTTCAAGCTGAAGGTTGTAGGAGTTGATCTGACGTGCGCGACGAGCGGCAACGATCACGAGAGCGTACTTCGAATCGACGTGCTCAAGCAGATCATCGATCGGTGGCGACGTGATGCCTTGGGGCTGTGCGACGATTCCGGCCATGCGGTCCTCCTGGATTCAAACGTGGCCATTTGGCCACACTGGGGGCTAGTTTACTCCAGCCCCATAAGGTGAGCCAGTTCAGTAACGGCGTCGTCGAGGTCGTCATTCGTCACAGTTACGTCGAATTCCGACTCTGCGGCCATCTCAACCTTCGCAGTTTGAAGACGACGCGCGCGTTCTTCCTCGTCTTCGGTTCCGCGACCGACAAGGCGCCTCACAAGCTCATCCCACGACGGAGGTGCAAGGAAAACGAAGAGCGCATCGGGACGCGTTTTCATCACCTGACGGGCGCCATCAAGGTCAATCTCGAGCAGGACAGGTTTACCCGCTTTCAAGGCCTCGTCGACAGGGGGCGCAGGCGTGCCGTAGCGATGAACTCCGTGGACTGTCGCCCATTCGAGCATCAATCCCGATTCGACAAGCGCGTCAAATTCTTCATCTGTCTTGAACAGATAATGAACGCCATCAACTTCACCCGGTCTGGGCGAACGAGTCGTCGCAGAGACGGAAACAACCAGTTCCGGGTGACGTTCACTAAGAGCTTGAACGACGCTCCCCTTACCTACAGCAGTGGGACCGGCAAGCACAGTCAGTCGTGGTTTATCCATGCTGACAATCGTGCCACCTTTACCTGTTACTAGCCGAATCGCTCGATCAGAGCCTGAGCCTGAACGTGCCCAAGACCCCTGACACGACGTGATTGAGCAATACCGTACTCATCCATCAATGCGGCAGCCGTTGTGACTCCAACGCGCGGCATTGACTCAAGCAGAGAGACAACACGCATCTTGGCGATTGACTCGTCCTTTTCGGCAAGGTTGAGAACCTCTGAAAGCGTGATTTCGCGATTCTTCAGACGCGCTTTGATATCCGCGCGCACGCGACGTGCTGCAGTTGCTTTTTCTAGAGCCTGAGCACGTTGTTCAGGTGTCAGATGAGGTAGCGCCATTGCCTCCCACTCCTTCACAGATTGTGACTGTTACAGGCGATTTTATCGTGTTAGCAGGGCTTTTGTGTGAAGAAAGTGGGAAGCAATATTCACTCAGCTAATTCGGCGACCGCTTGAGCGTATGCCTGTTGAAGGCCCAGAGCATCGGGGCCTTTGACCAAAATCGCTCGAGATGACGACGCGAGCACGTTCAAAGCTGCTTGGCCGAACACCTCCCTGAGTTCCTTCGGTCCGGCACCTTGAGCTCCCACCCCGGGGGCAAGAATTGGGCCATTGAAGGCATCAAAAGAAATGCCCAGGCGATGCGGAGCATCCCCAACGGTCGCGCCCACAACAATTCCTGCAGGACCCATATGCTCAAAGTCGAACGTCGCATTGAAATCGGACAGTGCTTGAACGACTCCCCCAGCAACCGATTGCCCCTCGGAGTTCACACAATGTTGAACCGAAGCACCCTGGGGGTTCGATGTCAGAGCAAGAACGAACACTCCCCTGCCTGTCTCTTTTGCCATTTCAAGCGCCGGGGTAAGCGAGCCAACACCCAAATACGGTGAAAGAGTCACAGCATCGCCAGCCAGCGGAGAGCCATCAGCCAGATACGCATCGGCGTAACCGTTCATAGTTGAACCAATGTCACCACGTTTAGCGTCCACGATGCACAAGGAACCCGCATTTCGACAGGCGTCAATGACTTCTTCCAATACGCCGACGCCGTGTGATCCAAAACGTTCGAAGAAGGCTGACTGCGGTTTGAATGCCCCAACTCTGCCTCCCAACGCTTCAACAACGCCCAGAGAAAACCTACGCAACCCGTCAATCGAATGATCTAAGCCCCACTGGTCAAGCAGACCGGGGTGCGGGTCAATCCCAACGCACACAGGCCCATGCTCAGCCATTGCGTCGGCAAGACGATCACCGAAACCTCGCATGGTCATCGTTCATTCTCCTTTCGAAGCGCATCCCATTCCTGCAATGATCGCACGTGATACGCACCGTGAGTGCGCACCTCAATCGCTTGAACAAGCGCGTTAAACGCCTGGAGCGTCGTCACAATCGTCTTGTCGTGGGTCATTGCAGCGGTACGAATCTGATAGCCGTCGTGGCGGTTATCGCTCTTCTGCGGAGTATTCACAACGATGTCGATCATCCCATCGTTGATTAGGTCAACGATGGTGGGCTCACCTTCATTGCCTCGTCCCTCAGAGCGCTTGCGAACAGCCTGGGCCTCGATCCCGTTTCGGCGCAACACCGAAGCTGTACCCGTTGTCGCCCAAATCGTAAAACCAAGGTCCCGCATACGAGCAGCAGGGAACACGATCGCACGCTTGTCCGTATCCGCAATCGAAATGAAGACCGTACCTTCGGTCGGCAGTTTTCCGATCGCACCGGATTGCGACTTCGCGAATGCCGTCGGGAAGTTGTGATCGATACCCATGACCTCGCCCGTCGAGCGCATCTCAGGCCCGAGGATCGTATCCACGACCAATCCCTCCGCTGTACGGAAGCGCTTGAATGGCAGAACAACCTGCTTCACTGCAATCGAGGCACCATCACGGATCTCGCGCGCATCCGTAATCGGAAGAATGCCACGCTCACGCAACGATGCGATCGAGTCGCCCACCTGGATCAAAGATGCTGCCTTCGCCAAAGGTACGCCCGTCGCCTTCGAAGCAAACGGCACCGTACGAGAAGCACGAGGATTCGCCTCAATCACGTACAGGACATCGGACAAGAGGGCGAACTGGATATTGATCAGACCACGCACCCCCACCTCACGTGCAATCGCTTCGGTCGATGCAGCAATCCGATGAAGCTGGCTGGACGACAGAGTCATCGGCGGCAACACGCACGCCGAGTCACCGGAGTGAATACCGGCCTCTTCAATGTGCTCCATAATGGCGCCCATAAACAATTCATTACCGTCATACAGCGCGTCCACGTCAATTTCGATCGCCGCATCCAAGAAACGGTCAATCAACAGTGGACCGCGTGAGAACAGCGCGCCAATATCCGGCCTATCGAGATAGCGATCGAGCGCGGCCTCGTCGTTCACGATTTCCATGCCACGACCGCCCAAGACGAAGCTGGGGCGCAGAAGCACCGGATATCCAACGCGCTCAGCAACCTCGCGAACCTGCGAGACCATATGAGCCGTATCGTGCGCCGGAGCCGGGCAACCGGCAATCGCCAGCACCTTAGCAAACTCTTCACGGTCTTCAGCCACATCGATCGACGACGGCGACGTGCCAAGAATCGGCACACCCGCAGCCTCAAGATCACGCGCAAGCGACAGCGGAGTCTGACCACCCAACTGAACAATGACACCTTTGACCGGACCGGCCACGCTTTCTGTCCGGTAGATCTCGAGCACGTCCTCAAGCGTCAGGGGCTCAAAGTAGAGGCGATCTGAAATGTCGTAGTCAGTCGACACGGTTTCTGGGTTGCAGTTCACCATGATCGTGTCGTAGCGCTCGCGCAGGCTCATCGCTGCGTGCACGCACGAATAATCGAACTCAATGCCCTGACCGATACGATTCGGCCCAGCGCCCAGAATGATGACTGCTTCGCGCTCGCGGGGCGCAACCTCGTTCTCGAAGTCGTAGCTCGAGTAGTGGTACGGAGTCTTCGCCGCAAACTCTGCCGAGCATGTATCCACCGTCTTGAAGACGGGGTGAATCTCGAAAGCACCTCGTACTTCTCGCACGCTCGTCTCCGACAGGCCTCGAATATCACCAATCTGACGGTCGGAGAAGCCGTGACGTTTCGCAAGACTCAGTACCTCGCGGTTGAGCGCGGGAGCTTGAGCGATTTCACGAGCAATCTCGTCAAGCAAGTAGAACTGGTCAAGGAACCAGGGGTCGATCTTCGTCGACTCGAAGAGCTCGTCGAGCGTCGCACCTCCACGGATTGCGTCCATGACCTGCACAAAGCGCTGTTCGGTGCCTCGTGCAGCCTGAGCGACAAGTGCTTTTGTCTCTTCTGTGGTGGGACGAGGCCGCGCCCACGAGAATTGAACTCCCGACTTGTCGATGGAGCGCAACGCTTTTTGAAACGCCTCCGTGAAGTTGCGCCCGATTGCCATGGCCTCGCCGACTGCTTTCATTGAGGTCGACAGCGTGGGGTCAGCTTCCGGGAACTTTTCGAAGGTGAATCGCGGAACCTTCACCACGACGTAGTCCAGCGTGGGCTCGAAAGAGGCAGGCGTGGAGCCCGTGATGTCGTTCGGGATTTCGTCGAGCGTGTAACCGGTGGCGAGGCGCGCTGCGATCTTCGCAATCGGGAAGCCCGTCGCCTTGGATGCCAGTGCGGATGAACGCGATACACGCGGGTTCATTTCGATGACGATGATGCGACCGGTCTTCGGATCCAGAGCAAACTGGATATTACAGCCACCAGTATCCACACCGACCTTACGGATCACTGCAATGCCGATATCGCGCAGGCGCTGCAACTCGCGGTCGGTGAGCGTCAATGCGGGTGCAACGGTCACCGAGTCGCCCGTGTGAACACCCACCGGGTCAATGTTTTCGATCGAACAGACGACAACGACGTTATCCGCCTTGTCTCGCATGAGCTCGAGCTCGTATTCCTTCCACCCGAGGATGGATTCTTCGAGCAAAACCTCGGTGGTGATCGACGCCGCGAGTCCCTGGCCTGCGATGCGTTCGAGATCTTCGGGGGTATAGGCGAAGCCTGAACCTAACCCGCCCATCGTGAACGAGGGACGTACGACCAGCGGGTAGCCCAGTTGAGCTGCCGCTTCGTGGCATTCTTCCATCGTGTGAGCGATATAGGAACGTGCGACTTCGGCGCCACACGTCTCAACGATCTCCTTGAAGATCTCACGGTCTTCGCCCGCGTTAATCGCCTCGATGGACGCGCCGATCAGCTCAACGTTGTACTTTTCGAGAATGCCAGCTTCGTTCAGCGCAACTGCAGTGTTCAGTGCAGTTTGACCACCCAGCGTCGGAAGCAGAGCGTCCGGCCGTTCCTTTTCGATAATCGACGCAACGACTTCGGGGGTAATCGGTTCAACGTACGTGGCGTCGGCGATCTCCGGGTCGGTCATAATCGTGGCCGGGTTGGAGTTCACGAGGATAACGCGCAGGCCTTCTTCTTTGAGAACACGGCATGCTTGCGTACCCGAATAGTCGAATTCGCACGCTTGACCAATAACGATCGGACCGGACCCGATAACAAGGACGGACTGCAAATCTTGGCGCTTAGGCATCAGTTCGCCTCCTTCGAAGCCAGAATCATGGATACAAAACGATCAAAGAGGTGCTCACCATCGTGAGGACCAGCTGCCGCTTCGGGGTGGTATTGAACCGAGAAAGCGGGGATATCACATGCCCGTAGGCCTTCCACAACCCCATCGTTTAGACCAATGTGGCTGACTTCGACCTTTCCATAGCGGCCATCCTCGAACGGTGCGACCGAGGGAGCCCCAACAGGGGCGTCCACTGCGAAACCGTGGTTGTGGGCGGTGATTTCAACGCGACCGGTCTCCAGATCCTTCACCGGCTGGTTGACACCGCGGTGGCCGAATTCGAGCTTGTAGGTTCCATACCCCAGAGCGCGACCGAACAGCTGGTGTCCGAAGCAAATGCCGAAGTACGGGAGCCCAGCATCTAGGACTGCACGTAATAGCTCAATCTCCAGGTCAGCAGACGCGGGGTCACCCGGCCCATTCGAGAAGAAAACTCCATCGGGGTTCAGAGCCTGAATATCCGCGAAGCTCACGGTATTGGGCACAACATGAACCTCGACCCCTCTTTGCGCAAGCTGCTCCGGTGTGCGCGATTTGATGCCCAAATCCACGGCCACCACACGACATACCGGTTCGCCTTCGCCTTTAATAACGTAGGTGTCTTTTGTCGAGACCTCGGATGCTAAGGCTGCGCCGGCCATCATCGGTTGATCCACGACAATACGTACCAGAGCCTCGCGCACCTGGTTATTCAGGTGCTCAGCGCCTGCGGGAAGCGCACCACCGGAGAAGATTCCAGCGCGCATCGCGCCGTGTGAGCGAATGTGGCGCGTGATAGCGCGAGTATCAACACCACTGATTCCCACGATCCCCTGCTCAATGAGCTCTTCATCAAGGGTGCGCTTCGATCGCCAGTTTGATGCTCGACGTGCAGGCTCACGCACAACGAAGCCGGCAACCCAGATCTGCTTGGATTCAGGATCTTCATCGTTAACACCGGTATTACCGATGTGAGGTGCCGTCATCACGACGATCTGGCGGTGATATGAAGGATCGGTGAGTGTCTCTTGATATCCGGTCATGCCTGTGGAAAAGACAATCTCACCCAGTGTGCGACCGCGTTTGCCCCAGGCGCATCCGGGGAATACCGTGCCATCTTCAAGGACGAGCAGTGCGAGTTCTGATTGGATCATTGCCGGTCCGCCTTTTCAATCGGCATTCCACTCAGCACGGTTGCCTCACCGGCGTACAGCGTGTACAGAACCTGGCCGGGCAACTCCATCCCGCGGTACGGCGAATTGGTTGAGCGCGTGAACTGCTGGGCGGGATCCACTTTCCGGCGCACGCTCGGATCAACCAGCGTGATATTGGCCAGAGCGCCCACCACAAGGCCCTGTCCTTGAGTGGCAACCTTGCCGATCTGCGCAGGCGTTATCGACATCACTCGAGCAATGTCGGCCCACGTCATGCGGCCGGTTTTCACCATCGTTTCGATCAGGATCGGCAATGCAGTTTCCAGGCCGGTCATGCCGAACGCGCCCGCCTGCCACTCACAGTCCTTGTCTTCCAGCGGATGCGGAGCATGGTCGGTTCCCACAACGTCGATCGTGCCATCGGCGAGGCCCTCGCGGACTGCCTCCACGTCTTCGCGAGTGCGAAGTGGCGGGTTGACCTTGTAGAGCGGATCGTAAGTCGCGGCCATTTCCTCAGTGAGGAGCAGGTGGTGAGGAGTTACTTCTGCCGTCACGTCAACGCCCATGCGCTTGCCCCAGCGGATCAGATCTACCGATCCAGCAGTCGAAAGGTGGCACACGTGGAGGCGCGAACCGACGTGCTTTGCCAGCAAAATGTCACGGGCGATGATCGCCTCTTCAGCGACGGGAGGCCAACCGGCCAAACCAAGTTCGCCAGACAGTGGCGATTCATTCATCTGCGCACCATCAGTCAACTCCGGATCCTGCGAGTGTTGAGCAACGACACCACCGAAGGTCTTCACATATTCGAGGGCACGACGCATGAGAACCGGATCCGACACGCACTTGCCATCATCAGAAAAGACGCGCACCTGAGAGCGGGAATGTGCCATCGCACCCATCGACGACAGGTGTTTGCCAGCGAGGCCTTGAGTCACGGCACCGACCGGGCGAACATCAACCCATCCCAGGTCGTGACCGATCTGCCACACCTGATCGACAACCGATGCACTATCGGCAACCGGGGTCGTATTCGCCATCGCGTGAACGGCTGTGTAGCCACCCACTGCCGCAGCACGCGTGCCGGTTTCGATTGTTTCAGCGTCTTCGCGCCCGGGTTCACGCAGGTGCGTGTGCATATCGACGAGGCCGGGAAGCGCGATCAGACCGTCGGCATCAATATGCCGGGCATTGGCGGCATCCTCCTTTGCTTCGTCACCGATAGCAACAATGACGCCATCACGGACCAAGATGTCGCTGGATTGCTCTCCCAGAATCGATGCGCCGGAAATGAACCAAGTTTTCGAGGTGTTTTCAGTCATTATTGTTTCCTTCCGCGGCAAGAAGCAGGTAAAGGGCAGCCATACGAACGCTGACGCCATTGGAAACTTGTTCGACGACAACGGAGCGCTTTGAGTCAGCTGCCTCCGCGCTCATTTCAAGGCCTCGGTTCATCGGGCCGGGGTGCATCACGATGCATTCGGGGTTGAGAGCGTTGAAACGCTGATTATCGAGGCCGTATGCGGTGTGATATTCGCCCGGTGACGGGAAGAATCCGCCACCGGCAGTGCTCATGCGCTCGCGCTGGACGCGTAGCATCATCACGGCGTCGAGGTCAGTGGCGAGAGCCTTATCGAAGTCGTATTCGATATCGCAGGTCCAGTTTTCAACGCCCACGGGAAGCAACGTAGGAGGCGCGACCAACGTGACGTGGGCGCCCAGCAGAGTCAGAAGATCAACGTTGGACCTCGCAACTCGCGAGTGGAGAACATCGCCGACGATTACGACGCGCGCGCCTTTGAGATCGGTGCCCGGTGCCAGCGGTTCAACGTCGGGGTCTGAGGGGTTGCGTTTGTAGTGGCGACGCAGGGTCATGGCATCAAGGAGCGCCTGAGTCGGGTGCTGGTGAGTACCATCGCCCGCGTTCAGCACCGGCAGGTTCATCCAACCAGCGTGTGCAAGGCGGTGAGCCGCTCCGGAAGAAGAGTGGCGGACAACCACCGCGTCGGCGCCCATGGCTTGGAGGGTGAGAGCCGTGTCTTTGAGCGATTCGCCTTTGGAGACCGACGATCCTTTAGCGGAGAAATTAATAACGTCTGCCGAGAGGCGCTTTGCAGCAGCCTCAAACGACAGACGTGTACGGGTTGAATCCTCGAAGAACAGATTGACAACAGTGCGACCGTGAAGTGTTGGTAGTTTCTTCACTCGACGTGACTGCGTTGCCGCCATCTGTTCAGCCGTGTCGAGAAGCAAGAGGGCATCACGATATTCGAGGTCACGAATGGAAATGAGGTGGTTCAAGGACATCAGTTGTTCCTCTCAATCAGAACGCAGTCTTCGCCATCAGTTTCATTCAGCCAAATAGACACTGACTCATCACGAGCGGTGGGGAGATTCTTGCCCACGTAGTCGGGGCGAATAGGCAGTTCACGGTGGCCCCGGTCAACGAGAACTGCGAGTTGGACTGCCTTCGGACGGCCGATCGATGTCAGTGCATCGAGAGCAGCCTTGATGGTGCGTCCCGTGTACAGTACATCGTCGACCAGAATGACGGTACGTCCGTCGATGCCATCGGCCGGCACAAATGATTCCTTAGGCTCGCGAAGGGGCTGAGAGGAAAGGTCATCCCGGAACATTGTCGTGTCGATGATGGCAAGTTGCGCGCGCCTGCCACCGACCTCGTTGATCTTTTCGACTACGCGCTTGGAAAGGGTCGCGCCACGAGTCGGGATTCCCGCGACGACCAGCGTCTGCTCTTCGCCATTTCTTTCAATAATCTCAAACGCGATTCGCGTGAGTGAACGGGCAATGTCATCGGCATCTAAAACCTGCCGTGCAGAGCTGCCCCGCTCTGCGTGTGGGTGCACTGATCCCATCAGTGAATCTCCTTCCCCGCCTCACAGGACGGAATTTAAAGGAACGCTTCGCCTACAAGTGTAGTGCTCTACCCCGCAGATCTGTCTAGGTGACGGCGTGCTGATCATCACCGATGTTTGCCGAGCAAGCAGGTGGTTTTCTTCCACAGCACACCAGCCCGACTCCCCTATTCACACCGGGCTGGAGAAGCAATGAGAGGGGGAATCGGGCTGGATGATGGGGGTGGCTCAGGCATTCAGCTCATGGACTGCTTCCACGATGCCGTCAACGGTGATGCCATTCATTTCGAGGAGCTCCTCGTAGGTTGCGCTTTGACCGAACTGATCCTGGATGCCGATCTGGCGGACGCGCGCACCACCCTCGCGGGCAACAACCTGCGAAACGCCAGCACCGAGGCCATGCATAATCGTGTGGTCTTCAACCGTGACCGTCATAGCTCGCGTTTTCTCCACCTCTTTGTGATTGTCAACACCATTGCTGACTTATTGTTAACAGTAGACCGTTAACTATCTACTGTCAATCACTTTGGTTCGGCAATCTAAACGTTGACGAGCTTCGAAAACAAAGGGCGACACTCCCCTTTTTTAGGAGACGTGTCGCCCTTGAAAAAATGCGATTGAACTAGGCTTCGTCGACTCGCGACTCTTGTTTTTCCCTGTTCACTGCCCAAACCTCACCCGCATAGCGCATGTGCT
The DNA here is from genome assembly GCF_027694595.1 of Pauljensenia sp. OF14-1SRA. Taxonomy (NCBI): domain Bacteria; kingdom Bacillati; phylum Actinomycetota; class Actinomycetes; order Actinomycetales; family Actinomycetaceae; genus Pauljensenia; species Pauljensenia sp. OF14-1SRA. Next base: position 66,996 of record NZ_JAQEVQ010000005.1, on the reverse strand, counting down.
CATTCAGAGTCTCGCGTGCCGTTTCGGGATTTCCGGCGCGAAGGGCGTCAACGATCGGTTGATGATAAACACCGCTCATCAGCTCAGCGCGTTGCGCAGATGCGTCAGACATGATTGCAACGCGCATCCGGTCCTGCAAGTCGTTCCACATCTCCAACAGCACTTCATTGCCGGATTCGTGACACAGAATCTGATGGAAACCAAGGTCTTCATCCAGAACTTCCATGACACTCTTGCCGTCCGCCCCCGCAGGGAGATTCTTTTCAAGGAGATCAGCGACTTCGCTTCCTCGCCCCCGGGTTACGATCGTCGACGCCGCCAGTCCCTCTAGAGCTGCGCGTACAGCAAAGAGCTCACGAAGTTGCTTGGGAGTAAATTGAGCGACGCGCAAACCAATGCGGTCTTCACCTTCGACAAGACCAGACTGCTGGAGCTTACGTAGCGCCTCGCGAACGGTGCCACGACTCACGTTCAGTTGTTCGGCAAGATCGACCTCACCCAGACGTGAACCAGCTGGCAAGTTGCCCTCAAGGATCTCCGAGCGCAGCGTCGTCCACACCTGCTCACGCAGTGTCAGTCGGTTAATCCCCTTCATGGGCATAGTGACGACTCCTCATCTTTGACAGTCGTTAACACTCAACAAATATCACTGTCACATTAACACTTTTCATCAAGGTTAATAAGTACAGAAAGCAAGTGGCGGACCATAGCTTTTGCTACGATCCGCCACTACAAGCCAACCTGCTCAGTATTCGTCGAGCAACTCGTCAAGCTCTTCAAGCTCATCGACACTCAAATCTTGCGTCTGAGGGGAGCTAGCCTCATCTGAGCCTGCCAGGCTGGACGCATCATCACCGGGAGCCGACACGTCAGCGTCATTGTCACGACTACGACGCGACCACGGGGATGCCTCGAGTTCACGTCGAATCGCGTCAAGAACAGCATTGACGAACTGCGGAGCCCCGTCACCAGAAATCGACTTCACAATTGCAATTGCTTCATCGATCGCGATGATGTTCGCAACATCGTCGTTGTCCAGCATTTCCCACACGCCAACGCGCATAACCGCCAGGTCAACACCGGCGATTCGATCAAGGCCCGCTACGTTCGCGTGCTTTTCGATCAAATCATCAATGCGACGCAGGTTATCAGCGACACCTTCGATTGCTTGAATCGAATATTCCGGAAGCGGGGTTTCTGCTGCCGTGATCACTTTGCGCTGACGCAAAAGATCGCGCAAGACGTCGGGGTTACGCCCCATGCCTCGCTGATCTGCTTCAAAAACGACGTCAGCAGCGCGCTTGCGAGCTTTCGTTCGTGAAGTGAAACGAAATGCCTTGGACATCAGTCGTTGACACGTCCCGAGAAAGAACCATCGCGGGTGTCAACCTTGATGCGAGTGCCTTCTTCCATGTAGAGCGGGACCTGGATCTCGTAGCCGGTTTCAAGCGTTGCGGGCTTGGTGCCTGCCGAGGAACGGTCGCCCTGCAGACCGGGTTCGGTGTGCGTGATGGTCAGGACAACAGTAGCCGGGAGTTCAACGAACAGGACAGTGCCATCGTGCTGGGAAACGATGACGGACTGGTTGTCGATCATGAAGTTACGGGCATCGCCAACGATCTCTTCGGGAACGTTGATCTGCTCGTAGGTCTTTTCGTCCATGAAAACATAGTCGGTGCCGTCCTGGTACAGGTACGTCATGTCGCGACGGTCAACGGTTGCGGTTTCGATCTTGAGACCGGCGTTGAAGGTCTTGTCGACGATCTTGCCACTCATCACGTTCTTGATCTTGGTGCGCACGAATGCGGGGCCTTTACCCGGCTTGACGTGCTGGAATTCAACGACCTGCCACAGCTGGCCGTCGATGACCATGACTGTGCCGTTCTTCAGATCATTCGTCGTTGCCACAGATATACCTCACTTTGGTTTTTCAAGAAATCAAGGCGATTTTACACTGTTCGATAACGGTTCTACTAACCTCATCGACGGTTTTACCGCGTGTATCAACTAACACATTAGCGATCTCTGAGTATTTTTCATGCAGGTTTGCAATCATCAGCCTGAGCATTGCCCGTGGTGCACCCAGGCCAACCGAACGCGGTTTATTCAGTCCCTCGCGTCGAGCCACTTCACTCACGTCGGCATAGAGCTCAACGATTGTGGCCCCCTGATCGTTTAAGCGTTGAAGCTTGCTGGCCACGGCCTCGTTCTCAATTTGCGAGGCACCAACTGTGACGATTGCACCTGCGCTACCGAGCGCCCGAAGCGCACATTCTGCTCGCACCTGCTCCACATCCCCTGTGCCTCCGATGATCAGTTGTGCAACGCTTTTGCCGCTCTGGCATTCAACAAGGTCGTCAGTTTCAACCAGGTGCATTCCGGTCAGCGAAGCAATGGCGTGGCCAACCGCTGTCTTTCCCGCACCGGAAACTCCCACAAGGACGAGGCCGGGGACCCCAGATGAATCTCTATCACGGATAGTGCCCGCCACAGAAGTATCAACACACTCGATTGTCATGCGATCCCCAAACGCGCAGCTGTCTGCCTGGCTTCATCAGGCGATATCCGATAGGTCGCCGCATTTCCAATGCCATCAAGCAAAACGAAACGGAGCTGACCTGCTCGCACCTTTTTATCTGAGAGCATGACGTCCAGCAATTCATCGAAGGACGTACCGGAATAGGTAACCGGCAAGCCAACTCGTGAGAATGCACTGACATGACGTTCAACGTCGGCATCTGTCAGAAGTCCACGAACAACGCCGAGGTGTGCGGCAAACACGCATCCGACGCCGACCGCTTCACCATGACGCCACGAAAAGTTCTCGCACTTTTCAATCGCATGAGCCAGCGTGTGCCCATAGTTGAGGATTTCGCGCAATCCCGATTCTTTCAAGTCAGCTGAAACAACATCCGCTTTCACTGCGATAGCACGTTCGATCAGCTCTCGAATCTGGCTGGAGCGCGGATCGCTCAGGAGGTTCGTGTCGGTTCCTTCGATAATGCGAAGAATTTCCGTATCGCGAATGAATCCGCACTTCACAACTTCGCCGAGACCAGCTACGAAGTCTTTTTCCGGCAACGAGGACAGATAATCGAGGTCTGCGATCACGCGCAACGGCGGGTGGAAGCAGCCAATCAGATTCTTGCCCGCTGATGAGTTGATTCCCGTCTTTCCACCAACTGCAGCATCCACCATGGCTAGTAAGGTCGTCGGAATATTAATCAAACCGATCCCACGTAGCCACGTTGCTGCAACAAAACCCGCCATATCAGTTGTTGCACCACCACCAATGGCAATAACAGCATCTGCTCGGCCGAGCTTCATGCGCCCAGCTTCATCCCAGAGACGTGCAACGACGTCGAGGCTCTTGCCCGCCTCACCATCGGGGTGCGTAGCAATACCCACCTCAAAGCCCATCGTTTCAAGACCGTTTGCGACCTCGCGTGCTTTCGTCACAAGAGGCTGGGCGTGGACAATCAGTACCTTCGAAGCATCGGATCGCAATGCTCCTACAATCGCGCTGACTGGAATCGAGTGACCAACACACACGTCGTAGGGAGCATCTCCCCCAACGTGAATCCGTTTCCATCCAAGATCCACCAAATCCACCACGCGATCGGCAACCTCTGAAGCAGGCCCATCGTCAGACTCAAGCCGAATCGTCTCTACTTCCTCGTAGAGTGGCAAACGTTCGCGACGCAGTTGGCGGAGCATCCCATCAGGATCTTCACGAAGCAAAGGGCGGTGAGCCTTCTTCGTCACCCGACGCACTAACTCATCATGTTCTACATGAATATGGACGACACAGACATCACGCAGGGCATCGCGAACCTCTTCAGATGTCACAGCACCACCGCCTAACGAGATCACCCCACCCATCTGCACAGCCTGATGCACCGCGCGAATCTCACGCTGACGAAAACCCTGCTCGGCCTCGTCCATAAAAATCTGCGAAATCGACTTACCTGCGCTCTTTTCGATGAGGTCATCAGTATCCACGTGGGAAACCCCAAGCTGGGCGGCAACAAGGCGCCCAACCTTCGACTTACCCGCGCCGGGCAATCCAACAAAAACAAGCGGAAGATGCAGTCGAATCGATGAAGGTGAAGAGACACTCATGCACGCTCCCGAATTGACACGATATATGCGCCAAGATTGCGACGCATTTCCTCTACCGACGTTCCTCCGGCGTGGCCATCGAGAACATCGGCCAGCACAAGCGCGAGCTCAGCTTGCGCAATGACAGCACCGGGAACAACCTGACAGGTATCAGAACGCTGATGCAAGCCGACGGACTCTTCACCCGTCGCAAGATCCACGCTACGAAGAGCACGCGGAACCGTAGAAATCGGCTTGAACGCAGCACGAGCAACAATCGGCTGACCATTCGAGGTACCACCTTCGATACCACCGGCACGATTTGACGTACGACGCAGATGCCCGTCGTCACCCTTCACGATCTCATCGTGAGCAACACTGCCCCGCAACGCCGCCTGAGCAAAACCATCACCGATCTCAACACCTTTGACAGACTGGATCGACATCAGCGCAGCCGCAACCTTCGTATCCAAACGACGCTGGGCATTCACGTGTGTTCCCAAACCAATGGGCACGTTCCACGCAATCACTTCGACGACACCGCCGATGGTGTCCCCGGCCCTCTTCGTTTCGTCGACGACATCAACGAAACGCTGGTCAAGCTCGGTATCAAGGGTACGCATGCGAGATTCGTTCAGAGCACCCTCATCATCCGGAGTCGGAAGATGAGGATCAGTTGCGATCTGCGTTCCCACCTGCACAACATGGCTGACCAGACGAATACCGGCCACCTGGTCCAAAATCGCCTCGGCAACGCAACCGAGCGCCACACGAGCGGCGGTCTCACGCGCACTCGCACGCTCCAGAATTGGTCTGGCATCATCAAAACCGTACGACAGCATTCCTGGAAGATCCGCATGACCTGGACGCGGGCGAGTCAGCTTCTTGTTCCGCGCAATCTCACGTTCGTCGCCAGTACCGGCATCAATCAGCAGAAGATCTGGGGCAACTGGATCGGAGCTCATCACAACTTCCCATTTGGGCCATTCTGAGTTCGCAATCTCAATCGCAATCGGAGCACCCGTCGACATACCATGACGGACACCGCCGACGATACGCACGACGTCCTTCTCAAAAGACTGGCGTGCCCCACGCCCATAGCCAAGACGACGACGGGCTAGAGCCCGAACAAAATCGTCAGATTCGATACGAAGACCGGCTGGAACACCATCAATGACAGCGATCAAAGCCGGACCGTGTGATTCACCTGCGGTAAGCCATCTGAGCATGGCTCCAGTCTTTCACAAGTGACCGTGCAAGGCCGTGGTGTATCACATGCGAACGGGGAAACCGGCCTGATCCAATGCCATCTTCACGTCGCGAATCGCTACTTCACCGAAGTGGAACACGGACGCCGCCAAAATCGCGTCGCTTCCCGCGCGAGCAGCCTCAACGAAATGCTCAACCGTTCCGGCGCCACCCGAAGCAATAATCGGCACGTGCACGCGTTCTTTCACGAGATTCAGTAGCTCGATATCGAAGCCCTGCTTCACCCCATCCGCATCCATTGAGTTCAGCAGAATTTCACCCACACCACGGCGCTCGGCATCCATCGCCCATTCGAGCGCATCAATACCGGTCGACCGCTTTCCACCGTGAGTGGTCACTTCAAAGCCCGAAGATGTTTCAACGCCGGGCGGGCAACGCCGAGCGTCAACGGACAGGACCAAAACCTGATTACCGAAACGATCCGCAACCTCGGAAATCACGTCAGGGTTGCCGATTGCAGCGGTGTTCATTCCAACTTTGTCAGCGCCCGCTTTGAGTAGTGTCGCCACGTCTTGGCCAGTCCGAACTCCACCGCCAACGGTCAAAGGAACAAACACCTGTTCCGCCGTGGCCGACACGACGTCAAGCATCGTGCCACGGTTCTCAGTCGACGCACTCACATCAAGGAAAGTTATTTCGTCAGCCCCTTCAGCCCCGTAGCGCTTAGCCAACTCAACAGGGTCTCCAGCATCGCGCAGATTCTGAAAATTCACGCCCTTCACGACGCGCCCAGCATTCACATCAAGGCACGGGATAATTCTCAGTGCGACGCTCATGTTTATCCTTCTTCGTCGAGGTCTCTTCACTACCTTAGGACAGTCCTGCCGTGTGCATGCAAAGCATGTGTGGGAGAACTACTGGCTGACTGGCTGTCACTTACGTTAGCGGTATTCGGACTGTATTTCGCTCCGCTTACTCTTCGGCGGTGCTCTGCGCGTCGGAAGAAGACTCCGGTTAATCTGACGGAGCTACGCCCGTATGCTCGGCTGAAGCATCCGACTGAGACGCATTATCGGAAGCTGGTTCAGTGCCCAGAATATCGATGACGATGCACAAAGTGTCGTCACCGTTCGCCAGATCGGGCGGAATGGAAATCGCCAGTCGCGATCCCACACGTTGATCAACAAGAGTCTGCTTCAAGCCGGTCATCGCGGTGAGCATTGAGACGACCTCTGGCTTGCCCGTCTGCCATGTCGATGCTCGAACAACGCCGTCGTTCCATCCCACTGCGGCGTACTGAACCACAATCTGATCGCTCGATGTGACCTGCTGTCCTTCACCTTTGATTAGGATCTGGGTTGTCACGTCCGTGGGAACATCGCTTCCATGTTCGATCACAGGGCCTTCGTCGGTCATCTTCACAGACAGGACCCCAGAGGATTCACCGGTGTCTTCACTACCATTCGCGATCGAATACAAAATATCAATCACGAGAAGCTCAGTGTCCTGATCGCTCGCCTTCGCGGCCTCACCCTGGGACGAAGCCAACGGATGGGCGACAAGGACTCGTGATCCCTCGTGAAGTCCAACGACAATGTCAAGAAGAGCATCGTTCAAGGTTGCTTGGTCTGCGGATCCGACAACAAGGTCGGGGCGCCCATCCGCGGACAGGTTCTCGCCTGTTTTACCGTCGAACGAGGTGATAGCCAGCAGAATCGGTGAATCCTTCGTAATTTCCCGCCCAGTTCCGGTCTCAAGAACCTTGGCTTTTGCGAGATTCACCGTCACTGGCTGTCCCATGGTCACAACAGGGATCGCGCCAATACGACCCGAGACTGACACGGAGTCAAGGGGGCCTCTGATGCTCTGCACGTTCGATGAGCCCGACTCGTTGTGGGTCGCGTGTACTACGGCGACGATTGCGATGCCAGCAACCACGACGATGGCAAGCAACGCAATGATTAGATTGCGCAGACCATGCCTATGCGAGGGTGTGAAAAGATCAATCATGCTCATGCGGGAAGCACCGGTGACCAGGACGCGATCTTTCCAATGAGCTCATCCACGCGCGGATCTTCATTGGCCAGAGGATCCTGCAGTGAAAGCGGGGAAGCCGACAAGTCGTCAACGCGCACGTGAACCCAGTCAACACTCAGGTCAACGCGTGCATCTTCGGCAGCGCCGATGATGCGGCCTCGTAGATGAGCGCGGGTGGTCGCAGGCGGGGTATTCACGGCCGCCTGCACACTTTCGCGCTTCGTTAGTCGTCTCACGAGGCCGGACGCCTCCATACGGTCAAGCAGGGAGCTGCCGGTAATGTCGTGGTAGCTCAAATCCAAACGAGCCACACGCGGATCTGCAAGGTTCGTCCCTGCCTTTGAAACGTAGGACGAGAAGAGCTTGGCTTTGATAGCGATATCGAGTTCGGTGTCGATCGGAGACCAATCGCCGGATTCGATCGCGTTCAAACCGCGTTCCCAGAGATCAAGAACATAGCGATGCGTATCGTCAAGCTCTGCGGTGTCGATTGTGCCCAAGACACGTTCGCGAATCTCACGCTGGATTTGGACGGGAGTCCAGCGACGACCATCGGCAAGTTCGACTTCAGTTCCACCGGTCAAATCAATGGAAATCTCGCGGATGGACCGCATGGGGTCAGCCATCGCCAGGTCTTCGATATGCAAGCCGTCTTCAACTGCTTGAAGAAGCATCTCGGTGGCCCCCACCTTGAGCGCAGTCGTTGGCTCGGCAACGTTCGTATCGCCAACGATCACATGCATACGACGGTATGAACCGGAATCTGCCAACGGTTCGTCACGGGTGTTGATGATCGGGCGTGAACGCGTTGTTGCGGATGAAACGGCATCCCACATCTGCTCAGCGCGCTGGGAGAAAGCGAGCGTCGCACCGGAGGCATTACGTCGAATCAGACCGTTGCCCACCAGAATCTGGCGAGTGATAAAGAATGAAACTAGAGCATCTGCGACCTGACGGAAATCACGACGACGGTGCAGAAGGTAGTTTTCATGGCAACCGCACGAGTTTCCCTGCGAGTCGACGTTATTGCGGAACAGGTGCAGACGCTCAGCGCTCCCCTCTTTTTCAAGTGACCGATCAGCATCAGCTACCAGCATCGCGAGCATCAATGAGCCTGCGCGATCCTGGTTCAACAGGTCTTCTAGGCGATCGCATTCAGCAGTCGCATATTCGGGGTGCGAGCCAACATCAAGGTAGAGCCTGCCACCGTTGCGTAAGAAGAGATTCGATGATCGTCCCCGATGTAGCAACGGTTCAAAGAGCTTGCGTGCAGCCATGTCGGCGTCCATTGCTGGAACCCCGGGCGGTGCGGCGCTCATCAGGCCATATTCAGTTTCGATGCCGACTACGCGACGCCTCACTTCACTGGCCACCCTTCTGGACGAAGCCCTGAACGAACGCTTCTGCATTCGTTTCAAGCACAGAGTCGATTTCGTCGAGCAGATCATCAATCGACTGAGTCTGGGCGTGGACCTGGCCAGCAGCCTCGGTATCGTCGAATTCGTCGTTGTCCCCCGAAGGACTAAACAGTTGACGGATATCCATTCGTATCTCCTAAACCTGTGTTTCTTTACGATGTGAAATTATTCCACCGGTGCGGATCATTCCACGGGGCTACGTGTTTGCGCAGTATCCGCAATCGGATAGCGGATAAGATTCCCCTGCCCCGGATCAATGACGAGGGACGTCCACGAGGCTTTCACCAAGTCTGGACGTGACGCCACAGCGTGACCGCGGGCAAAGGCGCGGGTCGTTGTCGGAGGCTGAGAGGCTGCATCTTCAACCTGCTGGTCACTAAAGAGTCTCTTGATGCGTCCGGCTTTACCCAGCTTCAAAGCAAGCGAGTACTCCGGGCGAAGATCAGCCCACTGCAAGTCCATCGCCGTCAAACGGGGGTCGTTCCACTCAACTCCCAGACGATCCTTTTTTCGACCCAACAGCTGGTACTTTCCGATCCATTCAACTTCAGTGGAAACAGAGAATATATCAGCGCGCATACGATCAAGGACGTCCTGCCAGAGGGTCAGAATCGCGTGGTCTTCACCTTCGGGGCTGATGCCCATTCGGTCGAAGGTTGCAAGAACGAGATCCAAATACACCTGAAGCAATTCAGGTCCCGTGTATGCGCGTCCACCAGCCGTGTTCATCTTGTAATCAAGATTCGGGTGGTGGCTAAGGTTCCATGTTTCCTGCACGGCGTCATCGAGCGCGAGGGCTTCCCACTCCAGCCCAATCCCCTGCTCGATTGCCCACAAGACCAGCGATGTTGCGCCAAGCTTCAAAAGGATTGAGACATCGAACATATTGCCGTCGCCACCGATGACGTGCAGACGCCGGTAGTGTGCCGGATTCGCGTGCGGTTCGTCGCGCGTATTAATGATCGGGCGATTAAAGGTGGTTTCCAAGCCCACTTCGTTTTCGACGAAGTCAGCTCGCTGAGAGATCTGGAACCCTGGAACTTGAGACTTCTGTCCAAGACCCACGCGTCCAGCACCGCACATGACCGGTCGAGCAACAAAAAACGGAGTCAGTCCACGAACCACATCGTCGAAGTCAACACTGCGGGTGATCTGGTAGTTCTCGTGAGTTCCGTAGGCGGCGCCCTTACCGTCCGTATTGTTCTTCACCAGGACGATAGGACCCTCTTCGCCCTTGAGCGATTCTTCAATAATCCGGCGGGCGATCACCTCGCCGGCGCGGTCATAGAGGGTGGCTTCAAGGGCACCCAACGCTTCTGGAGCGGAATACTCCGGATGAGCGTGGTCGACATACAGGCGTGCACCGTTCGTCAAAACCGCGGTGGTCTGTGCAGGCAAAGCCATTTCTTCTGGAGTTGGGCGTTCAATCTGCTCACTACCACCCGACGGCGCCAAGTGATATGGATCGTCCGTCAGCAACGAGGGGTCGGCGGCCGCACGTGACAAGCGGATACCGCGCATATCGTTGAGCGGATCCTCAGCCCGATAGTCCCAGCGAACGGGTGCAGCCCCCTGTGCCGGCGTCCCATTGCGAGAAATCTCAGCGTAGAGACGAACCGCCTGCGACGAAAGTGCAATGGGGTTCGCCCATGCATCACCCGGGCGATAGACGCCGTACTCGGTTTCGGTTCCAATCACGTGGGTCATCTCAGGCCTCCAAGGCAACGATCGATGCGATTTCTTCACGCAGACCAATGGTGCGCGCCCAGTCGTCGGGAGACGAAGAGACTGCGAGTTCAATAGACTCGCCCATTTCTTCTTTAACACCGGCAAGCAGGTGCTTCGCCGACAGGCCATATCCCCCGCCTGTTAGCGAGTCTTTGATCGCATGTTTCTTTGCGCGTTCAACGATTCCGGCGATCATGGCACCAGAGACGATATCCCCAAGGTGAATGCGTTTCGTGCGTCCAGATGCCAGCACGACGTCAAAGAGCGCAGTCGTTTCATCTTCGCGGAATAAGACGTCAAGTGCCTGGTCGACCATGTTTCCGAGTGCCTGGCCGAGCGTCATGCCGACGCCGATTTCATCATCACGAAGTGGCACGTCAGTGTTCAAGTGCTTCAAAAAGATGTCGCGGGCCCCCGCGCGATCGGGCCGATCCACGCGAATGCGCACGTCCAGTCGGCCGGGGCGAAGGACGGCAGGATCGATCATGTCAGCACGGTTCGAGGCGCCGATGATGATGACGTTATCCAGGGCCTCGACACCGTCCATTTCCGCAAGAAGCTGGGGAACGATCATCGTTTCTACGTCCGATGAGATACCGGTACCACGCGTCCTGAATAGGGCTTCCATTTCGTCAAAGAAAATGACGACCGGGATATTGCCAGCAGCAAGTGAACGGGCTCGCGCGAAGATCGCGCGAATGTGTCGCTCAGTTTCACCAACAAACTTGTTCAGAAGCTCTGGACCTTTGATTGACAAGAAGTAGGTTTTCACGCCACTTGTCCGACCCGACAGGGAATTTGCGACTGCCTTTGCAATAAGCGTCTTACCCGATCCGGGCGGACCGTAGAGCAGGATGCCCTTGGGCGGACGCAAACCGTACTCGCGGTAGAGCTCGGGATGACTAAAGGGAAGCTCAATTGCGTCGCGGACCTGACGAATCTGCGCATCCAAACCACCGATATCGTCGTACGTCGTATCGGGAGTTTCTGGGGTGAGAAGCTGCTCGACATCGGATCGCACAATCTTTTCCAACGCGATTCCGCTACGTAGATCCACCATCAATGCGTCGCCGAGACGCAGATTACCGTGACGTAGAGGGCCTGCCAACATCAGCAGATGCTCCTGGCCAGCTTCGCCTGCAACCAGCACGCGGTCATCACCCACCAGCTCAAGAATCGAGGCAATTGAACCAGACCTCGAGAATCCGTCAGCGGCAACGGCGACCATCTTGTCGTCGACGCGCACCCACTGACCATACGACAGCGAGTAAAGATCAAGGTCAGGTGCAACAGCGAGGCGCATACGACGACCGTTCACGATCGCTTCAATCTGACGCGAAGGCACATCCGCGGATACAAACACGGCCATCGTGAGTGGCGGACGATTCACTTCAAGGAGCTGAGACTGCACCTTCACCAACTGTCCGCGAACCTGGGATAGTGCCTGGGCAAGGCGCTCATTCTTGGCTTCCAGAGAGACAACAAGGCGTTGCATCTCTTCGATGCGAGTTGCGTGGAAGTCATCACTCATCTGTGCTGATCCTTCCCTCAACCCACTGGTCAGCCTGACGCGTCACATCACGACGAACCTTGCGCAACTTCTTTTCAGATGCCGTTCGAACGCCAACGTTTTGTTCATTCCACTCATCAACGTCATCCCACTGGCCACCCAGACCTTCAGACGACTTCGCGGGACGAAGCGACCTTTCTTGGGGGTTAATTCCCGGAGCAAGACGGCGCGTAACCAACAGGAAACCAGTGTGAGCAACCATGCGATGCTCGGGACGGACAGCCAAACCGTCAACGTGCCATTCACGACGCATGTCTTCCCAGGTGATCGGATCCGTAAAGTTCTCGCTTGCACGCAAGTCTTCAATAAGACGCGACAGCTGCGTAACCGTCGCGACATAGCAGACCAGCACGCCACCGGGGATCAGAGCGTGTGAAACAGCATCAAGGTTTTCCCAAGGCGCCAGCATGTCCAGGACTACGCGGTCAACACTGGCCGGGTCCATCGCTTCCAATTCGGTAGCTAAGTCGCCGACGCGCAAATCCCACGCAGGATGCGGCGCACCAAACCAGAGTTCGACATTTCCTCGTGCGATATCGGCGAACTCTTCGCGACGCTCAACTGAGATCAGACGCCCAGTCGGACCAACCGCGTTCAACAACGCCATCGACAATGCGCCGGACCCCGCACCAGCTTCAACGACAACTGAGCCGGGGAAAATATCGCCCATGTGCGTAATGACTCCGGCATCCTTGGGATACACAACCGCTGCACCTCGTGGCATCGACATCACGTAGTCGACCATCAACGGGCGCATAATCTGGAACTGGCGACCTTCTTCAGTCGTAATGACCTGCCCATCGGGTTTGCCGATGAGATCATCATGGAAAAACTCACCACGGTTCGACTGGAACTTTCCGCCGTGCGTCAAAATCACTTGGTGGAATCGCCCCTTTGGATCACGAACCTGAACGCGATCACCTTCTTCCAAGAGACCACGCCGATTCTGCTGGCCAAGCGGTGCGTAGTTATCGGTTGTATCTGGCTGTGTATTCATCCCAGAAAGTCTATCGCGGCTATCCACAGCTCCCACTGTGAGATCTGCTGGTGAACACGTTTCGCGTTACCGTTGTCCTATGACTGCCACTACCGAGTCGAACCCACGTATTTCAGGTTCTTTCGACCCCGCTCTTTCTGCTTCGCGAGCCAAGGAATACTTGAAATGCCCGTTGCAGTTCCGCCTGCATGTGGTCGATCGCATCAAAGAACCTCCCACGCGTGCAACTGCTGCCGGCACGCTGGTGCATTCGGTATTGGAGAAGCTTTTCGATGTGGCTCAAGCGGACCGAAATGAAGATACGGCAATGGGACTCTTCGACCAAGAGTGGGCTGCTACAAGAGACTCTTTAGATGATGTTGTTGCGATGTTCGACGACGAGGCCGCGCTCGATCAATGGATCAACGAGACCCGTGATGTTGTGCGCGGTTATTTCACACTCGAAAATCCGCAGCGCCTAGAACCAGTTGCGCGTGAGAAACGTGTGGATGCTTACACTCACGACGGCGTGCGCCTGCGTGGCTTCATCGATCGCATTGACCGTAACCCTGCTGGGGAGTTGCGTGTGGTCGACTATAAAACGGGTAAGGCGCCTTCGCCCCGTTTCCAAGACGAGGCCCTGTTCCAGATGCGCTTCTACGCCCTGCTGTTGAAACTCACCGATCGGATGCCGTTGCGCACCCAGTTGGTCTACATCAAAGCGGGTCAGACCCTGACATTTGATCCGACGGCCGATGACATTGAACGCTTCGAAGACGAAGTGTCAGATATTTGGGATCGGATTGAGCGTGATGCGAAGCGTGGGGAATTCGCGCCTCGACACAATCCGCTATGCAACTGGTGCGGTGTGCGCGCCCACTGTCCTCTCTTTGACGGGGTGCTTCCCGATGCGCCAGCAGACGGCATTCAGCGCCTACTGCAAACGCGGGTCCCCGCTTCAATGCAGGAACCCACGTAGACCCCCCATACTGGGCGAAAGAACTGGGCAATCAGCTACATCACCGCAGTTGACGCTGCGGTGAGTACTCCGGTCACCAGCAGAATTGCAACGACGATAGCCAAGCCAATTCGGTACCACACGAACGGCTTGTATGACTTCGTTGAAACCAGCTTGAGGAACCAGATGATGACTGCCCATGCCACAACGAACGCGATCAGTGTGGCGACGACGGTTGGGGCAACATCAACGTGATCTCCGCCAGAGAAGACCTTGTACACCTTGTACAGACCGGATGCGAAAACTGCTGGCATGGCAAGAAGGAAGGAATAGCGGGCTGCTGCCTCGCGCGTGTAGCCCAATGCGCGTCCCATCGTGATCGTTCCACCCGAGCGGCTGACGCCGGGGATCAAGGCCATTGCTTGGGCAAGGCCATAGAGGATCGCGTCGCGCCAGGACATATGGTCAAGAGTGAGTTTCTGAGGAGCATAGCGGTCAGCAATACCCAAAAGAACACCGAAAAGGGCAAGCATGACAACTGTAATCCACAGGTTACGGAAGGAAACGTCAATCCAGTCTTCCAATAGAAGACCAAGGATCCCGATCGGGAGCGAGCCAACGATGATCATCCAGCCCATGCGGACGTCGGGATCGCTTGAGCTCAGACGCTTTTCACGCGGACGAATAGGAAGCGACTTCCACCAAGAAGACACGATCCGGACAATGTCTTTCCAGAACACGATGAGGACTGCGGTTTCAGTACCGATCTGGGTGATGGCAGTAAAAGCCGCGCCCGGGTCAGCATTGCCGACAAGTTCCCCGAGAATCCTAAGGTGAGCCGAAGATGAAATCGGCAGGAACTCAGTAAGTCCCTGCACGAGGCCAAGAAAAATCGCATCGAACCAAGTCATAGTCGAAACTCTACGGGCTATTGGCACGTATTGGCGAAGCGGTGTGCCACGAAACCTGTGCAACCTGACACGGCTAGGCTAGAGGCTATGGAAATTCGTCAGTGCGGTCGCAGTGGTCTGAGGGTTTCGTCGCTTGGCTTGGGCACGCTCACGTGGGGACGCGACACCGATGGTGAAGAAGCATGGGAAATGCTTTCTCACTTTGTCGATGCGGGTGGAACGCTTGTTGAATGTTCGCCGATGAACGGCGAAGGAATGGCCACCGACGTTCTTGGGGCAGCGATGAACCGGGTCGGGCACCACCGCCTGACGATTGCGTGGAGGGGAGCAACCCGTCGCGACCAGTCAGGTCATTGGGTTTCCTCGGCTGGGCGTGGTGACATGTTGCGCAGCCTGGACGATGCTCTTGCTCGTTTAGATACCGACTATGTGGACGTGTGGATGGCGGAGCCCGACCCCAGTGTCCCGCTCGAAGAAACGCTGGGTGTGCTTGAAGCAGCGTCCCGTTCAGGGCGCGCTCACTATGTCGGTCTTTCTGGCTGGGATACTTGGACAACAGCCTGCGCCCTAACCCGCCTTGGTGAGCACGGGCTTGTTCAGCCAGCGGTAGCGCAGCTTCCCGTCAGCCTGTTAACTGCTCCGGCTACCCATAGCTTGCGTTCACATCTGGCCGGCGAAGGATTGGGTGTATTTGCTCGGTCTC
The DNA here is from genome assembly GCF_027694595.1 of Pauljensenia sp. OF14-1SRA. Classification (NCBI taxonomy): domain Bacteria; kingdom Bacillati; phylum Actinomycetota; class Actinomycetes; order Actinomycetales; family Actinomycetaceae; genus Pauljensenia; species Pauljensenia sp. OF14-1SRA. The sequence goes on along the minus strand of NZ_JAQEVQ010000005.1, from coordinate 51,385 downwards.
CACTTGCCGGCGGGGTGTTAACTGGAAAATACCGCCATTCCACTCCCCCGGATTCGCGCGGGGCTACCGAACATATGTTGCCCACTGTTGCTCCTTTCCTGACCGACGAATATGCGGGACGTGTTGAAGCAGTTGTTCGCGCCGCGCAAGGGCTTGATCGCAATCCAGGTGACGTTGCTCTTGCATGGGTACGTGATATGCCGGGCATTGCCTCAGCAATCTGCGGTCCGCGAAATGTACGACAGCTTGACCACATCCTTGACTCAACCGAGCCTCTGCCTGCCCCGATTCGCCAAGTGCTCAACGAAGTCGCGTACTCGTAAGAACGCATACTTCTTAGATCCCAGCCCTCAGCTTTGGGCTTTCAAACGCGACGTTGACCAGACAGTGTGGCGCGATATCAAACAAGCGTCTGATATCGCGCCGCACAAGAATTCTTAGAATCACTCAGTCATCGATGTCGATGAAATCATCATCCGAATCGTCTGAATCCTCATCGTAGGATTCATCATCGTCCTCTTCCTCATCATCTTCGTCGTAATCATCGTCGAGAAGATCGAAGGGAAGCTCGACACCGAACTGTGTGAACAGTTCGTCGTCGTAGGTGAAGAACGCATCGCGCAAAGTGTTCTCTGCTTCTTCGAGCGTCGAAGAGTCATCATCGGTTGCCTGCGAACATGCAACGTAATGAGCTTCAAAGGCTGCAATCAATGCGTCAAGCGCTACGCGAGGATCATGAGTCATGAGAAGATCCTAGACCTTATGCGAGCTGGGCTCACGGAAGATTAAGTTGCGAGCGGATAACAGAAACCATCAGGTCAGCGCCTTTGATTTCTGCTGTCTGATCAGCACCGACGATGCGAGACACACCTTCAGAGTCAACCAGCTGCGATGCACCCATATTCGGCCCCAGCGGAAGGATCACCCATTCCTTCGTAGGCTCGTAGATTGCTTCGGGCTGATCGCCGGCAATTTGAGACGAAATATTTGCGATGACAACGCGTGCTTGCTGGCGAGCAGCATCAGCACGCTTTGACTCGGGAACGTCCGTCAGATCGCCAACGGCGTACGTGTGGTCATGGCCCTCGACCTGCAAGCTCTTACCAACGCGGATTGTGCCGTTCGGGCGCAACACGGGCTCGTAGTCGGTACCGGCGAGGTAGCCGGTGTTCGCGCGAGAGCCGTAGCACTGGAACCAGATATCGCCTTCAACATCTTCACCTTTGCGGGTCGACACATGGAAGTGACCGAGTTCGCCAACGTTGTGCGGAGGCAGGAAAGCAAGCTCAGAACCGGTGATCACGCGAATGCCGAGCTCAGCCAGTTGCGTGGAGATTTCTTGACGCAGGTCTTCGGAGTAGCCGGGGGCAGAAAGAATCTGATCGGCCTTCTCGACGATTGTGATGTCAAGGTCCGGGTAAGCGTATGCGAGTTCGCCGGCAAATTCGATACCGACGGTGCCACCACCGACTAGCATGACGGAGCGTGCGCCAGCAAGGTTTTCGTGCAGTTGGTTCAACCGCGCCTTTGCAACAACGGACTTCGCTGACGAGTACTTTGCTGGGAAGGGATATGTTGCGCCGGTTGCAAGAACAACGTAGTCCGCTTCGATAGGTTCGCGACCGAAAATATGGACGGTGTTACCGACAATCTGAGAAACAGTGCCGTGAACGAATTCGCCTCGTGTCAGCAAGTTCGAATAGGGCATGAAGATTGCTTCCTGCCACACGTCGTCTACGGCTGCGCGCAGTGCAGCTGCGTGGTGAACAAACTGGTCTTTTTGTTCAACGAGCGTCACATCAGCGATGGGATCGAGTCCTTTTGCAACAGTCACGCCACCGTAACCGCCACCTACAACGACAACACGAGCCACTTCATTCTCCTTCACGTCGAGCTGGTCTAATTCTTGCACGTGATAAGGGTTTTCACGCGAGATTATCGGGCGCGTCAGCCCTGATCGACACCGAGTGCTCGGGCGATGTTGGGGACAAAGAAGTTCGGTCCCTTGAGGACTTTGCCGTCTTCACGCAGTTTTACCGAACCGTCGGGCATCAGCTTCGACAGATTCGATGCCTGAACTTCAGCTAAAACCGCGTCCAAATCGATACCCGATTCGATTGCCATTCCGTAGATGACATAGACGAGGTCCGCCAGAGCATCGGCAGTTTCAATGAGATCTCGCGTGTGGTCGTCACCGTCAACGGCCTTTTCAGTTGCTTCTTCAACGAGGCTCCGTGCAACAGGTCCGTACACGGCGCCCATCAGTTCAGCGAATTCTTCGCGGATCAGTGACATGCGCATGTTGAGGCGTTCGTAGTCGATGGTTGGCAGGGCACCGGTACCAAGGCGCACGGGCATGGAGTAGGTTCGGTGGAACTGCTCAACAAGCTTTCCTGGGCGCGAAGGATCAAGGGCAGGTCCCTGTCCGGCACCGGGCCCATCCCACGGGGTCTTCGGTTCGCGAGTGTCCGTGACCAGAAGGCTTGCCTGCCAGAGGTCCGGGCCTTCAGCTCGCCTGCGGATCCCCTCGCGTTTAAAACCGTTGCGCCACGCTGGCTTCCAAGAACCCCAGTTTTCAACGTGGCAGTACCAGTCGATGCGGGTGACATCCATCTGCTCAAAGGCAAAATCAACGGCAAGACCGAGCGCTTCGGTCATGAACCCTTCACCCCAGGCATCAGTGCGGATGAAGTAGCCGACCTCAGCCGACTTGGGATCACGCTGTCCACGCCAAAACTCCAGGCGACCAAGGAACCTTTGATTCTTGGCAGAAAGAATCGCCCAGTCAGCGTTACCGTTCTTCCAAGACTCTTCAGAGCGCGAAAGGTGCTCAACCGCCATATCCCTCGTATAGGGGTGGGGAACGGTCGTCGTTTCGCTAATGCGTGCGTCTTGGAACACCTCGGTAATTGCGTCGACGAAATCAAGGTTCATCGGAACCAAGGTGACGCGCGATCCTTGAAGAGTCTGCGACACTGTTTTACTCATGCTTCTTCCTTCCCCGTGTTTGCCCACGCTGTAGCAAGAATATTGCCAAGTGCAGGAACGGTCTGATGGTCTTGAACAACGAACTTTCGATCGATCAGAGCGGTGGGCACACGGTCGATGCCCATCTGTACACCGATCTGGAAATCAGAGAAGACGTCGGATGCAGTGTGCGGATCAGTCAGCGCATCGAGGACGAACTGAGCGTCCAACCCGAGGTCCTGTGCGCAACCGATCACAACGTCGCTGTTTGAAATATCGAGGGCCATCTCAAAGTGGGCACGTCCTAAAGCTTCGGCAAGCTTCAACTGCATTGAGTCGGGACCATTAAGAGTGTCACGATCATAGTCTTCGATGCGGGCCGCATTGATCACGCGGTGTGCATATGAGGATGGAGCAACGATTAGTTTCTCGAAGTCAAAAACGACGCCTTCTGCACGTCCAAGCTTTTCAAGTCGCTCGTCCAGTGCCACTGCTTCCTCGTACGTGAGTTCGCCTTCGTTCATCAGATAGACGCGACGAGGTTCTTCACGGGCACTATCCAATTCGGGGTCGAGGAAGAAAGCGTGGAGCGCAATTTCTACCTCGTCACAATGATCGAAAGAGGACAGCGCCTGTCGCCAATGTCGAATACCCAGGTACGACCATGGGCAGGTCACATCGAACCAAAGATCAATATGCATTCGCACGCTCTTTCATCGCTTCGTTGCATTGATCCGGATTTTCTTCACGGGTGTAAGAAAAATCCGAGATAAAACGAAAGTCCGGAACTTATTCAAGCTCCGGACTTCCATCTGTGCGCGGAGGGGGACTTGAACCCCCACCCTCTAATACGAGGACTAGCACCTCAAGCTAGCGCGTCTGCCTATTCCGCCACCCGCGCAGGTGACTTGCTCTTCTTGATTACCCCAAGTCGAACGTGAAAAACTCTAACACGGTTGGTAGCCGAACTGCCAAATCGAAAGGAGAAACTCCTAGGGACCATCAGCATTTTTGTTGGAATAGCGCCGATAGTCACTGTCCACAGGAAGTGGCGACGAGGAAGGCCCCCAGCGGAGTTAATTCTTGTTCCGGGAACGCAGTCGCTCATCCAATGCCGAAAAAACCCTCACAATCTGGGATATTTCCTCATCGGTCATATCCGCAAGCAAGAATTCGCGAAGCGTCTCTTGATGAAGACGAGTTGCTTCCTTCACGATCCGCACGCCCTGTGAAGTCAGACACGCTTGATAGCTTCGCCTATCTTCCTTCGACATCACTTTCTTTACCCAACCGTCTCGTTCTAAATGAGTGACCAAATAGGTTAGGCGTGACGGAGAATAGACAACCTGGCCGGACAATTCACCCATTTTTAGACATTGACCCGGCGCTTCGGACAGGGCAAGCAGGATATTGTAATCGGGCACCGACAGGCCGAAATTCTTCTTCAAGCTGGATTCCAACAGGCCATGAAGACGCCCATTCGCTTCGAAATAAAGTCGCCAAGCACGCTGACGCAAGTGAGCTGAATCAGTATCCAGAAGCGCGGGACTCTTCATTTCGTTTTCTTTCACGTGTTGAAGAATATTCTATGAAGCTGGAAAAGCACTGATAAACCCTGGTCTATCCCATATTTTTGACTGAATGCTAAGACGGTTGCTCGCATACCGTTATGCTTGTTTGCTCCGCGCCACGAAATGCCGAGAGTTTCTCAATGTGCGCGGCCTCGTGCCACCATTAAGACGCAAGCGATGAAGGAGTAGTTGGTTGAGCGCAGAAACACAATTCACGTGCGTACTTTTCGATGTTGATGGCACTCTTGTCGATTCTGCCCCCGCAGTGATCCACTGCTTCAACGTGGTTCTTTCCAAGCGTGGCGTCACTACCCCGCCAGCGAATGCAATGCGCAAGTACGTTGGTCCCCCGCTCTGGTGGTCATTTGCTGACCTTGGCTTTGAAGGCGAGATCACGAAAGAACTCGTCGATGAATACCGGGGGCTGTACCGCACGATTTTCCTTGAGCCACCGCTCTTTCCTCGGATGGATGAAGTAGTGCGTGGCGCCCACAACGCTGGGATTCCCGTGGCAACGGCTACGTCGAAGCAAGAGCCCCTAGCTCTGGCACAAATGGAACATCTGGGAATTCTTGACGCTTTCGACGTCATTGCCGGCGCAACTCCGGGTCCCGGTTCTTCGAAAGCAACAGTTATCGCCGATGCGCTTTCGCGCCTGAGCGCCAAGGGAATGGATATCTCCCGCCCCGTTCTGATCGGTGATTCCTGCTGGGATGTTGAAGGAGGCCAGCAAGCTGGTATTGACGTCATGGGTGTGAGCTGGGGTTACGCGAAAGACGGCGACCTTGACGAATGTGTTGCTATCGCGCATACCCCCGAAGAGCTTGCGCGCCTGCTGGGGTTCACGCTCTGAGCCTTTCAGCTCATCTGAGAAGATCCACCAGGTCGGACATATCGAGCCCGGATAAGATCTCGCCACCCTCAATATTTCCTGCGCTTTCGACGACTGTTGATACGAGTTCGCGTTTGCGTTCTTGGAGTGCGACGACTTTGTTTTCGATGGTGTCAGCGCCGACCAGCCTGTACACGTTGACTTTCTTTGTTTGGCCGATTCTGTGGGCTCGGTCGACGGCTTGTGCTTCAGCTGCAGGATTCCACCAGGGGTCCATCATGTACACGTAGTCTGCTTCCGTGAGCGTCAGGCCGGTACCTCCCGCTTTCAGAGAGATGAGGAATACGGGGACTTCTCCGGATCTGAAGCGTTCGATGACTTCGTCTCGGCGTGTTGTGGATCCGTCGAGTTGGACTGTGGCGATTCCACGTCGTTCTAAGTAGTCACGAATGCGGGTAAGGAACGTTGTGAATTGGCTGAAGATCAGAGCTTGGTGTCCGCTTGGGATGATTTGTTCAAGTTGAGTGGCGAGGTACTCGGTTTTTGCCGAGCCGACGTGTCCGTATGTTGCGTCAACAAGGCCGGGATCCAATGCGAGTTGACGCAAACGTGTAAGCGCCGCGAGGATATCGATTTTTGCACTCGGATCATCGGTCAGTGAGAGTATTCTTGCGCGCTCTGCCATGAGGTGTTGATCGTAGATACGTCGGTGCTCCGTGCCGAGGTCAATGGTGATAACGGATTCGATCTTGTCGGGCAGGTCAGTGGCAACTTCTTCTTTGGTTCTACGCATCATGTTGGGACTAAGAAGAGAGTGAAGATGGTTCAATGCCGTGACGTCGTGATCGTTTTCGATGGGTCGACGAATTTTGTCGTTAAAAAGGGACCATTTGGGAAGTAGTCCGGGCATTGCGAGGGCCATGATCGACCAGAGGTCGCCAAGAGAGTTTTCTACCGGGGTTCCGCTGACCGCAAAAGTCCAGTTTCTTTCTATTCCTTGCAGCACACGGTGAATGGCGGTCCTGGGATTCTTCACATTTTGCGCTTCATCGAGAATAAGGCCGTTAAAAGGAATCTGTTTCCATTCTTCGTCGTCGATGCGCACGATTGTGTATGAGGTGATAACAATGTCTGCGCCTTCGATTTCGCTGGCGAGGCTCCTTTCGCGCCTCTTCCCCGTTGTATTGATCGTGCGCACATTGAGATCGGGGAAGAATCGTTGAGCTTCTTTTTCCCAGGTACTTAAAACCGATGTTGGCGCGACGACAAGCGTAGGCAGATCGCATTTGAGAGATGATGCGACGTCAGATTCTTCGTTTTCTTCGCATGCTGACGCCTCTTTGAGGGAGGCAAGAGCAGTTAAAAGCTGAAGGGTTTTACCGAGCCCCATATCGTCTGCCAAAATGCCACCTGTTTGGCTACAGGCTCGAGCGATCAGCCAGCGCGCTCCGTCAACCTGGTACGGGCGCAAGGTGGCACCCACGGGGTTCTGGAGTGGAATATCTGCGCCGGCGTGACGCAGGTGTTCAAGACGGGCTTCCCACTGCTGGGAGTCGACAGTCGTATCCGTAAGGCAGTCGAGGTCTTCCCAGAGGCCAAGATGTGTGGGTACGAGGCGTGGCTCATCATCAAAAGAAAGGGTTCGCGCTTCTTCGAGAAGTGCTGCGATGGATTCAATTGTTTCTTTGTCGATGCTGACCCAGTGCCCGCCAACGTAGAGATAGCGTTCCGAGTGGGCGACTGCTTCAAGAACATCACTGAATGGAACCGGATACCCACCGACGTCGAGTCTAACGTCCAGATCGAACCAGTCATTGTGCGCCTCGCTTGGCGTGACGCAGATCGATGAATGGAGCGGGACTTCATCAATCATGAACGTCAGTACTGCGTCGCTGATCTCCCATGCAAGACGCGAGTCATTCAGCTGATCGATCACATCTTTCCGAAATTGCGGGATAGTCCACGCGGGGAGTCGGAGGTTTTTGAATTCTCCGTCCCACAAAGAAGCGGGCACGTGCTGTCGCGCAAGAGTTTTCAGGGAAGCGAGCATCGATCGAACGTCTTCTAAATCCATGACCTGCTGAAGTCGGACTCGCGAGGGGGAACCTGAATAGTCGTATTCCGCCCACCAGGTGAGGGTGAATTCTTTTCCTTCGACAAGGTCGCATTGTCCAATAATGCGCACTGTTGCTTCTTCGCCAAGATTGACTGACGAATCAATTGAAGAAACTTCAAAACGACGTTTGAGATGCGGGATATACGCGGTCGTCAGTTCAGCGATCTGGTCGGCGGGCACACAGATCGGCCCTCGTTCAAACAGGGTCATGAGTTCTTGCCCACCAACACGGGCTACCCGTGTGCCACCGTCCAAGATGAGCAGGCGAGTTGCGGTATCAATTCGAGGTTTGAGGATACGTTTATCCCCATCAAAGGCCATCATCTGCAGGAGTAGTTCATCCCCTTGCAGGCTGAGGTCGCAACCCAGATCCCACGATGATCGATCAAAATGTATGGGTGTCAGTGGGTCAAGGCTAGAGTAGAGTTCGATTCCTTGGTTGATCAGTCTGAGTAGCCACGGTGCAGCATCCACTCCGAGCATCTGAAGACTAATTTCATTTCGTGCCGCGCGACCATCATCCACTTTTGCAAGACGATAGCCTTCTCTGATTAGCCCGAGGTGAGAACGCGATAATCCATCTGAAACTGAAGCCCACTGCGTCGACACCAGATCCGGCCAAGTTGCTCGCTTCTTTGTCCATTGGATGCGATTGCCGGGGCGTAGTGGGTGCATCCAATACGGGCGCTCTGGGTCCAGAGTGTCAATCAATAGTGCGATTGGCTCTCCGCTTGAATCCCCAGCATGAGTGAAGGAGCGGAGACGCGTTTTCCACTCTGGTTCGTCTTCCGTTGTGAGTTCGTTGATTTGGCGTCGTAGTTCAAGGAACAGAGCAACCGAATGCTGACAGTTTTTCCCTTCAATACATGCGCAGGTCAGAACAGGTTGCCCTCCGTTGAGTCCAACCCAGGTTTTGAGACGAAGCCCCGTTGAAGCCACACGTCCGCTAAAAACTCCGTCGTCACCGATCTCAACATCGGTGACTTTGTTTCCTTCACACAGTGCACTCGCGCGCGCCCAAGCAGCATAGCCGACTTGATTGCGAATGATTGCTTCATCGAACTCAGCGACGCGACGAAGGTCTTCGGGTGAAATGCGCATTCTGTCAGTTTATCTTTCACCGTCAGATTCTGCTGAGAAAGCCTCTTCTATCCACCGTTGTTTGTCTGTATAAATCAGAAGGAGATCGCTTCCTTGATCGGTGATGACGCGAAGGTATGCTCGCGCGGGCGATGAATCATCCCGCCAGTTGCCACGGATTATCCAAGGACCGTGCGAGATACGAATGCTTTGCGGAGCTGATGGGTCGCAAACCGTATCGAAGCGGATACAACGCCATACGAGATGCGGTTGACGCAGATGAGGCGAAACCCGCTTGCCACTAGGCAAAACGAGCCGTGGTGTTGACCGTCGAGCCACATATTTGGACAGTGCGGCTTCGATATCTGGTGCGATCGGGAGGTGGAGCCGGACGACGTGAACCACACAACGGGTGTGGCTGACAGTGGAGCGCCAAAAGGTAGTGCCGGTTACGACTTGCTATTAGCCCTGATCAGAGCGTGTATGTACGTGACGCAAAGACAGGAGCCACCACCATGCACTACCCCGAACTCGCAACAGTACAAGTTCGCCTGACCTACCGGCTGACCAGCTTCCTCCTCGAAAACCTCGACCTGCCGCAACGCTGGAGTTCCGTGATGCGCGCAGGCGAACTCGCAGCTACAGGGCGTTGCTGACCGGGCTGGCGAAGGCTTTCAGGTCTTCCCACGAGTCGGCGCGGGCGGTGTCTTGCTCGTAGGCGATCAGATAGCCCCAGTGCTGACCGGCGTAGGTATCCTCAGCAACCAATCGGCGCACCAACGCCTCGGCAGCCTGACGCTTGGCCTGCACCCTGGTGTCATCGCGGCCGCGCTCGTCTTTGCCCTCGATGATCCAATGCACCCCGTTGGTGTCCAAGGCCACGAAGTCGGGGAAGTAGCGGTCTTTCGCGTTGTAGTACACGAACGCCTGGTCTTGCGGATGCAACCGGTGCCACCACACGATCCCCGGCGACGTGTTGAGCAGGCGAGCAAGCTGGTATTCGCCGGTGAAGGAGTCGAAGGATTCCTCTGCGAATAGCGACTTGAACCAGCCGCCGTAGACCCGGCCTCGCACGAACTGGTCACGACTCTCGATCTGGTCATGCACCTTCTCACCCAACGGGAGCGTGTAGCCGGTGCCTGGCATTGACTTGGGGTGTATGGTCGGCACCTCGCGGGTGGCTCGCAGTGTCTCGGTTGTGTAGTTCTTGATCAGAGCTAGGAGTTCGGCGCGGGCGGAGTCGAGGGATTTGATGGTCCAGCCGGTGAACGTCACTGCTTGCATGAACTTCGGCACTAGGAACCTAGCGACGTAGCGGGCGGTCTGTTCGGTTTTGGGCACCAGCGACATGTTGATCACTAGTTTGACCAGCGCCTCCTCGGCGTCGGCGTCGGCGATGTGGACGGAGTCGACTTCGGCGCTTTCTCGATCCTCTGCCCGGAGTTTCTTGCCTAGGGCGGCGATGATCTCTTTGCGCAGCAGCACGTCCCCGGCAGAGGTGACCCGACGCGCTGCTTGCTCAATCTCGGTGTCACTGATTTCGGACAGGTCAATGGGTGGCTGCTGCACAGTCATCGTGGTTACCGGGAACTGGTAGGCCACATCGGCGAAGTTGGGGTTCCGTCCGATCGAGACCAATTCCCAGGTGGGCTGATCCTCCGGGGCGGTGATGGTGCGAACTCCGACACCGGGCAAACCCAGACCTTCGTCACCGCCGTTGCCGGGAACGGTGCTCGGCTGCGGTTCTACGCCACCGGTGCCAGCACCGGTCCCCGGCATAGTCGTAGTCGATGGTTGACCACCGGTCGTGTCTGTGCTTGTATCCGTGTTGGACTCTTCGGCGGCTTTACGGATCACCTCTTCTACCTTGGCTTTGTCGGGTTCGGGGACGGCTTCGTCCAATCCGAACTGCTGTAGCACGTTCTCGGCGTTCAACAATTCGGTGAAGGATTGGTGAGCGATGATGTCGAGCTGGTCAATCTGCCACACGCCGGTGTATCTGCCGAACGGCAGTCTGAGGCCCCTTCCCATGGTCTGCTGGGTAAGCACTTCGGAGGCCATCGCCCGTAGTGTCACGACGACCGCGATATTTTTGACATCCCAACCTTCCTTGAGTTTGTTCACGCTCACCACTGCCAGCACAGGCGATTCGGGCCGGTCCAATTCGTCGAGGCGACGCTGGGTCAACTCATCCTCGTGCTTAGAGTCCACCTGCAGCACAGCCGATTCCCAGCCGAAGTACTCCGGGGTACGCAGCAGCTCAGCAACCTGAGTGGCATGCTCCACATCGGAGCAGACCACGAACGCAACCGCATTCACATGATCGCGGTTCTGGGAAGCCGCATACGAGTCGTAGTACGCCTGCTTGAGCGCACGCAGCTGCAGAGCATCCCGCAACTGCTGCTCCTCAGAGGCTTCGTCGCTACCATATCCCGTCTTGCGGAATGCCAACACCGGGGCCTTCACATACTTGTCCTGGATGGCGCGGTAGAGCGGGTACTCGAAGATCACATGATCGATCTTCTTGTCCACCGACGCGGTCAAACCAATCGCCGCTGCTGGGTCGAGTTCCTTCAACGCTGCATTGAACGCCACCGCGCTCGACCCGTACAAGTGAGACTCGTCGGCGATCACCACAAGATCATCGAGACCCTTCAGGTAGTCGAAAAGCACACCAGCGTTCTCATCGAACCGGCGGGGCTTACGGCGCATCGCATCCTGCGTAGCGCCGTGGGTGTCACCCTCGACCTCCTTCGGCGCGATCAACTGCTGAATGTTGAAGATGAACGCCAACATCAAGGTTTCCCGCCCGAACGAAAGCTGGGCGGGGCCGTTCTGCCGGGCGATCCACGCCGAATAGTCCTGCGGGGTGACTACCTCGGGCGGCAGCGCCGCACCGGTGATGTAGCGGGGTGTGCCGGGAGTGAAATTCTGCACCGTCTTCGCCTGCACCGTCTTACCGGGCGTCACAATCACCACATTGCCCACACCCTGACGACGCAAATATTCCACGAACGCCGCCATCAAATACGTCTTCCCCACACCCGTAGCAAGGTTCAGCACCTGCATCACGTCCGGGTCATAGTCACCGTCGAGAGTGAAGACCAGCTGGCGCAGTGCTTCCTTATTCGGAGCACGCAGGTCGAACTCGGCACTGATCGACTCCAACATGTCCGAATCAAAACTGATATTCAGCCGCTTAGCCATCACAGCTCACCACCCTCGCTGTAACGGAACACATCATCGGGCAAAGCAACCACCCGCGACCCTTTCACCAGCTTGCGTAGATGCTGACGAACCCCGTCCATCACGGTGGTTGCTGCTAGCACGATCGTCTCTCCGGGTTGAACTTGGGAGGCCAGCCAGTCGACGATCCCGACCGTGGCGGCACCCTCCACCACTTTCAACAAGGCATTGCCACGACGGGCATCAAAAATGTAGTCATCATCCGGGTGTAACAGTGTGAACCCGAGGTTGGCGGCCACCGACTCGATCAAGGTCTCGCCGGTCGCAGCCGCCGTCAGCATCACCCGATCCAGCTCCGGGTCATAGTCGAAACACGCCGGCGACAGATGGGCAACCTGGAAACTGCCACCACCACGCCAGTTCACCACTTCCTTCGTACGCCTGGTCTTCGAAGCGGCCTTCAGTGACTTCACCTCGACGCTCTTCTTTAATTCCGGGTCGTCCTTGATCAGCTTGTTGAGCACGCTCGTGAATTTCGCGGCGTCCTCCGGCGAGACACCATCAGGCAGCCCGTCTTCCGTAGCGTCGATTCGTTCGCCCTTCGTCCGGGTTATCCCTCCCGGATCTTCATCGTTGAGCACCTTCTCCAGGCGAGGGCGCGTGAACGTCGTGAACGTCGACTCCAACAACTCACACGTCACCCAACGACGACCCATCTTCTGCGCCACCGCCGCCGTCGTCCCCGACCCAGCAAACACATCCAACACAATGTCGCCAGGATTCGAACCAATGTGAATGATGCGCTCCAGCAACTCTTCTGGTTTTGGGGTGTCGAATGGGCTCCTACCAGGGAACATGGACTGCAAATGCTTATCGGCCGCATTGTTGTACACGAAATCAGCGATCTCATCGGTCAACCACAGCGTGGGCCAGGTAAGGCCAGCCCTAGTTTCGGACAGGTATGCCTTCTTAACAGGTCCGCTATGACCAGTGCGGCCGAAAATTATACGTCCATCCCTTATTCCGCGTTCCATGTCTTCCTGGGAATACGCCCAGTTGCGTCCAGCAGCAGGAGTGTATGCGACTCCCGTCTGGGGATTAATAATCGAATAGCGCAGATGCTCAACATTTCTGCCACCCTTCGCGTTAGCGTCAACCGGGTGCGTAGCCCAGGGGCCACGAGGATCACCATCGGTATTGATATAACCTCCGTGCCCGGTAGGACGTGGGCGCAAGTTGAAGGCGCACTCTGAACCGTAGACCAGAATTTTGTCGTCATTAGCTGCCATAGGGCGATCATTTGGCAAGTTCCCGCGCTTCTTCCACGTGACTTCACCAATAAATGAGCCAGAAGAAAACACCTCATCCAGAAGAAGCCGCATGCGATGGTTCTCAGAAAAGTCCAGGTGGATCCATATTGACCCATCGTCGGCGAGTAGCTTCTTCATGTGCATGAGCCGGTCGCGCATCATGGTCAGCCAGATGGAGTGTTCCAGGTTGTCTTCGTAATAGTTAAACGCCTTCTCGGTGTTAAACGGCGGATCAATGTAGATCAGTTTCACCTTGCCGACGTACTTCTCGGCAAGCTCGGGCACGCGGGTGAGGGCTTCGAGGACATCGCCCGATTCACCTAAGATCAGCAGGTTGTCATCCTGGGGCTCCAGGTCAGCGCGCTCGGAGTAGGCGAACTCGTCAGACTTCGGTGTCTGGCTACCTTGCACATAGTCGTCCAGCACGAGGGTATGGGTCTCGCAGTAACGCGGATCAGAGGGGTCAACCCACGTGTACCCGTACTTCCCAGTCTCAGTGGGGATGAGAGCCTTGTCCTTGTTGTACCAGGTGAGCTGTAGACGCTGATTGGCCATCTAGTCGGTCTCTCCCTTCGGTGTTGCTGGGATTGCTTCGCAGATGTCGGCTATGTCGCAGTCAAGGAATTGGCAGATCCTGAGCAAGGTGTCGGTTTGAATGTTGGCTCCTTTGCCGAGTTTGGCGATTACTCCGGAATGACGAACTCGAAGTCGCCGCTGGTCATCAGCCTCCCGACGCTGATCTCCGCGGCCTCTAGCCTTCTTGTTTCTCCTGCCACCAAGTGGCCCTTCATCGATTATGTCTTGCACTTGGGTTGAACCACTGACCCCGCTTTTGAACTACTCACGCCGCCAGCGCGACTGTGCCGCCATTTTATATCCAAGTCGGGTTAAAAGCTTCAACAATGCCACAATAATCCATGCGCGACTGAGCACCTCGCTTGTTTTTCGGAACAAATATCCAAGCTGGTTCTTCACTCAGTTTCCCGCATTGAGCAACATGTATAGGTGAGGAAGAAGAGTCGTTCAGATGCACCGGGAGCCGAACGGATAGTAGGGGCTGAGGGCTCATATCGATTGTCCCGTCCCACTCCCCTGCCCCAGGTGTTAAAAAGCTGGGAGTATTCCAGGGAATAAAAGCAATGCGTTCACGCGGATCTCAACCACCTTGACGGTGAATACTGAAGTGACGCTTCGGTCCGGCTACGCAGATTCCATGGGCGGGACGAAAACATCGTGCCCTTCGCTGAGTTTCCAGTAGATATCAGCATTGCTTCCAAAACGGGCATATATCTGGCCCTTACCTAAATCTTTGAGCTGCCCACAGGTGTGCACCCCCAAAGTGGCAAGCAATTCAATGTCTTGAGCTGCCTGCTCTTTCTCTTTACCGTCAAGAAGTTCCAGAATGTAACGAACGGGAATTGAGGCAAGAAATGAGGGCATTTCTTGATCGGTCACGATTCTTTGGGTTCGCGCCGCATATGTTGCAGCAAATACTCCCTGCGCGACCCCGACGAAGGTTTCGACACCAACCTGTTGTGCAACAGCATCAACGATGGCAGTTGCGGCTGCTTCTTCGCTTCCGTGCCAACGCGTAGCGGGAGTAGCCCACACCCAACTTAAGCCCGGACGCATACACATCACTTTGGCCATAACTGACTCGAAGGCTTTAATAACAGCGTCAAAACTTCTACCTTCACGCTCTTGATCCCGAGGCACGATGATGAGCTCTGGGCACAGATACCGTGCCGTTTCAATACGCATGCCGTGGCGCACACCGTGTTTGCGCGCACTAAAAGAAACGACATCAATTTTTCCGCGATGCCCCACTGCTCCTGGAGCACCCGGAGGAAGATCGATGACCAGCGAGTTCACAGGCCAGTCAGGAATCCATAAAGCAATGAACCTCATGAGGCCCTCCTTTTTTTGACCTTGCACCCCCTATTGACGCCGAATGGATCAGCCCCGTTTGTTCCTCGGCTTGACGCAAAACTGCGCGCACCAATTTCAGAGGATCCACATCGACTTCCATGTTCCCACCCCTCTATTTAGAACGTCTGTTCTACACAGTAGGTGCGACCATGTACAAATCAGATTGCAATAGTCCATGTTCTTCCGGCTACCCGTCGCACCAACAATGGTGGCAAGATAAACGAGTGCTTCACATCATCTTCTTCGAACCCGAAATTCCTGGAAATTCAGGCGCAGCAATCCGCCTCTCTGCATGCACCGGATCAATGCTCCATCTGGTCGAACCGCTGGGATTCGATATGTCCGACACAAAACTCAAGCGCGCAGGCTTGGATTACCACGATCTCGCGCACGTGAAAGTACACCCAAACCTTGATGATGCACTTGCGGAAGTTCCCGGACGCATCTGGGCATTCACAGGACGAGCCTCAACAATGTACGCCGACGTTTCCTATCAGGACGGCGATGGACTCCTCTTCGGCCGAGAATCCGTCGGCCTTTCCGAAGAAGCAATGAATCACCCCCGCGTCGAAGATCGCGTCCGCATTCACATGCAACCGGGACTCCGCTCTCTCAACCTCGCCAATTCAGCATCGATCGTTCTGTACGAAGCGTGGCGCCAACTCGGTTTCCCAGGTGGAATCTAAACCGACCCCACACTATATTCCGCTTCACAAAGCACAATCGGCCTCGTCCCCCGCACATTGGGGCGAGGCCGAAATTTTCACCACCGCCATTTTTACGAACGAGGCCGCTCAAGGCGCTCAGCTAACTCCACAATCCGGCGCGGATTCGACCTCCACATCCACCCCACACCAATCATGGAAATAATGAGTGGCAGATAGTAAAAGTCCGCACCCCACCGGCTCCACGCCGAACGAGCCACAATCAGATCGGGCACATCAAAGCCTGCAATACCGATAATGATCGGCGCCGCAATGCTGATACCGATGCTGTAGCCGGCAATAATGCGCATTCTCCTGCCATTGTGCGTCAAGCCCGCCGCACCAACGAAATAGACGATTCCCGCAATCAACGCGACAATTTGAGGACCCCACGGGAGGGTGTTCTGATGATGGAACAAATCAACGATCGCTGTCACTAACGCCCAAGCCCCAAGCACCCAGAACATAGCCATGACAAGACGACCAAGGCCAAGCGCTCGCGGGCGCCTATCTTTCACACTCTTGTCATTGCCGGAAACGTCGGCGCCCTCCAAAAGCTGCGGGGATTCATTCATAGGTTGATCATACGTTGCGCCCACCATCA
Source organism: Pauljensenia sp. OF14-1SRA (assembly GCF_027694595.1). Lineage (NCBI taxonomy): Bacteria > Bacillati > Actinomycetota > Actinomycetes > Actinomycetales > Actinomycetaceae > Pauljensenia > Pauljensenia sp. OF14-1SRA. The sequence continues at coordinate 35,086 of NZ_JAQEVQ010000005.1, read as the reverse complement.
TCCTCACTTCGCACGAATGTTCGGTGTGGTCGGTTCCACCTCGTCTCATCCGTCTGCGTGAGGACATCATTGCCCACAAGTGGGACAATAGGCCTAGACGGTTCACAAGACTGTGAACAGAAAACAAGACGTAAGGAGTCTCAGACGTGAGCGAACCAGAATACGACATCGTCGTACTGGGCGCCGGATCCGGTGGATACGCCACCGCTTTACGCGCTTCCCAGCTGGGAATGAAAGTTGCCTTGATCGATGGAGACAAGGTTGGTGGCACCTGCCTCCATCGCGGTTGCATCCCCACGAAGGCTTATCTGCACGCAGCTGAAACCGCTGACGCTGTCCGCGAATCCGAAGCATTCGGCATTCGTTCCGTCTTCGAAGGCATCGACATGGCGAAAGTCGGCGCCTACCGCGATTCAGTCATCACCAAGCTTTACAAGGGTCTTCAAGGTCTGCTGTCCTCGCGCAACGTCGAGGTCATCAAGGGCTGGGGTCGCCTGACTGACGCCAACACCGTCACCGTTGACGGACGCGACATCACCGGCCGCAACATTGTCCTTGCGACCGGCTCCTACTCGCGTTCCCTCCCCGGACTCGATATTGCAGGTCGCATCATCACCTCCGATCAGGCATTGCAGATGGACTGGGTTCCTACTTCTGCGCTGATCCTTGGCGGTGGCGTCATTGGCCTCGAATTCGCTTCCGTGTGGAAGAGCTTCGGCGCTGACGTCACCATCATCGAGGCCCTGCCCCACCTAGCAAACAATGAAGACGAGTCAGTTTCCAAGCAGCTTGAGCGCGCCTACCGTAAGCGTGGCATCACGTTCCACACGAACACGCGTTTCGCTTCGGCCGCCCAGGACGCATCAGGCGTCCACGTTGCGACCGAAGACGGAAAGAACCTCGACGCAGATGTCCTGCTCGTCGCAGTTGGTCGAGGCCCGGTTACCCAGGGGCTTGGATACGAAGAAGCCGGCATCACAATAGATCGGGGCTTTGTTATCACCAATGATCGCCTGCACACCGGCGTCGCCAATATCTATGCAGTTGGCGACATTGTGCCGGGCCTTCAGCTTGCTCACCGCGGCTTCCTTCAGGGTATTTTCGTCGCTGAAGAAATCGCTGGAATGACACCTGCACCCATCAATGAGTCCGGAATTCCGCGCGTTACCTTCTGCGAGCCCGAAATCGCTTCGGTTGGTTTGACCGAAAAGCAGGCGCGTGAGAAGTACGGTGATTCGGTGAGAACCGTCGAATACAACCTTGCGGGCAACGGAAAGTCTAATATCCTGAATACTCAGGGCTTCATCAAGCTCGTGAGCGTTGAAGATGGACCGATCGTCGGTTTCCACGGAATCGGTGCGCGCATTGGTGAGCAGATTGGTGAAGGAGAATTAATGGTCAACTGGGAGGCCTACCCGGCCGACGTTGCATCGTTGATTCACGCCCACCCAAGTCAGAATGAGTCCATTGGCGAAGCAGCGATGGCTCTCGCCGGCAAACCCCTGCACGCCCACAACTAGCACACCCGTCTTTCAAGGAGAACATCCATGGCAACCGCAGTAACAATGCCCGCCTTGGGCGAGTCCGTCACTGAAGGCACCGTCACCACCTGGCTGAAGAACGTCGGTGACACTGTCGCAGCTGACGAACCCATCGTCGAGGTCTCGACCGACAAGGTCGACTCCGAAGTTCCGTCCCCTGTGGCGGGCGTGCTGCTCGAGATCCTCGTTCCCGAGGACGAGACCGTCGAGGTCGGCACTACAATCGCAATGATCGGTGACGCATCCGAGGCCACTTCCGCTCCGGCACCTGTAGCCGAAGCTCCCACAGCGCCGGCACCCGTTGCCGAGGCGCCGGTGTCTCCTGCGCCTGCAGCACCTATCGCTTCTGCTCCCGCTTCCGGCATCGAGGTCCTCATGCCCGCCCTTGGCGAGTCCGTGACCGAAGGTACCGTCACCACGTGGCTGAAGTCCGTTGGCGACGCTGTTGAAGCTGACGAGCCTCTGCTCGAGGTTTCCACCGACAAGGTCGATTCCGAAGTTCCCTCCCCCGCAGCCGGTTTCCTCGCTGAAATCCGCGTCGAGGAAGACAAGACCGTTTCGGTTGGCACCGTTGTCGCCATCATTTCGTCTGAGGCTCCTAGCGCAGCTCCTGCTACTCCGGCTCCCACAGCTACTCCAGCTCCGGTCACACCGGCTGCTCCTGCCACTCCGGCTCCCACAGCCGCTCCAGTTCCGGTCGCGCCAACAGCGCCTGCTGCTCGTACAGCCCCGGCTCCGGTCCCAGCAACCCTCGATCAGCTGAGCAATGCTGTTGAAACCGCCGCCCCGACCGGCACTCCGGTCGCATCGCAGACTCCGGCAGCAGTAGCAAACACCGGCTACGTGACCCCGATCGTTCGCAAGCTTGCTCGCGAGGCCGACATTGATCTGGCAACGATCACCGGCACCGGCGTTGGTGGCCGTATCCGTCGCGAAGACATCGAGAACGCTGTTGCAGCCCGCGAAGCCGCCACGGCTCCTGCTACCCCGGCACCCGTTGCTTCGACTCCGACTGCTTCTACTCCGGTTTCGCAGAAGCGTGAACCGTCACCGCTACGTGGCACGACCGAGAAGATGTCGCGTCTGCGTCAGACGATTGCTCGTCGCATGATGGAGTCCCTGCAGAACTCTGCTCAGCTGACGACCGTGGTCGAAGTTGACGTCACCAAGGTCGTGGCTCTGCGTGCACGCTCGAAGAATGCCTTCATCGCCAAGCACAACACTAAGCTGACCTTCCTGCCCTTCTTCGTGAAGGCCGCAACCGAGGCTCTTCAGTTCCACCCGAAGATCAACGCAACCATTGATGACAACAAGGTCACCTACTTCGACCATGAGCACATCGGTATTGCAGTTGATACCCCGCGTGGCCTGCTGGTTCCAGTGATCAAGGATGCGGGCACCAAGGACATCCCGGGTATCGCAGCTTCGATCAACGATCTTGCCGCTCGCACCCGCGATGCAAAGGTTGGTCCGGAAGAGCTCAGCGGCTCCACCTTCACCATCACGAACACCGGTTCCGGTGGAGCACTGTTCGATACTCCGGTTCTAAACTCGCCCGAGACTGCAATCATGGGTGTTGGCACGATCGTGAAGCGTCCGATGGTTGTCAAGACAGCCGACGGTTCCGAGTCCGTTGCAATCCGCTCGATGGTGTACTTGTCGCTGTCGTACGATCACCGTCTGGTTGACGGTGGCGATGCGGCTCGTTACCTCATGGAGGTCAAGAAGCGCCTTGAAGAAGCAAACTTCGACGCTGACCTTGCTCTCTGAGTAGAGCCAATCTGGCAAGGTAATTTGCCGATCTGACGTTCAGGCACCCCCAGTTCGTGCCGGGAAACCGGTGGGAACTGGGGGTTTGTCATATCCGCTTAAGGTGCTTGCTGAGCGGTTCGTGAAACTCGTCCCGTCAGACGCATAAAAGTCATCACTATGTCTTGCGAGGTACTAGCAGGAAGAGTCACACACCTTGCCCCGTCGCAGCGTTGGTATTCACTTTGTGTCACCGTTGCTTCAATTGTGAGCTCCGTGTCCGAACAGCTTGGTTGGTTGACCACGTGCGATTCGGATTGCAGATGTTTAACGAACGCATCAAAGCGACGAAGGGTTGCAATCTTTTCAGCTTCAGCTCGAAGAGCATCCCCTTCCATAAAATTGTCCAGGTCAGCGATATTACGGCCCATCACTGCTTGATCTCGCACATGCATAAAAGTGGAGACAATGTCGTTCGCCTGGCTGATGTCGGGGCAACCATCGATTGCGAAGTCGTCGATCGAAGCAACCTGATCGCGACCAAATGGTTGGATTCCTTGTCCCAGGTCCATTCCCTTCATCGGATCTGCCGGCTCAGTTTCTTCTTGAGTCTCTCCCGATTGCCTATTTTCACTCAGTGGCGCAGATTGCGCGGCATCTGGATGTCGAGATCGTTCAATACCCCCACTCGAGGGCACCGACTGCGCCCTAATTCCGCCCGTTGACACGGGCGCGTTTGATAGTGTGGGCGGCCTCGTCATTCCATAGATGACGCTAAGGAGAACGATGATGATTCCCGCCAGCGCACCACGTCGCCGAGCCTGAGTCGCTGGCAATCCCCGTGGACGTTCATCGGCAAGGCGTTCCTTTCGCCACGTGACTGCATCATTCATCTGAGGCAGATTCTCACAGCGTGAATCAGCTGTTAGTTGTAGCGGGCGTTGCTCGACGCGCGTGGGATTAAGTCCGTGTGGATCAATATTCAATGCGCATGCGATGGCTTCAACTGCGGCATCGTCACTGCGCTGATCCTTTGTTGCAGACAGGGAAAAACCGGGGGTTCCTTCACCGGCTTGCGCGGGAATGGCAATATCAATCAGCGTCGCGTGAAAATCAGCGCTGACAACAATGTTTGATGGCGCAATATCGGTATGAATAATTCCCTTATCATGTAGCGCACAAACGCCAGCACGCACATCGGCGACGATACGTCGGCGCTGGTTGTCGTTCAGTTGCTGACCGCTATCGAGTAGCGCCTGCAAGGTTCGCCCGGCGTAGCGACGCTGAGAAAGACTCACGCGACCATCCGGCTGGCATGATACTTCTACCAGCTCTGCCACATTCGGGTGCACGAGGCCGCGCCATGCAATCCAACGCTGCATCTGGTCACGCGCGATATCAGAGCTATACACGCTGATCAGCACTGCTTTATTGTCACGAGTCGCCTCCCACAGCGGACCGTTGGAGGTCATAAACGCAATCGTTCCAAGGCGATGTGAATGCATATTCATAGCCGCATTGTGCGGTCCAGATTTCTTGAAAGCGACCGACTCTGCCTAAGCTTGTGGATAACTGCGATCCCATGCATTGGAATATCGCCACTACAGGTAGAATAGGTTCGCTATGAGTGAGAACACTGCCCCCAAGAAGCGTCGCTGGTACCACAACCTTGCGGACGCATACCGTATTACAAAGCGCTCCTATCCGTGGATCGGATGGGCAATTGCCGGAGCATGGATCCTAACGATCTGTCTTGCACTAGTGATCGCCGCCCTGATGCACGCGAACTACATTGTCTGGGCAATTCTGGGCGTTTTGGTGGGTGGCACAGTCGCGATGTCACTGCTCTCGTTCTTGGTGCGTCGCGCTCTGTACGATCAGATCGATGGCACTGTCGGCTCTGTCTACGCTGTTTTGTCGCAGATCAAGTCCGGTTGGATCATTCCCGAGCAGCCGATTAACGTCACGCGCGAGCAGGATGTTATCTGGCGAATTATCGGTCGTGCCGGTGTTGTTCTTATTTCCGAAGGTCCTTCCAGCCACGTTCAGCCACTTCTTTTAGCTGAGCGTAAGAAGGTTCAACGCGTTGTGAAGAACGTTCCTGTTCACATTATCCAGACTGGCCACGATGAAGGCCAGGTGGAACTTGCGAAGCTGCAGGGTAAGTTGCGTGGTTTCAAGAAGATTCTGACGAAGGAAGAGGTTCCTGCCGTTTCGAATCGTTTGAATGCGTTGCAGTCCAATGCTCTGCCGATTCCCAAGGGAATTGATCCGATGAAGGCTCGCCCGAACCGCAGGGCGATGCGCGGTCGTTGAGAGCTTCGACTCAAATGCTGAGACACCCCTATGCATAATATGCATAGGGGTGCATACTTATATGCGTAGAGAGAAAAGCTCCGAAAGGTACTCCCATGCGCAAGCTTCCCGCAGCACTCCTCCTGACTGCCACCGCATCGATGGCACTCGCCGCATGCTCCGACCCGTCAACCTCTTCGACTTCTCAGTCCGGTGAGGGAGCAACATCGACCACCGCGGTTGAATCATTCGACACCTCGTCAATCGAAACCGTCGATGAAATCGCCGATCTGGTCCCCACCGCAGTCAAGGAACGAAATGTCCTGCGTAACGGCGCATCCACCGACTACGCCCCCGGCGAGTTCCGCGCCGAAGACGGCCAGACCCCCGTTGGCTACGACGTTGATATCGTCAAGGCTCTGGCAAAGGTGATGGGTCTTGAAGAAGGCACCACGACTCACGCAGAGTTCCCAACCATCATCCCGGGCCTCGGTTCCAAGTTTGATATCGGCGTTTCTTCCTTCACCATCACCAAAGAGCGTCTTGCTGAGACCAACATGATCTCCTACGTCGAGGTCGGCTCCGCATACGCTGTCGCTCAAGGCAACCCGAAGAATTTCGATCCCACCAACGCTTGTGGCACCACAATCGGCGTCCAGAACGGCACCTACCAGCAGGAATACGCTGAGCACCTGTCCGAAGAATGCGTTGCTGGGGGCAACGAAGCAATCAAGGTTATGCCCCTCGACCTTCAGACCGACATTGCAACCAAGGTCATCGGTGGTCAGTACGACGCCACTCTGGCTGACTCCACCGTAATCGGCTACACGGTTGAACTCTCCGGCGGCAAGCTCGAGCAGGTTGGTGACGTCATCGAATCCGAGCCTCAGGGTATTGTTGTCGCCAAGGACGACACTGAACTGGCCAACGCAATCCAAAAGGCCATGCAGTACCTGATCGATAACGGCTACCTGACCAAGATTCTCGCAGCCTACGGCGCCGAGAATGCAGGTCTGACCAAGGCCGAATTGAACCCCGACCTCTGATTTGAACTCAGCGTATGGGGCTAGCACCGCATGGCGCTAGCCCCATACTGAGCAAGGTAAACATATGGCACACGTTAAAGACGGCATCACCCTCATTGATGCAAAACCGGTACCTCGGCCCGGACGGTGGATCAGCGCAGTGATCGTTGCGATCTTTGCTCTGCTCCTCGCCAAGGGTTTCATTACCAATGACAACTACCAGTGGGATGTCGTTGGCAAATGGCTTTTCTCGAAGACGATTGTTTCAGGCGTTGTATACACGTTGATTCTGACTGTCATCGCGATGATAATTGGCACGATTCTCGCCATCACGTTTGCGATTATGCGTCAGTCGGTTAACCCGGTTCTGCGTTGGGTTGCCACAGCCTATATTTGGTTCTTCCGTGGTACCCCGATCTACACGCAGTTGATCTTCTGGTCACTGTTACCCACGCTGTACCCGCAGATTGAGCTTGGTATTCCGTTTGCTCCGCCGTTCGTTTCCTTCGACACGGCAACGTACTTCACACCGTTCTGGATGGCGTTCGTTGGTCTGGGACTCAACGAAGGTGCTTACCTTGCTGAGATTATTCGCGCCGGCTTGCTGTCTGTTGATAAGGGTCAGTGGGAGGCGGCCACCGCTCTTGGTATGCCTCGTTCGATGATTTTCCGTCGCATTATTTTGCCCCAGGCGATGCGCGTGATTGTCCCGCCGATCGGTAATGAAACGATTTCCATGCTGAAGACGACATCGCTTGTTTCGGCGATTCCGTTCACGTTGGAACTGACGTTCGTCGCATCGACAAAGGGCCAGTCCCTGTTCCAGCCGGTTCCGCTGTTGATTGCGGCCGCTCTTTGGTACCTGTTCATCACGAGCATTTTGATGTGGATCCAGGCACACATTGAGCGTTACTTCGGTAAGGGCTTTGATCGTCGCGATAACGCGACCGCTTCAACCTCGACTCAATTCTTGGATGTGACACCGTGAAATCTTCAACTCCTATGGTAAGCGTCAAGGGCGTCCACAAGTTCTTTGGTGACCTTCACGTGCTCAAGGGTATTGATCTTGAGATCGCGTCCGGCGAGGTGTGCGTAATTCTGGGTCCATCGGGTTCGGGTAAGTCGACGTTGCTACGTTGTCTGAATCAGCTCGAAGAGATTAGTGCTGGTGAAGTGAGCGTTGATGGCGAGCTTCTCGGATACCGCAGGGACGAGGCTGGCCAGTTGCACGAGCTGCCTGACAAGGTCATCGCCGCCCAGCGTTCGCACATCGGCATGGTATTCCAGCGTTTCAACCTATTCCCGCATAAGACCGCGTTGGAAAACGTCATGGAAGCACCGATCCATGTCGCGAAGGTAGATAAGGCAACGGCGAAACAGCGTGCGCTTAAACTGCTTGAACGCGTTGGATTATCCGATCGCGCGGATCACTACCCCTCGGAGCTTTCCGGTGGTCAGCAGCAACGTGTGGCGATTGCTCGCGCTCTGGCGATGGATCCGGAGATCATGCTTTTCGACGAACCGACATCGGCGCTCGACCCCGAGCTGGTGGGCGAAGTTCTGCAGGTCATGAAGGATCTGGCAAAGTCAGGCATGACGATGGCTGTGGTTACGCACGAAATTGGCTTCGCCAGTGAGGTCGCTGACACGGTTGTCTTCATGGATGAGGGAGTTATCGTCGAGGCTGGTAGCCCCGCTGACGTGATCGACAATCCGCAGGAAGAGCGTACAAAGGAGTTCTTCTCGAAGGTGCTCTAACGTGGTACGAGGCTCCTGCTTCAACACGATTCTGACCTGGGTGTGGGCCCAGCGATTTCGCTGGGCCCACACCCATATGTGCTACGCAGGGCAGTCAGCCAGTGCGTAGCACTGTCAGATCAGGTGAGGGTGACGAGATCAAGGTAAGAGTCGTCCCAGAGGTCCTCGTCCCCATCCGGGAGTAACAGAACACGATCAGGATTCAACGCGGTGACAGCGCCCGGGTCGTGTGTCACCAGAACGACCGCACCTTCATACGTATCGAGCGCATTCAAGACTTCTTCGCGAGACGCAGGGTCGAGGTTATTCGTCGGCTCGTCAAGAAGAAGGACATTCGCGCCGGAAACAACGAGTGTTGCCAGAGCGAGACGGGTCTTCTCACCACCGGATAAGACGGACGTCGGCTTGTCTGCATCATCACCCGAGAAGAGGAACTGACCAAGGACATTGCGGACGTGAGTATCGTCGAGGTTCGGCGCAGCATCAACCATGTTCTGGAAAACAGTCTTGGAATTATCCAAGGTTTCATGTTCCTGCGCGTAGTAGCCAAGTTTCAACCCGTGACCCGGAACAACCGTGCCACAATCAGGTTCACTGATGCCACCGAGGATTCGTAGCAGGGTGGTCTTACCGGCACCGTTTAAACCGAGGACAACAACCTTTGTTCCCTTATCGATTGCAAGATCAACACCGGTAAACACTTCCAACGATCCAAAGGACTTCGACAGGCCTTCGCCAGTCAGCGGGACTCGACCACATGGAAGAGGCTCCGGAAAACGTAGACGCGCCACCTTTTCCTGAACTTCCTCGCTACCCGCCTGAGCAAAAAGCTCTTCAGCGCGTCGTAGCATCTGTTGAGCTGCCACTGCCTTTGTGGCCTTCGCACGCATTTTTTCGCCCTGGGCTTTCAGCTGTTCAGCCTTCTTCAAAGCGGTTGCGCGTTCCTTGCGACGACGGCGTTCGTCTTCTTCGCGTTGCTTCAGGTAGGCATCCCAGCCTAGGTGATAGATATCGACCTTGGCACGGTTCGCGTCCAAGTAGAAGACCTGATTGACGGTCTCCCCCAGCAACTTCACGTCGTGGGAGATCATCATGACGCCACCGGGGAATGTCTTGATCCAGTCGCGCAACCACATGATCGAATCGTGATCCAAGTGGTTTGTCGGCTCGTCAAGGAGAAGCACGTCAGCTCCGGAGAACAGGACGCGTGCGAGTTCAACACGTCGGCGCTGACCACCAGATAGAGTGTCGAGGCGCTGTTCAAGGACACGATCTTCGAGGCCCAGTGAGTGGGCAATCTGTGCCGCTTCAGCGTTCGCGGCCCAGCCACCCTCGTTCGTGAATGCCTGATCGAGTCGCACGTAGCGCTCCATTGCTTTCACTTGGCGATTGCCCTCAGTCGTTGACATCTCGTGTTCGGCTTTACGGATCTTTGCGATGATCTGGTCGATTCCACGCACCGAGATAATGCGTTCGCGAGCAGTGAGGGACTGATCACCGATGTGAGTGTCCTGAGCGAGGTACCCAATCTTTCCGTTGTTCGTAATCGTGCCGGAGTACTCAGCGGCACCATGATCTGATTCGCCGGCAAGAAGACGCATAGTTGTCGTCTTTCCCGCACCATTGCGACCGACAAGGCCGATACGCATTCCCTTATCAATCCTGAAGGACGCGTTCTTCACAAGGTCTCTTGGCCCGATGTTAAGGGAGAAGTCTTGTACGTTGATCACCCGACAATTTTAGTGGTTGTGGGCAGGTACACCCTACTCAAATAGGGTGATACGCCCTACGGACAGGCACAATTGAAGACGTACATCTGAAACAGAGGTAGGGGTATTTCAATGACTTCGCCAGAAGAATCGGCACGCACGCCAAAGATCTTCGACATTATTGCCGTGATGTTCGTGGCTTTCCTACTTATTTCGAATATTGCGGGAACCAAGGTCACGGCGCTTGATGCGGGACCGATCCATCTTGTCTTCGACGGTGGAGCAATCCTTTTCCCGATGACCTACGTTCTGGGCGATGTCTTGTCCGAGGTCTACGGTTTTCGTCGTGCTCGTCGCGTCATCGTCCTCGGATTCGTCGCATCAGTACTGGCCTCACTCACCTTCCTCATTGTTCAGGTCGCACCGGTTGGCCCCGGCTACGTTAATCAGGCTGCGTTCGAAGCGGTCCTTGGATTCGTGCCTCGTATCGTGGCTGCCTCGATCATCGGCTACCTAGCAGGCCAGCTGGTCAACGCACTGGTCCTCGTGAAAATTCGCGAACGCTGGGGTGCTGATCACCTGTGGGCACGCCTCGTCGGTTCCACCGTCGTCGGCGAGCTTTTCGACACCGTCCTCTTCTGCACGATCGCCTTCATCGGTGTCATTCCAGGGGCCGAATTCGCGAATTACATCATCACCGGATACGTCTATAAGGTGGGCGTTGAAATCATCCTCCTGCCCATCACTTACCGTGTCATTGCCTTCGTCCGCAAGCGCGAAGGTCTAACGTCGAACGAGGTTCTTGCCGCATGAGTGAACAATGGCTTGCTGCTCCCCCATCCAATGAACGCCCTCTGGGTGCTCAACCCGGTTCACCGGACCGTGGCTTCAATGTGGGATCGCGTCTGGAAAGTGGACGTGGCCTCGGGCGTACTGGAATCCTGCACACCGCCCACGGCGATATTCGTACCCCCGCTTTCATTCCCGTTGGGACGAAAGCGAACGTGAAAGCGCTCGTCCCCGAGATGGTCGCGGACTTGGGTGCCCAGGCAGTACTCGCGAACGCCTACCACCTGTATTTACAGCCCGGCTCTGACCTCGTTGACGAGGCCGGCGGACTCGGCGAATTCATGAACTGGCCGGGACCAACCTACACGGACTCCGGAGGTTTCCAGGTTCTTTCGCTGGGTGCTGGTTTCAAAAAGGTGCTCTCCCAAGAGTTTTCCGGTGCAGCCGACCCGAACGACCCGAAGCTCCACATGCAGGCCGTGAAAGCATCCACTGCAGTCGTGGACGATGACGGTGTCGTGTTCAGCTCGCACATCGACGGTACGAAGCACCGCTTCACCGCTGAAGTATCGATGAACATTCAGCATCAGTTGGGCTCAGACATCATGTTTGCTTTCGATGAGCTGACCAGCCTGCTCCACCCGCGTTCCTACCAGGAAATGTCGCTGGAGCGCACGCACAAGTGGGCGAGGCGCTGTCTGCGCGAACACGCACGCCTGACCGAAGTGCGTGCAGACAAGCCGTACCAGCAGCTCTGGGGCGTCATTCAGGGCGCTCAGTACGAGGATCTGCGTAGACTCGCAGCCCGCACGATGAACGATATGGATGAAGACGGCACGCGTTTCGATGGTTTCGGAATCGGTGGTGCCCTAGAGAAGGAAAACCTCGGCACGATTGTGTCGTGGGTCAGCGAAGAACTCGACGAGGATCGTCCGCGTCACCTGCTGGGTATTTCCGAACCTGACGATTTCTTCCGAGGTGTTGAGGCGGGCGCCGATACGTTTGACTGCGTGAATCCATCGCGCGTTGCCCGTAACGCTGCCATCTACTCCCCCAATGGGCGTTTCAACATTACGAATGCTCGATTCAAGAGGGATTTCAACCCGATGGTCGAAGGTTGTGGCTGCTACACGTGCACGCACTACAGTGCTGCCTACATTCATCACCTGTTCAAGGCACACGAAATCCTTGCCTCTACCTTGGCCACGATCCACAACGAGTGGTTCACCGTTCGACTGGTTGATGCGATTCGTAATTCCATCGACAACGGTGATTTTGAAGCCTTCCGCGCAGATATGTTGGGCAAATACGCAGGGGGATCAACCAGGGCGCGGCACTCATGAGTCTCAACGAACAAGCACGGTCAGATTCCGGTTCTCTCAGGTCCCGTGGTGTGCATCGAGCGCCGGTATCGGTGGCGGATCCATTGGTTTGGTGGTCGCAGTCTTCCTGATCTCACAATTCACCGGCATTGATCTGACCTCGTTGTTGGGAAGCTCGGACCAGAGGGGTCGAGCAGGGCGGACAACCATCTGCAAGAGCAGTACCGGGGTCATTCCAACGCTGACACGTGGACTCACGGTTTGTCCGAGCAATGTCAAAAGTGGTTGACGCGTGGGCTCGAAAACGGTTCGATCGCCACGTGCAACACACGGGGAGCAAAGACCGTATGATCCCCTTCCGTATTGCACCAAAGCCGCTACTCACACGTGAGTGCCGACTTCATGCTTCCTCAACTAGACGTTCCTCGTGAAGAACTCTTCAAGGGAGCTCCCTTCGGCGCGTATCGTTGCTGGGCTTTCGGCGCCGACAATCCGACCGCGGTCAAGAAGCACGATCTGATCTGCGCCATCGATCAGTTCAAGGCGATGCGTTACTTCGATGATCGTCATATCCAAGTTGTCAAGGTTGTGACGAATCTGGGCTTCCAACTCAGAGTTCAGCTGTGCGGTTGCTTCATCGAGGATCAGAATCTTCGGGTTCATCACCAGTGCACGTGCAAGACTCAGACGCTGAACTTGGCCACCGGACAGAGCGCTACCTCCCTGGGCGACACGCGTACAAAGCCCCTGTGGCATCGCTCGTACTTCATCAGCAACGCATGCGAGTTCAAGAGCACGCCAAACCTGTTCATCACTGGCGTTCGGCGCACCTAAAGTGACATTGTCGCGAATAGTCGTGTTGAGCAATTGGTTCTTCTGCGAAACAGCGACCGCGCTGTGTCTCAAACTATCCAGAGTGAACGTTGAAATATCGACGCCGTCGATCAGAACGCGCCCCGAATCGGGGTTGTCGTAGCGTAACACCATTGTCATTGCCGTTGATTTTCCAGACCCTGATGGTCCAGCCAGTACAACATGTCCGCCGCCTTTGACCGAAATAGTGACATCTTTCAGGGCAGGGTTGCTCGCTGACGGGTATGTGTAAGTAACGTTCTCGAAAGTTAGCGTCGGAGCGTGGTCAAGGGTGAGTTCGTCATCGCCGTCATCCACATTTGCGGGCGCGTGGCACATTTCCCAGAGGCGGCGCGCAGCAGAAAGTGAATGGTCCAGATATCCGGTCGCATTTTCAACGCCACGAGGCCCTTCAAAAAGGCGTAGCGTTCCAGCGGTCGCCATCGCGACGATGACGGGAGAATAGCCGGCATTCATTGCTGACCAGGCGATTGCGAGAGCACTGACAAGTGTGAGTGCAGCATTCAACGCGCGACGCAACGCATTACCGCGTTTGGCAACGCTCGCAGACGATGAGATCCGAGAACCGATAACGTCCATCTCTTCAAGGCGTTCATTCACATGCCCATAGCCCAGTACCTCTTCAGCGCCAAAGACAGAGTCCGTGACATGCTGAGCCAGGTGCCGGCGAAGTTCAAGTGTTTGTTTGGTTGCCTCGAGTGAGCGCCTCGCCCCTAGGAACGGGACAACCGCAAGAGCAATCAGGATGCACAGTGCCGGAACAGCGACGATCTGCCATCCCCACACAATGCCAGCACCGATAAGAAATGCGGGTGGAACGATAACAGCTGAAACGAGTGGCGCAAACGTGTGAGCATACACGACTTCAATCCGGTCAACGTCGCGCGTCAGTGACGCTAGGACATCGCCACTCTTCGAACGCAACACAATCCCGGGGGCCTTTGGCCACAGTTGCGAAAACACCATCGTGCGCAGTAGTTCCAGCGCCTTGAAAGCAACGTAATGACCGGTGAATTGCTCGCAGTAGTAGGCGCTAGCTTTAATCAGAGCAACAACGACTAGCCAGAACAGGATCGTGGCACATTTTCCATTTCCCGTGACCACTGCGACGACTCCTGCTGCCCCCAGGGCAAAGAGCACAATATCCATCGACAAATTGACGAGGCGGAAAAGGGTGCTGACATAGAGGGGCTTGTGGACGTCTCGCGTATGCGAAGTCAGCCATTTCACCAGCTGAAGAACGCTCGGCTGTGATTCCATCAGAGAACCTCCTGGCCAATTGTTTGTTCGTTTGCGTTCACGCGGTGCAGTTCCCCTTGGTGCATCTCATACACTAAGTCAGCAAGTGCAAGCAGAGCCTTACGGTGCGTCACCAGCACAATCGTCCACTCGCGTCCAAGTTCAGAAATCGCTCGAATAATCTTCTTCTCGGATTCAATATCAACCTGAGACGTGGGCTCATCGAGAAGCAGAATCGTGCGCCCGGATAAAAGAGCCCGAGCAATCGAGATTCGTTGCGCTTGCCCACCGGAGATCAGCCCGCCCTGCTCTCCAATCTGGGTATGAAGGCCTTCGGGCATCCGCTCAATCTCATCAGCGACCTGCGCTTGTTTCAAGGCCTGCCACATCTCTTCTTCGCTGGCATCGGAGCGTGCAAAACGTAAGTTGTCAGCGATCGAGCCGGTGAAAAGCCAGGTTGATTGCGCAACCGAGGCGCTTAAAGCGTGTGCCTGATTGATCGACAGAGATGTCAAAGAGTTGCCCGAAACAGCAACGGAGCCGGACTGCGGTCTCACGTCACCGCGTAGCAGGCGAAGAAGAGTAGTCTTGCCTCCACCCGAACGACCGATGATTGCCACGCGATGACCAGCTGGGACTTTCAAAGTGACCTCGTGCAACACTTCACCGCGACCATAGTCGTAGGAAACACCATCAACACTGATCGATCCGTTGTTCGCGATCGAAGCGTGGCTTAGGGCATGGGAGGCGCGATCATGGGTCGCTTTGTAACGCCCGATTGCTTTCTGCGATGCAATACCGCCCATTCCGATGTAGAAGAAGCCGGCGACCTGCACCAACGGTTCGACGAGCAGTGCGGTCAGAAGCATCGTCGCGATCGCTTGTCCGAGGTCGACAGCACCCGCATTAAATCGTGCGATTGTCAATGCAGCCGTGGCACAGATCAGGATCAGCGAGAACAACCCGTCTAGAACAATGATGACGATCTGGTTTCCTGCCAGCAATTTCATGATTGCGCTTCGGTTTTTCTCGCCTTGAACGCGCAGATCCTCTTCAATTCGTGGCCCAGCCCCGAACAGACGAATAGTGATGAGATTTCGGATCGCATCAAGATAACGGCCAGCCAGTTGGCCTCGTTGCTTTCGCGAATCTGATGAACGCTTACGGAAAAGCTTCTGGAAGCCACCAAGCAGCAAAGGAATCAGCGGGCAAAGCACCATGATTCCCAACCCCAGAACCCAGTCAAAAGCAACGGCGACAAATCCGAGAGTGAGGAACGGTGCCACAATCGTCGCGATTGTCGGGCCCAAGTAGACCTGGCGGAATTCAGTGACACGTTCCGTATTGTCGGTTGCCAGCTGAACAACATGCGCTTGATCAGATGCTTCTTCACTGGTTGAGTTGAACACACGCATCAGAAGATCGCGACGAATACGTTTTTCTTCTCCGCGGGCGGCCTTGCCACCGTATGCGATTTCAACGCCGGCGAAGGTCGCGACGAAAAGGCAGGCGATGATCGGGATAAGAAGCGAAATCGTACGACCGCCAGTCGCGTAGTTCCCAATTTGGATTCCAAGCCACACAAGGACGACTCCGAACGCAATCAGATATCCCAATCGCAAAGCGGCGACAATAATCGAATCACGGCGTCCACGGTCGGTGATGACCGAGTTTTTTATCTGTTTCATTTCATCAATCCGATATGAGGCTCAGGAAATAACGACTGAACGGCTGTTATTCTTCGACGACGACCATGACCGAGTGCGGGGCAAGAGCAACGTGTCCCGTGCACCTGTTACCACTGACTACATCGGATCCATGAACGTTGGAGAGTTCTGCCATCGTGCTACCGTGATTCACAATGAACGTCATGTGAGCGCGTTGGACAACTTCGATACCGCGTGGGAATTCTAGGTTCGTTGGCCGGACACGCGCATGAACGCTAATGAGTCTGAGCAGTGTTGCTCGGGTGAATGCATCAAGATCAGCGCCGACAAGCCACACATTTCCGCCTGTTTCCCCGTGTGCGTTTGCGACGGCGCGTTTGGTGATGATCGGGCGACCATCAAGCTCACTGAGTGGATCATCAACGCTCGCTAACGTGGTGGTCGAGTCGCCCGGGGTGAAGATACGTGCCCAGTTTGCTGCGCGCAATGCTGGCCGAGGCTCATTCATCAGTTGACGTGTTCGTTCAAGGCTCGGATCAGTCGCGGTAAGTTTCAGGGGCGCAGTCGAAGTCTTCAGATGAGTTCCGGCATCCTTGAGTGATGGCTGAGTGAGGCGACCGACGAGGTGCCACGTTGCATCATTGGCCTCGTCGAGCCTTTGAAGGTGAGACTCTCCCTCGAACTGAACTCCGGCGATCTTCGCGAAAGTGGAATCTGAAGGTTGCTTGGTCGAAGGAGCAATAAGGAGGACCTGTTTGCCACTTTCTGCTAGGTGCTCGATCGTGCTGTGAGGCAAGTTATTCGCCTGATTCGCGTCGATGATGATAAAAGATTCGAAGATCGCCTGGTCGATATCTGTGAGCTGGCGAACACCGTACCCTTGCTCCCATGCGCTTCTTAGCCACGTAGAAAAATTCGTGAAGGCTGGGCGCCTGTCGTATGAGTGAGAGCCAACCAGAATCGCGATTTGAGTTGTGGGCGGGACATCATCGACTCCGGACAGGTAGTCAACCAGGTGTGACAGGGGTTCTTCCTCGATGTCGATGCTGGAACGAACATCTGAAGAAGTCGCTCCCGATGCGAACATCTGAACAATGTCACATGTGTGGGCGACTAACGTGTCATTGGCTCGCATTCGTCGCCTCCCCTGTTGATTCATACAGTCAAGGATTGATCGGCTTAACTATATTGACCGATCACGATATTTCCTTAGGTCATCCTACGTGGTTGCGAATAACAAGGGTGCCTTGAACCACTCCATGACCGTCCTATCCAACTGTGTGTTCGGCCCCGGTGTAAACACGAGTGTGCCCCTCGTGCGCGAACAATTTTCACACGAGGGGCACATCCAGCGTCATCTGGCCTTCGGAATGGCCAGACATACTAGACGGTCACTGAATGGTGCTCCGCTTGCGTAGCCTGAGCGCCAAGCCTCCGGCAAGAAGCAGAAGCGAACCTGTCATGATTCCCCGCAATCCCTTGATCGGCGTGTCCTCAACCGTGCCGGCGTCGAGAGTCCACCACTGATCACGCTCAGACGTTGAAACCAATTGCGCGGAGCTGCTCACGACCATCCGGAGTAATACGATCCGGCCCCCATGGTGGCATCCACACCCAAGAAATCGTCACTTCAGGCGTCAACGCGGAAAGAACGGACTGTGCCTGACGCTCGATGACATCCGTCAGCGGGCAGGCAGCAGAGGTCAGTGTCATATCGAGAACAACTGTGTCGTTCTCAGCAATGTTCACGCCGTAGACCAGTCCAAGGTCAACGATGTTAATGCCAAGTTCAGGATCGATGACGTCTTTGAGTGCTTCGAGGACATCTTCGCCCTTCAAAGAACCGTTTTCAACGATGTCTGTGCCGTCAATCTGGCGAACGTTCTCAGGCTGTTCTTGTGCCGGTGGTGCGCCGAAACGCTGCTCCACAGGCTCCGGAGCTGCCATGGGGTTACTCATTTATTACCTCCTGCGATGTCGGTTCCGAGCTGTGCAAGCGCGTCACGCAAGGCGTACCAGCCGAGCAGTGCACACTTCACGCGATTGGCAAACTGAGAGGTGGATTCAAGAGCCGCTGCATCACCCAGAGCATCGAGGACTTCGTCGGGCACTCCCCTGTTCCTCGAATGCATCATCGATTCCATGGACGCATATGCTACGCGCGCTTCCTCAATCGAGTGGTTCGCGACCAGGTCGTTCAGCATGGACAGGGATGCTTGGGAAATCGAGCAACCATCGCCATCCCACACAAGCTTTTCAATCGAGCCGTCGCCAGCGAGAGTAACGCCAAGGGTTACTTCGTCGCCACACGTCGGGTTCACTTGGTGCGACGAGGCCGCGATCTCTTCCACATCGCCTCGGCCGTGTTTGGCGCGGGCATGATCCAAGATGACCTGCTGATAGAGCTGATCCAAGCTTGACATCAGAATCCTCCGAAAAACTCTCTCACACGTCCAAGGGATGCGACCAGACGATCGATTTCTTCTTCATTCGTCGACACTGCAACGGATGCTCGCGCGGACGATCGAACAGAGAAGAACGTATGAAGTGGGATCGCGCAATGATGCCCGACACGAATCGCGACATCATCAGCATCCAAAATCTGACCGACATCATGCGGATGGACACCATCGACTGCGAATGCCACGACGCCCACACGATCCTCATCGGTTGTTGGGCCAAGGACTTTCACACCGTCGAGTGAGGCAACCCCATCAAGCAGACGCTGTGTTAGGGCTTTCTCATGGGCGTGTACGCGATCCATACCAATAGCGCTCAGGTATTCAAGCGCAGCCGTCCAACCTGCGATTTGAGCTACGGGCTGAGATCCCGCTTCAAACCGTTCGGGAGCGGGCATGTACGTGGATTCCTCCATCGTCACGTATTCGATCATTGATCCGCCGGTCAAAACCGGAGGCATCATGTCGAGGAGTTCCCGCCTGCCCCACAACGCACCGACGCCGGTAGGACCAAGCATCTTGTGCGACGACATGACCGCAAAATCCACGTCCATGGCACGAACATCAATCGCCATATGCGCGCTCGACTGACAGGTATCAGCCAAAACAAGAGCTCCAACACTGCGCGCCTTTGCGACAATCGCATCGACGGGAGAGATCGCGCCCGTCACATTCGACACGTGAGTGAAAGCAACCAGCTTAGTGTTGGGCGTAATGACGTCAAGTGTCTCAAGGTCAATGCGACCGTCGGGCGTCAAATCCAACCATTTGAGTTCCCCGCCGATTCGTGCGCACAATTCCTGCCACGGAACGAGGTTCGCATGATGTTCTGCGCGAGTGATGACGATCGCGTCTCCTGGCCCAATTCTCAGTGGAGTCGAAGCCGTGCCACCACGGCCGGCAGACGCATGCCCGATAGACAGAGCAACCAGGTTGATGGCTTCGGTCGCGTTCTTGGTCCACACGATCTCATCGCTGCGCCCACCGATAAACGAGGCGAGCGCGTCGCGCCCGTCTTCGAATACTCTGGTCGCTTCGTCCCCCAAAATATGGGTTCCGCGGTGAACAGCAGCATTCGAACGACGGTAGAAATTCGCTTCCGCATCAATGACACTGGCAGGCTTCTGAGACGTTGCAGAGGCATCAAGGTACGCGATCGGCTTCCCTCCGCGCCCCAGTCGAGCGAGAATCGGGAAGTCCGAACGGATAGCTTCGAGCTCTACAACGCTAAAGTCTGCTCCGAGAAGCGAATTCATGGTGATCAGAGACCCAGGTACTTGTCGTAGCCTTCTTCTTCAAGCTGGTCAGCAAGCTCGGGGCCACCTTCGGCGGCAACGTGGCCGTTCACAAACACGTGAACGTGGCTCGGCTTGATGTAGCGAAGAATGCGCGTGTAGTGAGTAATCAGCATGACGCCACAGCCGGTGGTGTCATGGACACGGTTCACACCCTCAGACACGATGCGCAGAGCATCGACGTCCAGACCTGAGTCGGTTTCATCTAGGACTGCGAAGGTCGGCTGCAGGAGTTCCATCTGGAGGATCTCAAGACGCTTCTTCTCACCACCGGAGAAGCCGACGTTAACGTCACGCTCAGCGAAGTCTTCGTCCATACGCAGGTGCTCCATAGAGGACTTCACGTCCTTGACCCACTGACGGATCTGCGGCGCTTCACCGTTGATAGCGGTCTTAGCGGTACGCAGGAAGTTGGAAACGGAAACGCCCGCAACCTCAACCGGGTACTGCATGGCCAGGAACAGACCGGCCTTGGCGCGCTCGTCAACGCTCATCTCAGTAATGAGCTTGTCGTCGAGCCATGCTTCGCCCTGGGTGATGGTGTATTCGGGGTGGCCGGCGAGTGCATAGGCAAGAGTGGATTTGCCCGAACCGTTCGGACCCATAATGGCGTGGATTTCACCGGACTTGATGGTCAGGTTCACGCCCTTCAAGATCTCCTTGGGGCCGTCAGCGGTTTCAACCGTGACATGCAGATCTTTGATCGTCAAAGTCGACATTGTTTCTCCTTGTCGGCGCGAGGCCGCAATAGTGATGCGCCACATGGCGCGCAGGGTCAGTTCGTTCGGGACTTGGCGAGTTCGGCCTCGACGGCCTCCATGAGGTGGTCAACCACCTCGGGCACACCAATCTGATTAATGAGCTCGGCGAAGAAACCACGGACAACAAGACGACGCGCCTCGTGTTCGCTGATTCCTCGGCTCATCAGGTAGAAGAGCTGTTCGTCATCGAAACGGCCTGTTGCGGACGCGTGTCCGGCTCCGCGGATTTCACCGTTTTCAATTTCGAGGTTCGGAACAGAGTCGGCCTTGGCGCCTTCGGTGAGGACCAGGTTGCGGTTCAGTTCGTAGGTGTCGGTGTCGTCGGCTGCTTCCTGGATCAGGCAGTCGCCGATCCACACCGAGTGCGCGTCCTTGCCCTGCAGAGCGCCCTTATAGGTGACTCGCGAGTAGCAGTTCGGCTGGGAGTGGTCAACGAACACGCGGTGCTCGAGGTGCTGACCGCTGTCAACGAAGTACAGGCCCAACATGTTGAGTTCACCACCGGGGCCTCGGAAATCAGTATCGGAAGAGATACGGACCAGGTCGCCACCGAAAGTAACGACGATGTGCGTCAGGGAAGCATCCTTGCCCAGTGCCAGTCGGTGGTTTGAGGCGTGCAGTGTGGTGTCATCCCATTCTTGGATTGAAACGAAGGTGACCTTCGAGCCATCGCCTGCATTCACTTCGATGGTCTGATTGACTGCTGCATCTTCAGAGCCACGGTGGTTCAGGATGATCGTCGCTTCGGCGAGTTCGCCGACCTCAACGAAGATGTGCTGGGCGCGAGTGCCTTCAACAGCGTCAACGTTCAGACGAATCGGTTCGCTGACCTGCATCTGGGCAGGAACAGAAACAATTGTCGACTCAGCACACTGGTTCCATGCGACAACCGCTGTGCGATCACCGGGAGCAAGGACGCTACCCAAGCGAGAATCGGAGCGATCAACCTGTTCAACTGTCACGCCTTTAGGAGCCTCAACGGTGACTAGGGCATCGCCCTGGTCATAGTTTTCAACCTCGAAAAGACGTTCGATGCGACGCATCGGGGTGAAACGCCAGTCTTCTTCGCGACCATGCGGGGTCGGGATTGCGTCGAGATCGAAGGAAACCGGGCGGTCTGCGCGGGAGGCGTGGCCACCCTTTTCGACGCTACCGTGAGAGTGCGCTTTATTCATCACTTCTTGTGTCGTCATATCAGCCGACGGATCCTTCCATCTGCAGTTCGATCAGGCGGTTGAGTTCGAGCGCGTACTCCATCGGGAGCTCCTTCGCGATCGGCTCAACAAAGCCACGAACGATCATTGCCATTGCTTCGTTCTCATCAAGGCCACGGCTCATCAGGTAGAAGAGCTGGTCTGCCGACACCTTCGAAACGGTTGCTTCGTGACCCATTTCGACGTCATCGGTTCGGACGTCAACATAGGGGTAGGTGTCGGTACGTGAAACCTTGTCGACAAGAAGCGCGTCGCAAAGGACGTTGGACTTCGAGTGCCGTGCGCGGGCGTTGATCTGAACCAGACCGCGGTACGAGGTACGGCCACCGCCACGAGACACGGACTTCGACACGATCGAAGAAGAGGTGTGCGGTGCCATGTGGACCATCTTGGCGCCAGTGTCCTGGTGCTGACCGGGGCCTGCGAAACCGATAGACAATGTCTCTCCACGGGCATGCTCGCCCATGAGGAAGCAGGCGGGGTACTTCATGGTGATCGCGGCACCCATGTTGCCATCGACCCATTCCATAGTTCCGCCTTCTTCGACAATGGCACGCTGGGTCACGAGGTTCAGAACGTTGGTCGACCAGTTCTGGATCGTCGTGTAGCGAACGCGCGCACCCTTCTTGACGAAGATCTCGATAACACCTGAGTGCAGTGAGTTCTCGTCGTAAATCGGCGCGGTGCACCCTTCGACGTAGTGAACGTAGGAGCCCTCATCGGCGATGATCAGCGTACGTTCGAACTGGCCAAGAGCCTCAGTGTTAATGCGGAAGTAGGCCTGAAGCGGGATGTCAACGTGGACGCCTGGTGGCACGTAGACGAAGGAACCACCCGACCAAGCGGCGGTGTTCAGTGCGGAGAACTTATTGTCTCCGGAGGGAACAGCTTTGCCGAAGTACTCCTGGAAGATTTCCGGATACTCACGGAGACCCGTGTCGGTATCGAGGAAGATGACCCCCTGGCGTTCAAGATCTTCCTGAATCTGCTGGTAGACAACCTCAGACTCGTACTGGGCGGCGACGCCGGAGACCAGGCGATTCTTTTCAGCCTCCGGAATACCCAGACGATCGTAGGTGTGACGAATTTCCTCGGGAAGGTCTTCCCACGAATTCACCTGACGGTCGGTGGGGCTGACGTAGTACTTGAACGTATCGAAGTCGATATCTGAAAGATCCGGGCCCCATGTGGGCATCGGCTTGCGATCGAAGATTTCAAGTGCCTTCAGACGACGTTCACGCATCCACTCCGGCTCATTCTTATGATCCGAGATCGAACGAACAACGTCCGCATTAATGCCGTATTCAGCATTCTTTGAGTACTCGTCGCTATCGCGCCATCCGTACTCATACGCGCCAATTGAGTCGATGATTTCATCATCACTCATTTGACGGTCATCGAGGTCAGTGACCTGCGGTGACTGGGTCATAGTGGTCTCAACCTTCCATTCTTAATTTCAAGCACGCTCTACTTACGCAGAGTGGCTCGTGAAGCCGAACGAAGCACGGGTGCGCCCACGGGAATGTGAGTCGTACAGACGTGACCACCGCCGGCAAGAGTTGCAAGTCTCTGAATGTGAACATCAAGAAGTCGACTAAACGCTTGGGTTTCTGCTTCGCAGAGCTGCGGGTAGTCACCGGCAACTTCCTGAATAGGACAGTGCCCTTGGCATAGCTGAATAGCGAAATTGCCATTACCGATGTCTCGAACCGTCGCCGCATAACCGTCTTGAGTCAGTGCATCGGCAAGAGCCTGAGCACGGACCTTCGGGTCTGAGCCAGCTTCGCGAATGATAGGCGCATAGCGACGCTCAATTTCACGCGAACGAGAGGCCGCGAAAGAATCAATCGCTTCCCCACCACCAACTTGTCCAAGGTATCCGAGGGCTTTGACAGCTAGCTCGGAATATCCGTCAGGCAACTTCGTGTGCGCGTTCGGTGTTGCGACATAGTGACGAGCCGGGCGTCCACGACCACGCTTTTTCAACTGCGCCGGTTCCATCTCCATGATTTCTTTCGAATCCAACAAGATGGTGATATGCCTGCGCACGGCTGCGGTAGTCAGCTTAAGAATTCGAGCGATGACGGTTGCAGTCACGGGTCCCTTTTCGACGATCAAATCGAGAACCTGCTCGCGAGTTCGCGCATCGAGCTGTTCGCCCACAAGGCCTCCGATCATCTGTTCACGTGGGAATCTATGTCAGAGTCTACGTCCTTTTACGCACAATATGCTTATCGAAATTCAGACGTGTCAAAAACGCCACACGTTTCCTTAGCGCATCCAGGGTGAATCCGCAGGTCTCAGGCCCTTCCAACCACGTGCTCGCGCATTCCAGGTTGCAAGAATTCCAGTTACTGCAGACGGGTTGTGCAACTTGCCAGAAAATATCATGTCCACAGCGTCATCAAGCTTCACCCAGGAACTCACCATGAGTGCCTCTTCGTCCAGACGTTCGAACTCCTGATCAAGCTCGACCAGATCACGCGCGAGGAAGATACGAAGCGATTCAACCGATCCTCCCGGCGACGTGAAGTAGTCGACCAGAACATCCCATTGATTTGCTTGAAGATCAACTTCTTCAGCCAGTTCTCGCTGGGCTGCAAGAACATAGTCTTCCCCTTCAATATCGAGCAATCCCGCGGGAATTTCCCATAGGTTTGCTCGCACCGGATGACGATACTGACGTTCAAGAAGTACCTCTTCGTTGCCAGCTTCGCCCCGCAGCGCCACGACAGCGACCGCACCTGGGTGCGTGGTGTACTGGCGAAGAACAGGTTCAGCGTCTTCAATCAGACGAACTTCGTCCTCTTCAAGCCCGATGACCCGCCCATCCCAGAGATGACGGTGTTCAATGACCTCGAATTGAGCTGGAGTATCGCCTTCGGCCTTCGCCTGAGAGGCCGCAACCTCACGCAAAGTCATTTCGCTGATTCCTCAACGGCATGAGTGCCTTGATACGACGAGTAGCGTCCCTTGTGGCGTTCCAGGGCAGCGTGGACGAGGCCCACGAACAGCGGATGCGGGTTCGTCGGACGCGACTTGAACTCCGGGTGAGCTTGGGTCGACACGTAGTACGGGTGCAAGGAACGATCAAGCTCAACGAACTCAACCAGATCACCCGAGGGTGAAGTACCGGAAATATGCAGACCCGCCGCTTCAAGGCGATCGCGATAGGCGTTGTTGACCTCGTAGCGATGACGGTGACGTTCAGTCACCTCGGTCGTTCCGTACGCCTGAGCAACAATCGAACCTTCGACGAGTTTTGCAGGGTAAGAGCCAAGGCGCATCGTGCCACCAAGATCACCTTCGCCGGAAACGATGTCCATCTGATCAGCCATCGTGGCAACAACCGGATCGGAAGTCTCGGGATCCATCTCCGTCGAAGAAGCGCCAGCCAGACCCAGCATGTTACGCGATGCTTCAATCACCATGCACTGCAAGCCAAGGCAAAGGCCCAGAGTAGGAACGCCGTGTTCACGTGCCCAGCGCAGGGCACCAAGCTTGCCTTCGATGCCTCGTACACCGAAACCGCCGGGGACACAGATCGCATCTACACCGGCAAGTTCACGACTGGCACCTTCGGGCGTCTCGCAACCATCGGACGCGACCCAGCGGATATCAACGCGAGCATTGTTTGCAAAGCCACCGTGCTTGATGGCTTCCTGAACCGACAGATACGCATCGTGCAGATCAATGTACTTGCCAACCAGGGCGACCTCAACGCGGTACTTCGGGGAATGAACCCGCTCGAGCAAGCCATTCCACTCCGTCCAATCAACATCGCGGAACTGCAATCCAAGACGTTGAACCAAGTAGGCATCGAGTCCCTCACGGTGAAGCGTCGGCGGAACCTCGTAAATCGACGACACATCCTTGCACTCGATGACGGCATCGCGGTCAACGTCGCACATCAGCGCGACCTTGCCCTTAATCCCCTCAGGAAGCGGACGATCCGTGCGCAGCACAAGAGCATCGGGAGCAATACCGATCGAACGAAGAGCAGCAACAGAGTGCTGCGTCGGCTTCGTCTTCAGTTCGCCGGCAGCCGGCAGGAACGGAATCAGCGAAACGTGAACAAAGGCAACGTTCTCGCGACCAAGATCGGCGCGCACTTGACGTGCAGCTTCGAGGAACGGCTGAGATTCAATATCACCGACGGTGCCACCAATTTCCGTGATGATCACGTCAGGAGTGTTGCCTTCGGCGTCGGGATGAGCCTGGGAACGCATCACGCGTTTAATTTCATCAGTAATATGCGGGATAACCTGGACGGTATCACCAAGGTATTCACCACGACGCTCCTTCGCGATCACCGTCGAGTAGACCTGACCGGTTGTCGCGTTTGCGTCACCCGAAAGAGCAACATCAAGGAAACGCTCGTAGTGACCAATATCGAGGTCGGTCTCAGCACCATCTTCCGTCACGAAAACTTCACCGTGCTGGAAGGGGTTCATTGTGCCCGGATCGACGTTAATGTACGGATCAAGCTTCTGCATAACAACAGAAAGACCACGAGAGCGAAGAAGACGACCAAGACTTGAAGCGGTCAAGCCTTTACCCAGTGAACTGACGACACCGCCAGTAACAAAAATCTGCTTGGTCACCATTTGATCTGCGCCCATAGCGCGCGTTGAAGACATCACCATGGGACTCCAGCATAACAAAACGGTGCATATCACCTCGACTCAGAAGGCCAAGATGATACGCACCGCACAGTTGGAAACGTCACGTGGCAGAAGCGCTAGTGGCTCGCTGTCACGAACGTTGAGGCGAAGCGATAGCTCCTATCACGGAAGCTCGGGTATAACCGCAGTGGCGCCATTTTGAACGCCGTATGCGCGAGCAGTTGCGGACGCATCCTTCAGGGAGATGACGGCTGAGATTGCCGACAGCGTCGTGCCAGGCGAATCGATTGACGTAACCTGGGCGCCCTGAGTGCGCAGAACCTGTCCCATGGACGAATCCGTCGAAGCATCAGCGACGATAACCGCAGACTTCGGAACAGAAGTGACCGCCTGAGCAAGACCCATCCACGCCTGAGGAGCACGTTCCACAACGCCAGACTGGGAAGCATCTGCAGAGTTCTGAGCTAAAGCAGTTGCCGAAGCACGCGGGCCGACGACAACGATGGCTTCCGTTGCTCCGGCCGGATCCGTGGCGATCGACATGATCGGAGTGGAATCGTCAGTCAAAATCTCCTTCACGAGGTCCGTTTCAGAACCCGTAGTCGTCAAGACTGCAACGATGCCGAAGCTGATGATTGCTTCGCCCGATGCAGATGAGGGCAGATTAGACATATGGCTCGAAAGCGGGCTTGAAAGGGTCTCACGGTACTGAGACATTCCAGCGTTATCGAAGTTGTCCGTCAGCGAGACATGGCCGATTACCTCGGCGCCAGCGGCGGACAGCTGATCGCTGATCGTCGTAATGTCTTCAGCCGTAGCTCCGGGCAAACCAATTGTTGTTACCTTCATGCCTGACAGAGTGCCGTCAAGCTTGTTCGATGCAATCGCATCAAGACCTGCTGCTTCAGCGCTTGCCAGAGCTTGAGCCTGAGCAAGAGCCTGGGCATCGGCAACGGAAGATGTTGCATTCTTATCTGCAAGAGCCCCAGAGATTCGGGACTGCAACGGACCAGAACCGAGGATGACACCGATCGAAAGCGCCACGAACACTGCGATCAGCGATACCAGGTGGTAACGGAAATTCATCATTTTGTATCTCCTCAGTTGAGGTTCGTCAAAGAGTCAGGGGACATTGGGGTGGACGGGCTCGCAAGCGAAATAATCGATGAGAACAGATCATTGCCCCACGGCGTCGCCCAGAGAGCAACACCGATTCCACCAATCATCACCAACGCCAGTAGCACGATCCAGAAACCTGAGAGTCGTGGGCGGTGGGTGGCGGCAACTGCTCGAGCCTGAACGAGTTCATCCCCGGCAACGAGTCGAGTAAAGAATGACGGCGACATCGTGGAGCGGCCACGGTCAATGAAATCGTCAAGATCGTGGTGGTCACCGACGAGAACGATCGACGAGGCGCCCGAATGCTTAGCTACCAGCAGGGCAACGTCTTCGGACGAACCCGACATTTCGACGACGTCGGCGTGCAGACCCATGCGGTTGAGTCGTTCGCTTCCTTGAGCGATACCGTCGTGACCGCGTCGAAGAATCCTACGGCCTGCGCCACGAAGAACCTTGTCGCCGATCTGATCCATGTCGCCGACAACGATCTGAGGTTTAAACCCGGCAGAACGCGCCAGATCACTACCTCCGTCAACGCCGATGATGATCGGAGAAGCATCGCCGATCCAACGCTTCAGGTTCTTCAGCTGTTGTTTGGTCTGGGAGTCGTCAAGGACGACGACAACGGGCTTTCCTTCGAGGTCCTTCTTAAAGGTCGGAACACCAACACCTCGTAGGACGTCTCCATCACGATCAAGGAATTCTTCGATCGAGGCTGCGAACGAACCGATCTGCGTTGAAATGAGCTGCCGGCTTTCGACTTCGTCGTTTTCCAAATCGCGCAGGGAAAGCAGACGACCTGTCGATACGACTTCGCCGTCGCGAAGAACACGACCACCGTTGATTGTGATGGTGTCACCTTCACGCAGGGACATCACGTCGGGGCCAAGATCATCGATGACGATGATTCCTGCTTCGAGAAGGACACGAGGACCGCGCACCTGTTGGCGACCTGACGAAGAAGGCGCGGCATTAAGGACGGCCTTCGGTTCGCGCGACACGAGAGCGTGCGCGCTTTGACGATCAAGGTCAACCTGATCGATTACTGCAATGTCACCGGGTTCCAGGCGAGCAGTAATGTTTCGAACACGACTGTCAACGCGTGCGATACCCGTGATTTGTGTCGCGCCTGAAGCGGACTGGATTTTTTCGCTACTCATCCCTGTGATTGTGGCACGGCTGAAGTCAGGACTTCGATAGCGTGCCGGCGTGCCGCCGGAGAGTGAGCATCTCCACCCATCATCCGCGTTAATTCAGCCTCTCTGGCTTCACCTTCCACCACGTGCACGTCGGTGAGACCGTCATTCTTCGTCACCACTAGGTGGTGCGAGGCGAAGACAGCGACCTGCGGGAGGTGAGTGACGACAATAACCTGCCGGTTTTGTGCCAGGCGTTTCAAGCGGGCACCCACTTCAGTCGCCGTTTGCCCGCCAATTCCCGCATCAACTTCGTCGAAAATGAAGGTCTTCGTAGTGCTCTTTTCACCCAAGACGACTTCGAGTCCCAGCATGATGCGGGACAGCTCGCCACCAGAGGCTCCCTGCCCAAGTGGGCGTGGTGTGGCCGATGAGTGCGGTTGAAGCAGGATAGTGACGTCGTCGAGGCCATGCGACGTAGGTTTTGTCTTTTCAACGGTACTAATAAGCTTCGCGTCTGCCATGGCAAGCGCGTGCAACTCCCCCGTTACTTTTTCCGCCAGCTCACGACCGCATCGGACGCGGGAATCGTGGAGGCGTGAACCGACTTCGAGGACGCGCGCTTGAGCTTCCTTCAGTTTTTTTTCGGCGGCCTCAGGATTATTTCCACTGGTCACAAGCTCTTCAAGACGCTTACGTGCGCGTTGCGCCCATTCAATGAGGCCACTCGCATCATCGGCCCGGCCTTCAAGAAGTTTCTTCAGATCAGCGCGTCGCGAATGAACCCATGCAAGACGAGCGGGGTCAGCGTCGAGGCTACGAGCGTAGGCTCCTAGGTCATCCCCCAAAGTCTCAACATCGATTGCGATCGATTCTGCCTGTCGTTCAAGAGACGCGAGCGACTCGTCGAGGCTGCGCGCGGAAGAAATTTGATCGCGACTTTGTCGAAGAAGGCTCGAGGCTCCATCTGTATCGTCAGTTCCTCGGATGACAGCCGTTGCAGTATCAATAAACCGACGGAGGTCTTCCACGCTCATCAGGCGACGCGCTTCGAGTCGTAGCTCTTCGTCCTCACCTTCATGAGGGTCGAAAGCATCAATCGCTTCAAGAGCTGCGCTCAGCGATTCTGTTTCTTCGATACGCTCATCTGCGTTCTTCGTAATGTCATCGAAAGAACGCTTGGCGTTCACCGCTTCTTTCCAGGCTTTCCCGTATTCGGCCAGCAAATCTTGGTGCGCTTGGTCGCCGTAGGAATCTACGAGGTCACGTTGGGCATTCGGGTTTTTTAAACGCATCTGTTCGGCCTGCCCGTGCACTGTGATCAGGGGGGCAACTGTCTGGGCAAGCATCGATGCTGGAACCATTCGCCCACCGACGTGTGCGCGCGAGCGCCCCTGGGCAAGAACGGTACGCGAAACGATCAGCTCCGAATCTTCAACGTCAATTCCCTCTTCAACCAGAGGAGCTATTTGTTGCTCATCCAGAGTGAAGACACCATCGACTTGCGCGCGAGATCTTCCTTCGCGCACTAAGGCTGGCTCTGCCCGCGAGCCCATTAGAAGGTTTACCGATGTGAGCACCATCGTCTTACCGGCACCCGTCTCGCCGGTAAGAACCGTGAGACCCTCACCGAAGTCAAGAGTGGCGCGGTCAATCACACCGATCCCGGAGATTTCAATCGTTGAAATCATTTCGCGACCGACCTGTTACGTCCGTTCCTCCAACCGCGGGTCGGAAGATTAAATTTCTGAACCAGACGAGTCGAGAATGGGGTGTCATCAAGACGGACAAGCCTCACCGGCCACTGACCAACCGTGGTAGTCACACTGGAGCCCGGAGGCAAACTGGTCCGTCGTTTTCCATCGCACCATAGTTCTGGCGAGGTCCAGTTTTCACTGAGCACGCCCACTTCAAGCTTGGAAGACGGACCCACGACAAGCGGCCTCGTAAACAATCCATGAGCCGCCAACGGCGCCATCACGATCGCCTCGGTATCGGGCCATACAACTGGTCCTCCAGCGGAGAAACTATATGCGGTTGAGCCCGTTGGCGTCGCCAAAACAATGCCATCAGCGCCGTACGTTGAAACGTCCTGTCCGTCGACTGCCAGCGCAAGATGCACCGGATGGGCAACATCCGTGTGGATAACGACCGCTTCGTTCAACGCCCAGTCAGTAATGACCGTCCCATCGGGTTGGCGAACAACAACGTCCAACGTTATGCGGGTTTCCAGATGGAAATCTTCGTTTGCGATGCGTTGTGCCAGTTCGTCGAGGCCCTGATCGGTAGCCTCGGCAAGAAAGCCCATGTGGCCGAGATTCACGCCGAGAAGGGGCACATCGCAACGGCGAGCATATTCAGCTGCCGCAAGGATCGTTCCATCACCACCGAGGGCAAGAACAAGATCGGCAGAATTTGGGCGCGCGTCTTCGACGACCTCGACGCCAAGAGAGTCGAGCTCGCTCATCATGACCGATGCTGCTGTCTGCGCGTCAGGACGATGCTTATGCCAGACAAGCATGACGCGACGAATCATTGAAGTCCCTTCGAATCTGCGGGGCCAGCAATCACTGCCTCTTTGATACGTGAGCGTAACTCATCAGCATCAATTCCGCCTGAGCCAGATGCGGACATATGAATAAAGTACTCAACGTTCCCAGAAGGCCCCGGAAGAGGCGATGCTGCGACTGCACGGATTGTTAGACCGTTGTCGATGGCGCAGAGCGCAACATTTTCGACGGTTTCCACGTGATGGTTCGGGTTGCGAACAACGCCACCGTGGCCGAGACGTTCTTTGCCGATCTCAAACTGCGGCTTCACCATCAGCAGGAAATCAGCGTCATCGGTTGCAACTTCAACGAGAGCCGGGATAACAAGCGTCAGCGAAATAAAGGACATATCGCCAACAACGATCTGTGGCTTCGGATCCAGATCACCGTCTTTCATCGTGCGTACGTTGGTACGATCCATCACGACGACACGAGGATCTGACTGGAGCTTCCAAGCAAGCTGACCGTAACCAACGTCAACGGCAAACACCTGGCGCGCTCCCGCGCGTAACAACACCTCAGTGAATCCACCGGTTGAAGCGCCTGCGTCCATACACACTGCGTCCGAGATCGTGGGAGCAGTATCGCCCAGAATATCTAGGGCACCGGCCAGCTTATGCGCGCCACGAGACACGTATTCAATCTCTGGTGCCTCGCTAATCACGATCGCCTGTGCAGGATCCATTTGACGTGCGGGCTTCAGAACGATTTCTCCGTCGAGCTTCACACGCTGGTCAGCGATCATTTCTTGGGCATGGGTACGAGATCGAGCCAATCCCCTGCGCACAAGCTCCGAATCAATTCGACGCAGTTTCACAAGAACTCCGGACCGGATAGACGCGTGCGTAGAACAACGTCGCGTTCTTTCAAACGAACGATTTCGCGTTCAAGCTCTTCGATGCTCACTGTTTCAGACTGGGCATTCTGCCCTGAATTCGTAGCCTGGCGAGCATCATCATTGCCGAGGCTCCGGTTCTGGGGCGGCATCACGCTCGCCCCAGAACCGTAATTGAAATCAGTCATCACTCGCCTTGAGTTTCGCCCGCTTCATCATCGTCTTCAGTTTCGGCAAGAAGACGTTCGAGTTCTTCTTCGCCGGGAAGGAACGCAGGAGTTTCCAACGCTTCATCAAGCTCATCTGCTTGAACTGCAAGTAATTCGTCAGAGGAGGTGAAGCCCTCGTCGCTTTCTGTGTCTTCTAAGATTTCAATCGGCGCAACAACGATTCCGGACTCATCATCATTCGGAACGACTGTGAGCCTCGGGCAACGCGGGGTCTCTCCGGCGTTTTCGTCAGAGTAATCCCAGCCTGCTGCCGCCATTGCACGGTAGGTGTCGAGCGTAATCGTGTAGGTCTCATCCTCGGCCAGTTCAACATCGTCGACGAAGATTCCGCCGCGACGTGCGATGCGGACAACCTGAGAGACGCCACAGGTCCAGGAGTTATCCAGGTGGTGCTTAGCGCGCGGATGAGTTTCCTGAAGGCCTCGGATATCGAGGGCGAGGAAGCTGGGGCGTTGGCCACGGGGAGCCGTCACAATGGCTTGTGCGTCATGAACGCCGGTAAGGACGTGCATTGCCGGCATGCCTGCGCGAACAGCGCCCAGAATGTCGGTTTCAAGGCGGTCGCCAACAGCGATCGGCTTCTCACCGCCAACCAGTGCAGCGCCACGCTGGTAAATACCCGGTTCCGGCTTGCCTGCTGCAAAAGCACGCTTGCCCGTTGCATGTTCAATGGCGACGACAAGAGAGCCGTTGCCAAGAGCAAAGCCACGTTCCTGTGGAAGAGTTGCGTCAAGGTTCGTTGCGAAGAAATGCGCACCCCGTTGAATGGCAAATGCGCCTTCCGACATGAGTGCCCAGTTCACGTCCGTGTCGAGGCCCTGAACAACGGCAACCGGCTCATCATCAGCGGAATCGACGAGCTCATATCCCGCTTCAGTCAGTGCAATGCGAAGACCGTCGCCACCGATAGCAAAGACCTTCGAACCGTCTTCGATGCGTTCCTTCATCAAAGCAATAACATCCATGGCGGAGGTCATCACCATCGACGGATCTGCTTCAAAGTCCATCGTGTTCAGCTTGTCGGCAACCTGGCGAGGGCTACGCATCGCGTTATTCGTAACGAAGACGGTCTTCATGCCGGCTTCGCGTGCTTCTTTCACTGCGTCAGCTGCATGTTCGATCGGTTCATCACCATTCCATGCGGTGCCATCGAGATCAAAGAGGGCAACATCGAATTCTTCGACCAGCGGTGTTGACATTGCACGAAGCTGAGTGCGCTTATTGTCAACGTCAGCATCCGCATAGAGCGAAATATCAACGATATCGGGGTCTTCGATTTCTTCAGGAAGTTGGGATTCGAGTTCGTCGGCTTCATCATCGCGTCCAAGTTCGCGCAGACGATCAATCTTGACCTCGTTCAAGCGACGCAGGAGGAAGGGATCCGTGTCTGCGGGCAGTACAGCCAGCGCATCATCGACGATGAGCAGACCAACTTCGTTCTGGCCAAGATCGGCGCGAGCGCCGGAAGAAACCAGAATCAGTTCGACTTGCTCGGACAGTTCCATGCCCTTGGTTTCAGTCTGGTCGATGATTTCGACAGCCTTTTCAGGGCGTCCTAGGCCACGTTCACAATCTGCTTCGACTGCACGAAGCGAGTTGTCACCGCGCATACGACGGACGGCGCGGACCTCACGGAGTGCCTCGTCATAGCGACCGGATGCGTATGCGGTCAAGGCAGTTGCTTCGCGGACAACGTCAACGCGACCAGCACGCGCGGATGCTGCAAAAGCATGCTTGTAGGCAAGTTCCGGATCAAGGTCGATCAGCTGTCCGGCCATCACGAGGTGGCGGGCAACGATGTCCTTATTCGGGCCGGAAAGTGTAGTAAGTGCGCGCAGTGCTGCTGCATCAAGTTCTTGGGCGGACACACCTGCGGGAATCGTAGGTTCGTTCGGGTTGGGCGAGACGTACTCGTCAGTGGAAGCGTAGTTTTGGTACTGCTCTTGGTTGTGGCTGGGAGGCATGCGATCACCGCGCTGGCGATCGCCACCGCGACGCTCATTGTTACGGTCAAAACCGCCGGAACGACGATCATTGTTGCGCTCGAAGCGAAGATCCCGGTTGTCATTACGACGACCATAACCGCCCCGACGACGATCATCACCACGACGACCATAAGCACCTTCACGGCGGTCATTATTACGGTCAAAGCTACGACCACGGCTGTCATCACGACGACCGTAACCACCTTCACGGCGGTCATTGTTACGGTCAAAGCTACGACCGCGGTTGTCATCACGACGACCGTAGCCACCTTCGCGACGGTCGTCGTTACGGTCGAAACCACGACCGCGGTTGTCATCACGACGACCGTAACCACCTTCGCGACGGTCGTTATCGCGTCGTGCGTATCCACTTTCTCGGCGATCATCGTCGCGACGACCATAACCGCCCTGACGACGATCATCACCACGGCCACGGTAACCGCCTTCGCGACGGTCATTGTTTCCGCGAAATTGATTGCGGTCGCTCCACTGTGAGCGACGCTGGAATCCACCACGACCCTTATCAAAACGTGATCCTTGTTCTTCTGCCATGGCTTCTTCCTCTATTCCTGCGCGGTTGCGCTTTTCAAACGTGGGCGTTCTAGCCCTGATAGCTACGTCCCTATTTTAAGAAAGCATAGCCGGGTCACGGCGATAATCCGCCAGAAAGTGCCACATTGTGCGTGAGTCCACTCGTCTGCCGCTGCGTGTTGCCGAGCTTTGACTGAAGAGCAGTTTGGAAAAGGTGAGAGGTTCTCGTGGGTGAGCATGTTGAATTAGAGTGGGCCGTGCGAACCGTTTTCGTGTTTTGTGTGTAGTAGTAAACCCCTTGGAGTGGTGCTCCAAGGGGTTTACTTGAGTTAAATTGCGGCGGTGTCCTACTCTCCCACACTCTGTCGGGTGCAGTACCA
>NZ_JAQEVQ010000004.1:150783-169215 GCF_027694595.1 Pauljensenia sp. OF14-1SRA | reverse complement strand
CTAACAACACGCCGCCATTAGCAACGATTTTTGTCTATTAACCCATAGGATCACTCTAACCGAAGTTTCAATACATTTATGAATCGGATACACTTTTGTATCGAAACACTGATGCGATTCATTGAAAGGACCAAACGTGTCCTCCCTTCTTCACCGTGTAGGCCGCTGGTGCGCAGACCATGCGAAGCGGACGCTTGCCATCTGGGTAGCTCTTCTTGCTGCACTCGCTATTACCGTTGGATTCCTCGGCATTAATCTGTCGGGCGCTTTCAAGATCGCCGAAGCTGAGTCGATGACCGGCTTAGAGATCCTGGCCGAACGACTCCCCCAGGCTGCAGGCACATCCGAACAGGTACTTTTCACCGCGTCGGACTCGAATATCACCGCTCACAAAAAAGCAATTGATGACTTCGTCGACAAGGCCGGCGATATCGACGGTGTCGCGCTGGTCTCCGACCCGTTTGATTCTGAGCGTTCCACGATTACAGACGATGGGAAGAACGCGCTTGTTCAGATTCAGGCAGACACGTCGGTGGGGTCGCTCGCTGGCGGTGAAAATGCGAAGGCTCACGACGTTTCAGCCGCCCTCGACGAATTAGCATCATCCGTCCACGAATCCGATTCCGCGCTTACGGTTCAGCTGGGAGGCAATATCGGCAAGACGGTCGATATTGCCTTGTCCGCGACCGAGCTGGTCGGCGTTGTGATCGCAGCGATCGTCCTGTTCGTCACCTTCGGGTCACTACTGACCGCGGGCGCACCGATCCTTTCAGCGTTCATCGGAGTGGGTGTCGGCATGGCCTCACTTCTTGTTGGCGCAACATTTATTCAGATCAATTCGGTGACCCCGGTCCTCGCGGTCATGATCGGTTTGGCTGTGGGCATTGACTACGCACTGTTCATCATTTCGCGCGCTCGCGAGTATCTCGCCAAAGGGATCGAGGCACACGAGGCCGCGGCTCGCGCAAACGCGACCGCGGGGTCGGCAGTGGTGTTCGCTGGTGGCACGGTGATCGTTGCGCTTTGTGGCTTGGGTGTTGCTGGTATCCCGTTCTTGACGGTGATGGGCGTATCCTCAGCAATTGTTGTTGGCATTGCTGTTCTGGTTGCTTTGACCGCTGTTCCGGCTCTGCTTGCTCTTCTTGGTCAGCGCGCAACTCCAAAGAAACGCACCCGTAAGGCCGTAGCGGACAATAGTAAGCCCACAAAGAAGCACCGTTCCTTTGCTGCACGTTGGATCGACACAATCACGAAGATTCCCGCTTTGACCGTCCTTATCGTCATTACGATTCTTGGTATCGCAACGATTCCAGCAACCGGTATGCGCTTGGGTCTCACTGACAACGGATACGAAGCCAAAGATACGCAGTTGCGTCAGACCTACGACGCGATCACACAAGCCTACGGTGACGGATACAACTCCCCCATTGTTGTCATCGCGGATATTTCCCAAACGGCTCAGCCACTCGAAGTAACAGACGCTCTCGCCGATCGCCTCTCGTCCCTAGACGGCGTCGACCGAATCGCGCTGGCAACCCCGAACCAGGATGCGACGATCGCATTCGTCCAGATCCTTCCGGAAAAGGGCCAGACCGATCCAGAAACTCACGCGCTTGTTCGAACCATTCGTGATGACGCCTCTCAGATTGAAACTGACCTTGGGATCCGTGACGTTATGGTGACGGGTCAAACCGCAGTCGCCATTGACATTGCCAGCCAACTCAATGCCGCGCTTGTTCCCTTCGGCATTGTTGTTGTCGGGCTCTCGATCATTCTGCTGATGATTGTCTTCCGCTCGGTCGCTGTCCCGTTGACAGCAACTCTCGGCTATCTGCTGAGCCTCGGCACAGCATTCAGCGCAGTCGGCCTTGTCTTCGGGTGGGGCTACTTCGCTGACTTCATCCACGTGACCAAAGTCGGCGTCGTCATCTCGTTCCTCCCCGTAATCGTCATGGGTGTCCTTTTCGGCTTGGCAATGGACTACGAGGTTTTCCTTGTCTCGCGTATGCGTGAAGAATGGATCCGCTTCCACGATGCCAAACGAGCTGTTCGACGCGGCTTCATCGGATCATCCACGGTCGTCACAGCAGCAGCCGTCATCATGACCGGCGTCTTCGCGGCGTTCATCCCACACGGGAACGTCTACATCAAGCCCATCGCTGTCGCCCTGACCGCAGGCATCGCAACAGACGCTTTCGTCGTACGCATGACCCTGATCCCCGCACTCATGGCACTCCTCGGCAAGCGCGCATGGTGGATGCCCGCATGGCTTGACCGCATGCTCCCCGTCGTCGACGTCGAAGGCGAAGGTCTTGCCCGCTCGCTCGAACACGCCGACTGGGTAGAAGCACACGGCGAATCCGCCCTCAGGATGGAAGGAGTTCGCGTCCAAGAAGGAAGCGACGTCGTATTCAGCGGATTCACCCTTGTTTTGAAACCTGGAGAACTCGGCATCGTCAGAAGCGACGACACCTTAGCTCGTCACGCGCTCGCAGCCACCATCAGCGCACGTCTCCGTCCAACACGGGGAATCATCGTCGTCGGCGATCACGTCCTCCCAGACGGAACCGCATTCGTCCAACGTCAAACCCTTTCACTGCATAACCACGATGACGCTGTTCCCACGCACACCAGGATCGTGATCGTTGACGATCCGGGAACTAGGCGGTGGAAACGTATCGACGAATTGATCGCCACAGGTAAGACCGTGGTTGTCACCGGCAAACGCGGCCTCGTCATCCCTGAAAATCTCACCCCAGCAACCGACGTTGAACTGGGTGCGAGCACCACCACCTCAAAGGAGAATGCTCGATGAAACGCCACTGGATACTTCTGACTCTGATCCTTCTACTCCCCACTCTGCTGGGACTGACCACCCTACTCGGAGTCAATGCGGGCACGGCAAACGCCAGCCAGATCAGTGCTGCCATCGTGAACAACGACGAAATTGCGACGCTGGATGATGGGACACAGGTGCCCGGTGGCCGACAAATCATTGCGGCCCTAACCAAGGATGACGTCAACGGCGAGCAATCATTGAACTGGTCGGTTGTTACCGAAGAGACCGCAGCCTCTGGTCTTCATGACGGCACCTACGATGCTGTCATCACGATTCCCAAGGACTTCTCACAGTCTCTGGTTGACATTTTGGTGAACAATTCTGGCGATGTTCCACAACTGAACCTCGAAGTTGCGGACGGTTCAAGCGACGCTTTTGGCACCTTGTCGAACGCGCTTGCTCACAGTGCCGCATCAGAATTCGGCACGACGCTCACTGTCAAATACCTGACACAATCCCTTGAAGCCACGGGTACAATTGCCGAAAAGATCGGCCAAGCCGCCGACGGAGCGCGCCAAGTTGCTGACGGACAAGTCAGCGCGACCAACGGAGCGCGTCAGCTGGCTGACGGCACATCAACACTGGCAAGTGGAAGTGGCCAGCTTGCCGACGGGACACGCACTCTAGCAAATGGGGCTTCTACGCTCAGCTCCGGCCTCACTCAACTCGCCTCGGGTAGCTCATCCCTGGCAGACGGAGCGCGCACGTTGGACAACGGGTTGAGCGCCCTCAACGACGGCTCAACTACGCTCGCTTCCGGAGCCTCCTCCTTGACCATGGGCATCGATTCTCTCAAGAGTGGCTCAACTTCCCTGAGCGACGGCGCCACCTCTTTGGCTGGAGCAGTCGCGAAATACACTGACGGGGTTCGCCAACTCTACGCCGGAATAACTCAGTCTCTTGATGGGACCTCGCCATCATTGCAGGCGGGCGCACAACAGGTCGCAGCCGGCCTTACCCAGCTGGATCAGCAGTTGGGCGCCCTCGACACTGCTGCTCTCAGCGCTCTCCCCGGTCAGCTGACCGCGGCAAGCAACGGAGCAAGCACCATCAAGACCAACGCAGACGCACTACCCGCATTAATTAACGCCTGCCAGGAAGGAAACGCTGCAGCATGCGCAGGGGCAACCCAATACGCGCAAGGCATTTCTTCCGGTGCCGGACAGCTGACAACTCAACTCAACCACGGAGCAACCGTGGCACAAAGCTCGGTAGACTCCACGGGCACACAGCTCCAGGCATTGAAAGCCGGAGTCAGCCAGCTGAGTGCAGGCGCCACCAAGGTCTCCAGCGGCATTGACACCGCCGTGGCAAACATGGGCCAGC
The DNA here is from genome assembly GCF_027694595.1 of Pauljensenia sp. OF14-1SRA. Lineage (NCBI taxonomy): Bacteria > Bacillati > Actinomycetota > Actinomycetes > Actinomycetales > Actinomycetaceae > Pauljensenia > Pauljensenia sp. OF14-1SRA. Next base: position 165,050 of record NZ_JAQEVQ010000004.1, on the reverse strand, counting down.
TGGTTGGGCAGAATGCTTCCGACCTGAACTCCGGTGCTTCGCAGGTGGCAGCTGGGGCAACGAAGCTCGATCAAGGTGTCAGCCAGCTGAGCGCGGGAACCCATCAAGTAGCTAGCGGATCATCAACACTGTCGAATTCCATTGCCCAGGCTCATAGCGGATCATCTGCTCTTTCTTCCGGTGCTTCAACGCTCGCAAACGGTGCATTACAGGCGAATAGTGGCGCCTCCCAACTATCCTCTGGGGCCTCCACTCTGGCGTCGAAGACCGGCGAACTGGTCAACGGAACCCAAACGCTGAACTCCGGTGCCAACCAGTTGGTTGACGGCCTGAATCAGCTGACCGACGGTTCCACCACGCTCGCCAATGGACTCCAGTCCGCCACCGATCAGATCCCCACCCACTCGAAGGCAGAAGCGGTCTCGTCCGCGAAGGCGCTGGCCACTCCGATCGACGTCACCTCCACTTCTAGCAAGCAGGATACGATGACGTCGTGGGCTCCCACCGCAGCGGTCCTTGCCCTGTGGCTGGCAACAATGGTGGGGGCACTCGCATTCGGCGCGCTCAATTCCAAGCGCGTTGATTCGGCGGCCACCCCCGCTGCACTCGCGTTCAGTGCCCTTTGGCCGAACCTGATCGTGTCCGGTGTTTCCGCAGTTATCCTTGGGGGTGCACTGCGTATTGCCGGAGTCGTGATAACTCGCCCCATCGCAACATTCGTCATTCTTGTGGTAAGTGCGCTGGCACTCGCAATCGTTCAACAAGCACTGATCGCGGTGTTTGGTCAACGCATGGGACTGGCAATCTCCGTTGTTTTGTTTGCCTTCCAAGCAGTGTTGCTCGTCGGCATTTTCGCCGGCCAGCCGACCAGCGGATTCATTAGTGGCTTGCGAGGCGCGATGATCCTTCCTGCGGTTGAAGGAACGCTACGAGCGCTTGTTTTGGGAGTCGGTGCGACGAACCTTGGGCACACCGTGGGTCTGTTGATCGCATGGTCGCTTCTTGCTTTCATCGTTTCGATCGGTGCTGTTGCGAAGCGTCGCCAAACCTCCGTGAGCGAACTGCAAGCACGCCTCGCCTAGCTCCCTCGGCAACCGTCTACGATTGCCGTATGACTAGTACACCGGACGCCTCGGGCGAATCCCCGTCGACCTCTACCAGCGAGCAGAAGGCCGTCGAGATTCCCCGAGGCGCTTTGGCACCCGGAGACTCGGTTCGCGTCGACACGTGGCTCTGGGCTATCCGCAAGGTCAAGTCGCGGTCGCAAGCAACCTCGGCGGCCCGCGCGGGACACGTGAAAGTCAACGGCGACAGCGCAAAAGCCGCTCAAAAAGTGAAGGTGGGCGACGAGGTCCGCCTACGAGTCGACGGTTTCGACCAGATACTGACGGTAACGAAACTGCTGGTAAAACGCGTTGGTGCCCCTCAAGCGCGCCTCTGCTACGAGGACCTCACTCCCCCTCGCCCCAAATTGTTCATCCCGGTTGCCCAGCGTGAACGTGGAACTGGTCGCCCGTCGAAGAAAGAGCGCCGAGAGTTGGATCGCCTACGCGGGCGTGATTCTCACGAACATGCCCGTCTCGACCATCATCTTTCCGATTTCGATTGGGATTGACGAGGCGTCACTTGAGGGGATTGCGACCGGGGCGCTGACTGTCCGGCTCAGTTCGAGCACCGCAGTCAGTAGGCGATCTAGTTCACCGAAATCAGGGAGTCCCGCTTCTGCTGGCGCCAAGCAACAACGCCCGCAACGACAGCCGCCAAAATCGGAGAACCGAAAAACATCACGATCACCTGAAACCACGGGATCACAGGATGAAGGTTTGCAAGCTCAGGGAATACACCTGAACGAGCGATCGTCATGACCGTCAGCACCCCTGCAATCAAGCCGGACAGCACGGAAATAGGCAAGCAGACCAATGCGAGTCCCATGCCCTGGTAGGCGGTAACGCGCGAACGGAGAGTCCTAGACGCACCAATCGCTTCCAGCGTCTCGAAGTCGGGACGCATAGCGTTAGCCGAAAGAACGACAACCAAAGCGATTGTTCCGCCGGCGGCAAGCAATGCGATCAGCGTAGCGATGTAGGGCATGATGATGCTCGACAACGGAGGTTGAATGACCGTCACCGATGCACCGGGGACGCTCGACTCAATTGCTGAAATAAATCCCGACATCGTCCAAACAGACACGGGCTTATCAACAATCAAAAGCTGTCCCAGTGGAAGGACGGGAACCTTCAACACTTCAGCAGCTTTGGGAGACAAGACGATCACGTTCAGCTTCGACCAGGTGATTGCTCGAATCTGGGCCTCGGACACCGTGGTGGGGTCAGGAACCGTGTTCAAGCCTTGCGTAGCTGCCTCAACCGTGTCGCTCATATCTAGAGCACGAAGTGTCGCTTGGCCCGATTCAGAAATGTACGAACCCTTCGGCATAATCGCGCCACCGGAGTTCAGGGTCGTTACAGCCTTCACCATCTCGTCGCCGGAAATCAGGTTGGAGGCGGAGAGGAAAGTGCCATCGTCCACGATGTACGCCAAATCCAATTCCGCGAGCGAGGGAACATGGTCGTTTATTGGCTCTGTGGATGCCTCGTCAGGGGAGATCGTTTCGATCACGATGGAGGGGCCACAATCAGTGGATTCCCATTTCAGACCTGACAGCGTGGTGGCGCTTGATACCGAGCGATGATCCGTCACAGCTGCAGCGGCAGAATCGTGAATCACTCGCGCCTGAGAAACCATATCCGTGACATCGGCGTGCGACACAAAGACGCTTCCTTTCGGCCCCAGGTGCGCGCGTGCATTCCACGCGGCTTCGTTCGCGCTTGTCAGAGTGATCAGAAGCGCTGTGGCAAGCAGTGCGGTGGTCATCAACGAGGCCATTGCTGGAAGCGTGCGCTGGCCGTTCCTGACCGCATCACGAACCGCAAGACGCAAACCCAGCGAAGGATGGCGTCGACCGCGCCAGTCATATGCAACAAAGTAAGGAGCGGTTCCGATAATTCCACTGATCAGCAGGGCTAGACCGAAAGCAAGAATCCCCAGAGCCCCCGTCATCGCTGCCCACATCAAAAGCGGGATAGCAAGGACAAGAAGAAGCGGGTAGAACGGGATCTTCCGAACAAGACGCGACGGCGCACGAGTATGCCCAGAGAACAGCGTGGCCGCATCCGTGTCCGCAAGGTCACGAGCCGGCACGTAGCAGGCGATCAGACACACCACAATCGGTGAAATGAAGGAGAAAACTAGAGCTTCCCAAGGAATCATCGACAGACTTAGACCTTGAATCTGGACGAAGATACCAAGGACGATCCCCACCCCTGCAAGGGACAGGAATGCCGACAGGACGCCCAGAACCAGTCCCAGCGACATCATCAAACGAATCAGGTGAAAACGTGTCGCACCAACGGCAAGCATCGTAATCGCGCTGGGGATACCGTTCGTTTGAGCAACCGCGAATAGCGGTGAGACCAACAGGATCAGCTCGATGAAAACCAGAAGAACACCGATAACAACGATGAATGGAAGCCATGCCTGAGCCGATGAAAATTCCGTGGATTGCGGAGGCGGAGCGTTCTGAGGGGGATGTGCCAGAACAGCACGAGAGATAACAGCGAAGCCTGAATGATTGAGCAACTGCACGTCGTCCCACGTCACAGGGGATTCACTCAAGATGTAGTAGTGAGCAGAGGTTCCTTGAAGTTCACTCGGCGATCTCGATGCAAAAGTTCCAAGACCTACAACAATGCTTCGTTCCTGATCCGCCACTTGATCAATCATGACCGTCGCAGTAATTGATGGCTTCATGCTCGTGCTTGATACTGAAACATGAATCGTGTCCCCCACGCCCACGTTCAGTTCTGTAGCAACGTCTAAAGCAAGAACAGCATGCCCATTTTCAAGCCTCGGAGTCTGTTCATCCTTCTCAGCAAAAATATCCAACGACGAAGTCTCTGTGGCTGTCGTAACTAATGCAGAGCGTAAACCGTCTTCAGTTGACACATTGACCGACGGGAAAGATAGCGTTGTGACCATCACAGCATCGCTGGGGAGCCACCGATTCAGTTGAAACTCATCGACAGACGATGAATCCACGGACGCAGAAGTCACATCACCCGCTGGTTCACCCAAATAATCCTGTTCGATCGGATTAAAGCTGACGCGTGTAATTCGCGCTTGAGTCGAATCATTCGGTCCTAAGTTCTGTATCGCCAAATAGCGTGATGATGACATCATCGACCAGAGAGTGATCGACGAAATAACCAGCACGATCGGTAGCGAAACGATCAGTAACGACGTCAGGGTACGCCATCGATCACGGATCGTTGCGCGCCTCGATATCCGCAATACAATCTTCCAAGTATTAGCACGTGCGCGAATTCCGTGGCTCAATCCGGATCCGCCTTCGCTCATAGAAGATCCTCAATCCGATCTGACGAAGAGGTATCAGTCATCTTCCCATCACGAAGGAAAACTGTACGGTCAGCCCACGCGGCAAAACGGGCCTCGTGAGTCGCCAGGATTCCTGCAGCGCCCGCATCAATCTGTTGACGCAAAGCAAGCATAATCTGTTCACCCGAGTGAGAATCGAGGGAACCGGTGGGCTCGTCAGCCATGATAATCGAGCGACGACCAACCAAAGCGCGGGCGATTGCAACCTGCTGTTGCTCACGACCATTCAGGTCATCCGGGAACTTTTCAGCAAGGTCAAGAGCTCCCACTTCCTCGAGAGCAAAAAGTGCAGCATCGCGTGCTTTCGAGGAAGAAAAACCATCCAGTTCAAGTGGCATTTCAACGTTTTCCACCGCAGTCAAGGTGGGAAGTAGATTTGAATCGCGGAACACGTATCCGATCGACTTACGGCGAACCCTCGCACATTCCACAGACGACATATCCGCAAAGGACTCGCCGTGAATGTAAACCTTGCCTGACGTTGGGCGCTCTAGCCCTCCAGCAATAGCAAGCAGTGTGGATTTACCGGAACCCGAAGGGCCCATGATGGCGAGAAGCTCGCCAGGCTCAACCTGTAGGTTGATCCCAGCGAGCACCTGAACCTTCGTATTGCCGGTGCCGTATTCGTGAAAGATATCGACAAGAGCAACCGGATGGGAGCTCAAACTCATCGCACGCCGACAGTAGCGTTCTTCGAAGACTTCTGACGTTCCTGACGCTTGAAGCGAGCGAATGCTGAGCGACGAGCGATCTCGGAAACGGCGCCGGACTCAATGTGATCCAGCCAGTTCAGTTCCGCTTCGAGGTCGAAGATATGACGCTCAAGAATCAGCTTCCATGCGAGTTCTTCATCCGAGGCAAGCGACTTCAGACGCGTAACATCACGCAGTGCCATCAGCGAGGAACGACGCTGGGTCTGAATAAGTGCCGTGACATCAACACTGGGGTCAGTTGCTGCGACGGCAAGCTTCATGACGAGCTCATCGCGTTCAGGGCTCTGACGCGAAACCGGGGTCTTCCACCAGTCGTTGAGGATCTCTCGGCCCTTTTCGGTGACCTCGAAGACTTCGGAGTCACGCCCAGCATTTGTTTCCTGGCGCGAGGAGACAGAACCATCGCGTTCAAGGCGTTGCATCGTCTGATAAGCCTGACCGATATTCAATGGCCAGGCTTCGCACGTCTGATCCTCAAACATCTGCTTGAGGCGATACACACCAGCAGGCTGCTGAGAGACGAGCGCGAGGAGCGCTTTGCGTACTGACATTGATGGCTCCAAACTTTCCGACTAACTACGTCTACCCAATCTTACAAAGGACTGAATTTATAACTGAGGACTCCAGTTTAATCAATACTTCATTGTCTTGACGAAATGCAATTATTCATATTCATAGGTTCATGGTTCAACAGAAGCGAGGACCGCACTCCAAGTCCCATACCTCTGTCGCAAAGTGGCAACAGAAGCAACATCGTCCCTGCCTGTCGCACGTTGCCCCTTCGACCATTTCCCGTACCCCTGAAGTGTCGGTTCGACCTGATTACGCTCACATTCGGCAATGAACTCGCGCAGAACAACGGCCATTGATTCGGAAGTAAACCTGCCAGACCCGCGGGCTCGGCCTCGCGAATTCGCGCGAAACCCAAGACGAGCGGTAGCCCGATTCCACGATCCGCCCCCAAGGCGAGCTGAAATTGTCTGCGACGACGGTGGCCAGAGCAACGCACCTTTCGTGGACGCTAAATTCCAGCGCTTCAGCAGTGCATCGCGTTCACGATTGCACTGCGACACGGACAGTGGACGCAGTTCATGGCGCTCCATCGCCCATTTGGCGGCCTCGATCAGAAAGACCGCTTCATCCACTTGCTCATCGCTGAGCGGGACTTTGCGCGCGACGGGAGCCAAAAGATCACGAAGAACCGAATCTTTCCCCGGGATCTCATCACCGAGGCTGGACCGCGAGTTCAATGCCAGCAGAAGCCAAAGACCAGCTTCAATCTGCTCTTCAGTAAACGCGGCGGTACGCTTGTACACTTTCGGGGTTTCTTCAACCATACCCCTTACTTTAAACAGGACGCACGCCACTGTGAACTGCCACCCACTGCCCCATTGAGATAGAGCGCCTACGACACGTAAGACATAGACTTTTCAGGTACCTGAAATTTTATTGGAAGTAGTGGCACATGCTCTTCAAACTCGCATGGCGACATCTACGTGGCAGAGCCTGGGAAGTCGCAGCAGTGATTGTCCTTCAGATGGCTGCCACCATCGCCGCACTTGCCGTTTACCTTGGTGCCCGCCTAGCCATGTCGCCGGGACCGTGAACAAGCGCGCCCGGCCTCGTCGCCCTGCACTACCCAGACGTGCACCCAACGCGCGGGAAGGGCGCGAGAGGCACGATCGTGGGAAGATGAAAGTACCCGACGAAGCGAGGAACCATGCCCACCCCAACCATCCCGACGCTCACACTGCCGACCGGAGCGCCTATTCCGCAGTTCGGTTTTGGCACGTTCAAAGTGACTGAGCACGTCTATGAAGCGGTGTCACACGCGCTGGAGCTGGGGTATCGCCACATTGATACGGCTCAGATGTACGGCAATGAACCAGAGGTTGGGCGCGCGATCGCAGATTCCGAGATCCCGCGCGAGGAACTGTTCATCACGTCGAAGTTGAACAACACGAACCATGAGCCTGACGTTGCGCGCGCAACTTTCGCTCAGACTTTGGAGGATCTGCGTACTGACTACGTGGATTTGTTCCTCATCCACTGGCCTTTACCCGCACTGTACGACGGAAATGTTGCCCTGCCATGGAGTGCGCTGGAAGAGTTCTACGCTGATGGTCGTGCACATGCAATCGGCCTGTCGAACTACGAGATCGCGCATATCCAGGCAGTTCTCGACGTGGCGACGGTAGCTCCGCATGTCCTGCAGGTGGAGGCTCACCCCTTCCTCCCCAACAACGAGTTGCGCCAGTTCGCGCGCGATCACTCCATGGTGGTGGAAGCCTGGTCTCCGTTGGCACGAGGCCGCGCCCCCTTTGACGAAACCTTGGCCATGATTGGTGCGCGGATCGGGGTCAGCGCCGCTCAGGTAGCACTGCGGTGGGCGTTGCAACGCGGGGACGTGATCTTCCCGAAGTCGGTGACACCATCGCGTCAGGCGCAGAACCTCGATGTATTTTCCTTCACGTTGTCGGACGAGGACATGACAGCCATCGACGCTCTAGACGAGGGCGAGGCAGGGCGCACCGGTTCGAACCCGAATACGATGAATAGGCTCTGACTAGCACTTTTACCGGCTCCTCTTCTTCAGCCCCCACCGCGCTTGTTCACCGTCAGTACGGGCGATCGCGTGCACATAGAAGAGGGAAGCGAGCGCGAAACGCTTCTGGAAACGCTCAAGGATGTCCAGCATGAGACGACGCCTTTTACTCACACGCGCTGAGCGATAGCATCTACGTCATGACTGAAATCCATGCTCTCGACCAAATTCTTGCCACGCTGGATCCGACAAACGCCGGCGAATACGTTTTCGCCATCGTTGACGAGGTTCCAGCAGGTACCCACCCCTTCGCCGTCATTCGTGATGAGGACAAGCTGACCGCTGTTCTTCCCGTTGACGAAGCCGAAGCGGCCGGTCTTCCGACCGAAAAGCGCTACGCTCACATCTTCCTCGGCCTGCAGGCTGACCTTGATTCAATCGGTATTACCGCGACAATCGCACAGATCCTGTCGGCTCGTTCGATTGCAGCGAACCCCATCGCCTGCGCTCGCCACGACCACTTCTTCGTCCAGGCAGATCGTGCGCAGGAAGCTGCCGCTCTGATCGCTGATCTGGGTAAGAACGCTCGCGGATGGCTACCGAACGCCTGACGTTCACATAGCATGTGCGCCATTTAATGTCGGCGAGAACCTTTCGAGGTTCTCGCCGATTGCGTTTTTACCAGTCGACCCTACCCGCCCATACAATCGCGCTTGTTCACCACCGGACCCGCCCGTTCACCGGCCCGACACCATTACTTGCGCTGGTCAGACCCCATTGCACGTGTTGGGCATGATCGCATTGCGCGTATTGGACATGATCGCACCCCTACCGGTATCGAATGCAAGGAATCGTTTACCGACTCTGGGAGAACGTGCATTTGGCAGGTAGAATTAACCCCATGGCAAAGGAGCTCTCTCGAACCGACCGTGCCATCGTGCGTTTAGCCGATGGCACGGTGAAGCAGCAGAACCTTCTCACAGGAACCGAGGTGTGGACCGTGCCTGGACGCGGTCACCGCCCGCTATCGGTTCCCCCAGCTCATCCAATGCCCATCGATCACGATCAGGATGGTTGCCACTGCGCCTTCTGCGATCGGCGTTATCTTGAAACTCCGCCGGAAAAATCCCGTTTGGTGCGTGACCAGGCCGGAAACTGGAGTGAACTGACCGCTCTTCCCGCTGACCAGCTTTCCACTACGACAGCGGAGTTCCGTCGCATCCCGAACCTGTTCGAGATCGTGTCCTACAACTACTGGCATCTGAACCACGGCCACGTTCCCAGCGAAGCTGAACACCGTCGCATGGCGGAATACTTAGCATCCTCCGAAGGCTACGACCACGTGATGCGCGTGGTGCACGCTCGCCTGTCGGCCTCAGGTGTCAGCGATGCTGAAATCGACGCAATGTCGGATTCTGACAAGTTGCAGCAGGCGAATGGCTTCTTCTCCGGCGGCCACGACCTAATCGTTGCCCGACGCCACTACATTGATGGCGCGAAGGACACAACGCAGCTTGCTGGTTCAGGCACAATGACTCCCGAAGAGCACTTCCAGTACACGGCGTTCACAACGCGCACGATGGCGGATCTGTACACCCTTGACCCGAATGTTCGTTACGTAGCTGCGTTCCAGAATTGGTTGAAGCCCGCGGGAGCCTCGTTCGACCACCTGCACAAGCAGTTGGTGGCGATTGACGACTTCTCGGTGCAGACGGAAGCCGAACTGAACCGCCTGCGCTCCCAGCCGGATATTTACGACGACATTCTGACCGTCGCCGCCACGCGCAAACTGTTGATTGCCCAGAACGACCATGCGATCGCGATGGCGGGCTTCGGACATCGTTTCCCGAGCGTCGCTATCTGGCCCCTGCATTCTCCGCGCAACCCGTGGGAAGCCTCCGAAGAGCAGCTTCGCGCCGTTTCCGACCTGTTGCACGCGGTTCACGCTGCGACCGGCGCCGATGTTCCCTGCAACGAAGAGTGGTACCACCGTCCTCCCACGGTTCGCACGCCGATGCGGTGGAGGATCCTGCTCAAGTGGCGCATTTCGACGCTGGCAGGTTTCGAGGGGGGCACACGCATTTACCTCAACACGCTTGACCCGTGGCACGTGGTCAACCGCTTGGTCCCGCGCCTGGAGGAAATGCGTGGAGCAGGCACGATCGCTCCGATGAAGATCGGCGCGGAATGTCGCGTGACCCCACCGATGCTGGCTGACTGAGCAGATGCTGGCTGACTGACGTTCAGCCCGCGAGCGCGCTCCTCCACTGGTCGAGCGCCCACGTCGTGGCGTTGGAGGCCGGCTCGTTGACGGTGATGGCATCGTCTTGAGGGGTCATAAACCAGCTGGCCGGAGTGTTTTCGCCGGCGCTTTCTTCCAGCGGGTAGACGACTCCGTCCTGCGCTAGCGCGTGTTGCCCGTCCCAGCTCAAGAGCCACGCGGCCAGGGAGCGGACACCGTCAAGCTGGGTGGTCTGCGCGGTGGGCGCAATGTACAGGTATCGGGTGACACAGCTGCTTCCCATTGCGACGCCCTGGGATTCGATGCCGGTGTTCGACGTTGTGCGAGCAAGTTCGCGCATGGGGCCAACCATGTAGGGCAGTCGTTTCGCGGGGGCAACAACTGTTTGGGCTCCACTGAGTTCTGCGGCGTCTTTTTGCGCTTCAGCTCCGCCCGTGAGCGAGGTTCCTGTCCATGCGGCTAAGGCGGCCTCGTCGTTTGCGATCATCACCGAAGCGGCTTTGAGTGCGTCCACCCACTGGCTGAATTCTTCGCCGTAGGAGGTGGCGACGCCGTCGACGAACGCGCGCCCGATGTCGGATGACGCGGGGTCGGGGACAATCAGCGAGGCCGCGTCACCGGGATTGCGTAGCGTTTCGAGTCCACTTGGGAGGGCATATCCGTTGACGCTCATCCAGGCTTTGTCGATGAGGACGCACACGTCGTTGCGCCCGTATGCCAACGCCGACGGGGTTGCGGCTACTTCGGTGCCGGGGGTTGGTGTCAGAGAGAAGAGTGCGTCCGTTGCCAGTTGCGCTGAAGAATTCACGAGGCCAGGCCTGTCGATTCCGAGCACTGCATCGATGTGTTGGCCATCGAGAGCGAACGCGGATTCAATCACCTGTTGTACGACGTCGTAGCCGGTTGTTTGGTGGAATGCCTCAATAACTGAGTCGGGAAGTTTTTCTTCCTGGGTAACACCGATGGTGATAGTGCCTGATCCTTTGGACGGTTCGGGGGCGCCAAGAGTGGAGGCGTTCTCGGACTGCTGACCGGATGTGGATTCGGACGAGTGTGGAGATGAGCCGATCGGTCGCGAGAACGGGTCGGTTCCTGAGCCGATGGACGAAGAGCATGCGCTAAGCGCCATGCACATCACGACAATTGCGGCGGATGTGGACATTACGCGACGCAGGTTCACTTTAAGCTCCTCGGATCTGGATCCCAACAGCCCAAGTCTACGGCTCACGTGTGGAATCGTGGCACTCGGGTGCACTCCACACGTGTCGTGAGGCATGATTGAAGCAGGTATGTACCGCACGTGGTGTGTTGTCGACAGAATTGGAGTGTCTCATGGATGATCTCGGATGGAAGATTGCAAGCGCCGGAGCGATGGCTCTTTCTGCTCTTGCCGCAGGAAAGGTCACTGAACTCGGCTGGAAGCTGGTCACGGGACACGATATTCCGCGTGAAGACGATGACGAGGCCGCGATGGTGTCGCTGATTGTCTTCGCCGCTACGTCGGCGGCGATCGTGGCGGTTGCTCAGCGTTATGCTCTGCGAGGTGCCAAGAAGTGGTACGGTCCGCGCGCTTCTCAGATTGAGGACTGACAGCTCTTTTTCAGACGCTGAGTCTGAGCGCTTCGGCGTGGTCACTCGGGCTTGGCTCTGGGCTTGATGTCCCCCTGTGGCTCAGCCGTGATTGTTACAGCGCTCAGTCGCGATCAGCTTTCAACCCCGGAATAACGGGGAAGAACGTGGTCAGGTCAGTGCGCTCACCGGTCGCCTGAACGCGCCCATCGCCTGTTGCTTCGTCCCAGGTAATGATGCCTGTGGCCAGTTGCAACCACACGTGCATAGTCGTTTCGACAACTGCGGGTGGCGTCCCACGACGATGCGTTGTACCCGTAATAATCTGAACCGCACCCGCAGGTGGGACACGCACCTCGACCGAACGGCCGGGGTGTAAAACCGCGAGTTCCTCAAGGGTGAAACGCACCGCCGTTAAAAGGATGGGGCGTTTCGTTTCGTCCCGCTCACGTATCCACGTGCGCAGAGCACTCATGCCCTGATCGGTTGGAATCTTCCGGTTAGCCATAGTGCAATCGTAGTCGCCCGGCATTTTCGGGGCTGAATGCGGGTAGACCCCTATATCTTTATTCGCTACTCTCAGGCAGGCTAGACATGTAAGGTCGCTCATAGAGTGCCCATCGATGATGCGGGGCTAAAGCTTCGCTCCTCAATTTATTAAGGAGATGTATGAACCAGGCAGGCTCTGTTGCGCGCGCGAGCGACGCTGAAAAGCCAGCAGGCAATGTGCCTCCATGCGCCTCGTACACTCCTTCAGCTGTCGATAGACTCTTCATTCCCGCAAGTGTCGCCGATATTCCCGAGGCCTCGCGCTACTGCTGGGATGCCGACGTTCTGCTGGAACTGTCAGGCGCTGATCGGATTGGTGAAATCAGTGCACGTCGTACACAGTTCTTCGATGACCTTGGCGATTTTGCCGACGAGGTAACAGACTCGTTCTTTTCCCTTGACTCCTGGGGACACGCGTTCGGTCACCGATTGCGTGAAGCTGTCGAACGGCGTCAGACGTTGTGGCTGGGAATCTTGCCCGCGCACCTGTTAGAGAAGCTCCGTTCTTTTGCTGGCGACCCCGCGCTTGTTCGAGTTGCGGGCGTTCCGTTGGACGACGGATCTTTGCCGGTTGCTATCAATCCGATTGCTCTGATCAATCAGTGGAAGACGTCTGAGGTCACTCGCCGGTATCTGCAGCGTGTTCTTTCGGGCGCGGATTCTCTCCGCGCGACGAGAAGCGCCATCCACGCCTTGCGGGAGGCTGGTGTGGCTTTCCGTGATCGCTCATTCGCTATTCGAATGATGGTCAATCCGACGTTCTTGGCGTACCTGGTTGTGTTCGTCTACTCGTCACTGCGGGCACTACCGGTCGCTTTTGTTCCGGGGTTCCACGGGAAAGTGTGGGTTCTCTGGTCGATTGACATGATCACCGCTGTTCCCTACACATGGGGCGTTCTGGCGATGGTTGCTGGTCGCACGTTCTTTAAACGCGTCATGGGGTTAATTGTCACTATCGTGACTTTCGTGTCCCCCTACGTGTATTTCTGGATGCACGGGCGTCACTATCCACCAACGGTGGTTGTGTTCGTCGCAGCGATGATTATTGGCGCCATCGCGTTAGAAGGATTCCGCTGGTGGCGCGACCGCGTCGTGAAACGCACGCTTGCATGTTCGGTGAGTTAAAGCGCCATTCGGCTGATTTCACTGCGCTGAAGTCACTTCGCAGAAACGGCGGGCCCCTGATAGGTGCGCACAAACCCAGTGAAGAGGAACCAGGCGGATGAAATCCAGAAGATGATGTTCGCCCACATCGGGATATTGGGGAAGACTGCGACCATGAAACAGGTGATGGCAATCCAGATGACTGTGACGATGATGTTCGAGGTCCGATTCTTCTCTACTCGCATCGGGTGTGTGAAGTAGAGGGGAACCAAGGTCAATACCGCCAGCACCAGCGTTATCACGATGTTCGCCCACGCCGGCGACTGGATAATGTACATCGTTACGGCAACGATATTCCAGGCTGCGGGGAAGCCGACGAAGTAGTTGTCGCTCGACTTTTCCCCATCGTTGGCGTAGCAGAATACCGAGGACACGGTTGCAACGATCGCCATCAGCATCGCAACCCACTTCGGACCAAACGGCAGGTAAAGGTACATGAATACTGCCGGCAGGAACGTCCAAGTGATGTAGTCGATGATGTTGTCCAGAACCGATCCGTCGAACCACGGGATCACTTGGCGTACGCAGGCTTTACGCGCACACGTGCCATCCACGCCGTCGACGATCATGGCGATGCCCAGCCATAGCCACATCAGTTTGATCTGACCTTCAACAAGCGCGACGGCCGCGAGGCAGGCAAAGACAAGACCCGACATGGTCAGACCATGAACTGCCCAAGCTGCGATAACTCGTTGAATACCAGCGGGTCCACATTCGCATGTCGTGGGGGTTGGGGCAGGTGACGAAGAATCATTGTGAGTGGAATTATCTGCCGTATTCGTCATACCAGTGGTCACGTCATGCTCCGGTCAGTCGTTTTTGGATGAACTGGAACTAGTTTCACCCTTCACGTCGACAAAGTGTAGCGATCACGCCGGTGTTCAGGGAAGAATCAGGGCTACCCCCAAAAGGAATCATGACCAAGGCGAGCCTCTCGTCTCTTTTCGCGCTCATTCCTCGCGATGCTCACTGTCGGTGTCAGTACGGACAACGCCACATTAGCGGTATACCAATACAACACAGACCCGGG
>NZ_JAQEVQ010000004.1:0-150773 GCF_027694595.1 Pauljensenia sp. OF14-1SRA | reverse complement strand
GGGGGGGGGTGGGTGTCCCCCCCCCCCCCCCGGGCCGTATCAGTTCAGTCGAATTTCAGAAGCGGTCTCGCAGAGGAGCTTCTGACTGATCGCGAAGATCATCCAGGTCGGCGATCCAACCAACAGACTCTCCCGAGTCAGCGAGCAGATCAGAGCCGTGAAGAACCAGCATGTCGCCACCGGTCGTACCGATGCGAGCAAACTCAACGCCTTCTGCCTGGCAGGCAGCGTAGACCACCTCAAGTGCACCTTCAGGAACGGCGATGATCGCTCGCGCCTGCGACTCGGAGAAGAGCATGTCGAAGTCGCTCAGACCGTTCTGACCCTGTGCACCGGTCAGGTCGAAGGCACCGCCGATTCCGAAGCGGAGCACCGAATCAACGAGAGCCTGTGCCAAGCCGCCGTTCGACAGGTCGTGCGCCGAGCGGATCAGCGGGCGACCATCCGGACCATCGACCTCGGACAGGGCGCGGATCACGTTGCCGAGGGCAACTTCAGCCTTCAGATCCACCTTCGGCGGACGGCCGCCTAGGTGATCGTGGCAGATACGTGCCCACGCGGAACCGTCGAGTTCCTCTCGAGTCTGGCCGAGTAAAATGACTGCCAGGCCTTCCTCAGTGAAGCCGGACGGGTTCGCACGCGTCACGTCCTTCATGATGCCGAGCATACCCACAACCGGCGTCGGGTTAATCGACGAGGTCGGCAGGTTCTTCTCGGTACCGGACGAGTTGTAGAGTGACACGTTACCGCCGGTGACGGGCACGCCCAATTCGATGCAGCCGTCGGCCAGGCCAGTCATTGCGGTGACCAGCTGCCACATGGCGTCGGTGTCTTCGGGGTTACCGAAGTTGAGGCAGTCGGTGATCGCAACCGGTTCGGCGCCAACGATGGCAACGTTCCGGTAGGATTCCGCGAGTGCCTGTAGCGCACCTTCACGAGGATCGAGCTTCGTGTACCAGCCGTTTGCGTCGGTGGCTAGGGCAACGCCGAGACCGGTTTCTTCGTCGACGCGGATAACGCCGGCATCATCGGGCTGAGCAAGAGCGGTGTTGCCCTGCACGTAGCGGTCATACTGGTCGGTGACCCAGGCCTTAGAGGCTTGGTTAACATTGGAGATCACCGCGTTGATATCCGCGAGCAGTTCTCCACCAGTTTCGGGACGCTTCAGGGATGCGGACGTGTTCGCCTGCAGTTCGTCTTGCCATGCCGGGCGGGCGTAGGGACGGTCGTAGACCGGGCCGTCATGGGCAACGGTCTTCGGGTCAACGTCGACGATACGGTGTCCGAAGTGGTCGATGGTCAGGCGACCGTCACCGGTCAGCGTGCCAATGATCGACGCCTCGACGTCCCACTTGTTGATGATCTCGAAGAAACGTTCCTTGTCTTCGGGGGTCACGATTGCCATCATGCGTTCCTGCGACTCGGACATCAGGATTTCGCCTGCGGTCAGGGTCGGGTCACGCAACAGCACGTTCTCAAGGTCGACGTGCATGCCAGAATCGCCGTTGGAGGCTAGCTCGGAGGTGGCGCAAGAAATACCTGCGGCGCCGAGGTCCTGGATGCCCTGAACGACGTCCGCTTTGAACAGGTCGAGGCAGCATTCGATGAGGACCTTCTCCATGAAGGGGTCACCGACCTGCACGGAGGGGCGCTTGGCGGGCATGCCGTCTTCGAAGGTTTCGGACGCCAGAATCGATGCGCCACCGATGCCGTCACCGCCGGTGCGCGCGCCGAAGAGGACAACCAGGTTGCCTTCACCGGTTGCGTTTGCCAGGTGAATGTCGTCGTGGCGCAGGGTGCCGACGCAGAGTGCGTTGACCAGCGGGTTGCCCTGGTAGGACGGGTCAAATTCGGTTTCACCACCGATATTCGGCAGGCCCAGGCAGTTGCCGTAGCCACCCACGCCGGAAACCACACCGTGAACGACGCGCGGGGTATCCGGGTGGTCAACCGCGCCGAAGCGTAGCTGATCCATGACGGCGACCGGGCGCGCGCCCATGGAGATAATGTCGCGGACAATACCGCCGACGCCGGTTGCAGCACCCTGGTAGGGCTCAACGAACGACGGATGGTTGTGCGACTCAACCTTAAAGGTAACCGCCCAGCCGTTACCGATGTCGACGACGCCAGCGTTCTGCCCCATGCCGACCAACAGGTGGCGCTTCATTTCTTCGGTGGTGCGCTCGCCGAACTGCTCAGCGAGGTGCTTCTTCGACGACTTGTAGCTGCAGTGCTCTGACCACATGACGGAGTACATGGCCAGCTCAGCGTTCGTGGGACGACGACCCAGGATCTCGCAGATTTTGGCGTATTCGTCTTCCTTCAGGCCCAGTTCTTTCCAGGGCATATCTTTCGTGGGGGTTGCGGCCGCATCTTCTGTCGTATCCGGCAATTCCCGAGGATTCTCTGCTTCGACCTTCGCGGTCATAAGTGCTCCATTCGTTACGCACGTTTCGGTTCGCGTCTATGAACGTTTCGTGAAAAATTCAGCGGGCGCGGCCTCGTATCTATTCACGAGGTCACACGTCGGATTACCCCACCAAGCCCATCAGGGCGGACTGGAAGATCTTCAGGCCTTCGGTACCACCGTGGCCGGTGTGCACGCCATCCTTCGTGGCCAGCGGACCAAAGCCCGCTTCGGTCGCGTGTTCGGGGTGCGGCATCAGACCAACGACATTGCCCGCAACGTTTGTCACGCCAGCAATATCATTCGCGGAACCGTTCGGGTTCAGACCGATGTAGCGGAAAACGATGTGGCCTTCACCTTCGAGGCGCTCCAGCTCAGCCGGTGAGGCTTGGAAGTTGCCTTCACCGTTCTTCAGCGGAACCGTGAAGTGCTCACCAACGCTAAACGCACACGTCCACGCGGTATCGGCGTTTTCGACGCGCAGTTCCTGGTCGCGGCAGAAAAACTTCTGATGATCGTTACGGATCAGAGCGCCGGGAAGCAGGTGCGCTTCGCAGAGAACCTGGAAGCCATTGCAGATGCCGAGGACAGGCATACCTTTGCCGGCTGCCTCGACAATTTCACCCATCACGGGAGCAGTCGCAGCAATTGCGCCACACCGCAGGTAGTCGCCGTAGGAGAAGCCACCGGGGATAACGACCGCGTCAACGCTGTGCAGGTCGGCATCCTTGTGCCAAAGAGCGACGGGCTCGCCACCGGCAAGGCGAACGGCGCGCGCAGCATCCCGGTCATCCAAGGTACCCGGGAAGGTAACAACACCAATGCTGGTCACTTGGTGGCCTCGCCTTCATCCAGCGCCTCGACGCGGACAACATCTTCGATAATCGGATTGGACAGAACCTCTTCAGCTGCCTTGCGGGCATCCGCGAGAAGTTCCTCGGTGACCGGGCCGTCAACCGTCAGGTGGAAGCACTTGCCCTGGCGAACAGAAGCAAAGCTTGTGATTCCAAGCCTCGGAAGCGCAGATCCCACTGCCTTACCCTGGGGATCCAGGATTTCCGGCTTCGGCATCACTTCCACGATGATTCGCCCCACGGCGTCCTCCTATTGTGCGTGCGGAATTTCCGCGTGTTGGGTGACGGGCTTGACCCGCTTATTGGTGGTGATGGTTAGAGTGTCGGTTCTTCGCCGGTCAGGCGAACAAACGCTTCGATGTAACGGTCGCGAGTTGCGGTCACAACGGATTCCGGCAGGACGGGCGGGTTTTCTCCCGACTTCTTGTCCCATCCGGATTCGGCGCTGGTCAGCCAGTCGCGAACGTACTGTTTATCGAAGCTTGGGGTGATCTGACCGGGTTGCCACTGGTCGGCGGGCCAGAATCGCGAGGAATCGGGGGTCAGGATTTCGTCGCCCAGGACCAGGTTGCCTGTTGCGGGATCCAGCCCGAACTCAAACTTGGTATCGGCGATGATGACACCGCGCTCGGCAGCAATTTTGCGAGCACCTTCATACAGGGCGATAGAAACGTCGCGCAGGCGAGACGCGAGTTCTTCGCCGACCATCTCAGCTGCGCGTTCGAAGGAGATGTTTTCGTCGTGATCGCCCAGTTCCGCCTTGGCAGCGGGAGTAAAGATCGGGGTTTCGAGGCGCGAGGCTTCAACAAGACCCTCGGGAAGAGCGATATCGCAGACGGTGCCCGACTCTTTGTATTCAACCAAGCCGGAACCCGTCAGGTATCCGCGAACAACGCACTCGATCGGAATCATATTCAGGGCTTTGGCAACCACTGATCGACCGACGAGGGGAGCCGGAACGCTTAAAGGATCTGTGGCATCAGTTTCAGCAGTGATGACATGGTTTTCAATCACGTCGCGTAGCTGTTCCATCCACCAGAGAGCAAGCTGGTTCAGTACCTTGCCCTTTCCGGGGATTTCCGACGGCAGAATGTAGTCGTAGGCGCTGATGCGGTCCGACGTTACCAGAAGAAGACGGTCAGGTGTTTCCTGATCGGCGGGCGCGTAGATGTCACGCACCTTGCCGGAGGACACATGTTTCCATCCTGGAAGTTCCATAGCAGTCATTACGCGTCCTCCGTCTCTATTCAGTTCAGTTCTTAGCGTCTAGCTCGGCCGGCCAGGTTGCAATGTCTTTACGGTGATGCTCACCAGCGAAGCTGATCCAATCGACACCCTCGTAGGCCTTGGCTCTGGCTTCTGCAACGGTTGCACCGCGTCCCACGACGTCCAGCACACGCCCACCGGAATTCACCAGCATTTCGTCGGGTTCGAACCCGCAACACCCCAGTGCAACCTCGTCCATCGAAGACGTGATCTCAAAACGAGTACCCGCGTGAATAACATGCACGCCATCGACAGCTTCCGCGTCCTCAATGCCTGTGATTTCATGTCCGGTATCGGGCGTGTCCGGGTAGCCACCCGATGCCATCACAACCGTGACCACCGCATCCGGGGACCAGATGGGAGCAGGCAAATGAGCAAGCGTTCCCCTCGCCGCAGCGTAGAGCAGGTCAGCAAGTGACGAATCGAGGCGTTCAAGAACAACCTGCGTCTCAGGATCACCGAAGCGAACGTTGAATTCGACGACGCGAATACCTTTCGACGTCATTGCCAGACCGCAGTAAAGCAGGCCCACGAACGGGGTTCCGCGACGAGCCATCTCGTCAATGGTCGGCTGAGCAACAGTCTTCACGACCTCGTCGACAACCGAGTCATCCAGCCACGGAAGCGGCGTGTACGCACCCATACCACCCGTATTCGGACCGGAGTTTCCGTCGCCAACACGCTTGAAGTCCTGAGCGGGAACCAGCGGAACAACAGTAGTGCCATCGCTGACACAGAACAGAGAAACCTCGGGACCATCCAGGTATTCCTCAACCAGGACAACGCCATCTTCACGGTTCAGGCAGGTGGTTGCGTGAGCAAGCGCCACATTGCGATCATCGGTCACCACAACACCCTTGCCGGCGGCAAGCGCATCATCCTTCACCACGTAGGGAGCGCCGAATTCGTTGAACGCAGTCTCGACCTCTTCGGTCGTACGGCAGGTGAAAGCGCGAGCGGTCGGAACACCAGCTGCTTCCATGATCTCTTTAGCGAATGCCTTGGATGCTTCAAGTTGAGCAGCAGCCTTCGACGGGCCAAAAACCGGTATCCCTTCAGCGCGAACGGCGTCAGCGACGCCGGCGACAAGAGGAGCCTCAGGTCCAACAACAACCAGGTCCACTCCGAGAGCCTTTGCGCGCACAGCGACATCATCCGTATTCAGCGGATTAAATACAAGTGATTGCCCCAGTGGCTCAAGCCCCGGGTTACCCGCCTGAACAATCAGTTCAACCGGATCAGATGAAGTTGCAGTACGTACCAGGTTTCGGGCAAGGGCGACCTCGCGCCCCCCATTTCCCACCAAGAGGACCTTCATGGCTTTAGCCTATCGATGATTGTGAGCTGGCGCGACACGCGTCCAATTCCGCCCGACATGGGACGTGCCACGAATTCACCTTCCGCGCCACCCAGTTTCGTGATTGACGAGGCCGGACCCGACCTACCATGCGCCATTCGAATCGCCGGTCCGAGTGGTCGCAGACGAATCCTCATCAACGTCAGTGCTACGACGCAATCGGCGTTCAATTTCTTGACGACGTTGCTCTTCCGCGGTCTTTGGCTTCGATTCTTCATCACCGTCCTGATTGGACGAGTCACCCTGCTGGCTCTGTCCTTGACCGCCACCGGAAGACCTCTGGCCCGAAGACTCGCTGCTCTGCGAATTATTCGACTTATCTGGCTTACCTTGTGCGCGCTGACGCTTATTCTTCAAGCGCTCGCGAGCCTTACTTGCCTGCTCAGATTGAGAAGATTCTTCCTGATTAGCAGATCCGTCACCCGACCCCTGGTCAGGCTCAGAGTCTCCACCCTGCCGGTCGGCCTCGTTGTCCGAAGACAAACCGGACTGCGACGAACTCGATTGGTCGGAATCGCCAGACTGACCTTGATCGCCGCCCTGACCGCCTTGGCCACCGGAGGACTGATCCTGGGGGTCCGACGGGTCTTGTGACCGGGAATCAAGCGTGCACGCGACAAGCGTTTCATCCGCCTGCTGGTAATTCTGATCCGCTTCATCGCCGTTGCCTGATTCCATCGCCTGATCGCCCAATACCTCGAACGCAAGAGCAGTGTTAATACGCACCTGACACTCGTAAGAGAAGACTTGAATGTGCCCCTCTTCGTCCTGTGTAGCCTTCGGGACGCCTTCAAGAGCAATCTGCAATTCGCTGAGCGCCCTGTCTGCTTTGCCGTCTTTCAGAAGAGACGTGCCCACGTTGTAATGCGCCACCCATGACTCTGGGCCGTAGGTCGTCAACGTACGTTGCGTTGAATACTCGCCCGTTGCTTGGGTGTACTCGCCCGCCTGCCACTGGCCTCGCGTGTGATGAGACCAGACGGGAAGTCCCACAAGGAACGACGCAATCAGGCTAGCAACGACAATGAGGGGAGTAGACCAAAGGAGTCTGCGCAGGTCTTCCTTTGTTCGCTCCCGCTTTGCCGGAACAGGCTGGCGTTCAGGATCACCGGCAGTACGCCCACCAAAGGGAAGCGCGACCTCGTACTTATTCGCTTTACGGGTGTTCTTTTTAGATGGCACGAGCCCTCCTCATGTTTCGGGCTTTACCTGCAACGATCGCGGTTTCCCACGCGAGCATTCCACCCAAGAACAGGGCAAACGGCCAAATCAGGTAGCGTGCTGCCTTCACTTGGGCTCGCTGAGTGGCCACTACCTGCGAGTTTTCATCCAGAGTCGATGCAACCTGTTTGATCTCGGCAGTTGCCGGCGAGTGGATGTACGTCAGCCCCGTTTGCTCGGCAATGTCTTTCAAGGCGTCCTCGTCAATGCGCGTAATCGCGATCGGAGAATCCGGCTCGGAACCATCGCGAATGTACTCGTCTTCGACCACTTCACCTGCTTGATCGCCCGACTGAGAGTCTTCGGTGTATCCCCGCTTCTGTGCGTCACCAGTCAGGCGACGCACCTTCATCGGCCCGCCCTCTTTCGTGCCGTACCCGATGATCGCACCACCGTCGACGTATCGGCTTATCAACCCCCATGAAGACGTACTCATGTCGTCGATGGGACTCCAAACGTCTTCGTTCGAGCTTTCCCCGTCAGAGAAAACGAAAAGCCCACGGATTGCATCCGGATCTTGTTCTTCAGCGTCATACAGCGCACTGAAAAGAGCTGAAGCCGGACGATTCGGCGTCGACCCGTGGGACGAGTCAGAAAGCTCCTGACGCAGGTTCGTCAGATAGCTGTCGGCAGCATCCCGATCCGTCGTCAGGGGGAGAACCGTGCTGACATTCGAATCCCAGACCATGATCGTGATGCGAGCACCCGGCATTGCATCAAGGATGGTCTGAACGTCCTGTTTGACGCCCTCGATTCGAGGCCGATCGCCATCCCAGTCTTCACCCGCCATCGATCCTGTCCGGTCGATGACAATCCACGCTTCGGCCGCCGAGCCAACTTCACTTGCCTTGCCAGGAATGGAGGGACCCGCCATCATAAAGACCAACAGAGCAACGATTGTGGCACGTCTGGCGGCTTCACGTTTCGATGTGCGCGTGCCTCGCTTCAGCCCAAGCAGGACCAGCGAGAATCCAACAAGCGCCACAAGAATGAAAGCTGTCAAAGAAAACACGGGACGGAAGAACATGTCAGAGCCTCCCGATTGCAAGCAGACCAAGGAACCCGATAATGCCAACAGCGGCAAGGCTGAGGACGCCAGCCGGCTTATCGATCTCAAGAACCTTCGCGTGCTCGGACAATTCGATGCGCTGCAGAGATTCGATTTCTTGGATGATCCCTTGGACGCTCGCAGCGTCGGAGGCGTCATAGAAGACACCGCCGTTGTCTTCGGTCAGCTCTTTCAGTTCTTCGCCCTCGGTAGTCAGCAGGTCACCATCACCGGGATACAGGGTGGTCACCTGAACGTTCTGCTGATGAGCAAAATCAAACGCCTGAGCAAGCGTGTAAATCTGTGGACCGTTGATCTCGTTATCCGTGGCAAAAAGAATCAGGCGTGAACGGTCTTCGCCGGAGTGGTCAAAACTCAGCACACACGACGCCAAGCCATCGCCTGCAAGCGACGCGGCTTCTTCTTCATCAACGGTCGCTGCCGTGTAGTCGATCAGCTCCTGAGTGACATACACGCCGTCGGTACTTTCACCCAGGTAGCCTTCCTTCATGACCCGGCTCATCTCGTCGAGCTCAGACACCGCAAGGTCGTAGTCGTTCGTCAGCGGGAACTTCACCAAAGTGCGAGAATTCCACAGGTTCAGGCTGATTCTTTCGCCCGCAAAATGCTGGACAATCTGCGAAAAGGCAGCGCCGATATTCCCGTCGTAGGGGATCATTGACCCGGACGTATCCAGGCACAAAACAATGTCACGTGACGCCGTCTTCTCATCCTGGATCACGCGATCAATGGGTGCCCCGGCACTGAATGCCACGCCGACAATGCCCAAGCTCAAAAAGACAATCGCGCCCGCAAGCATGATGCGACTACGCCTGACCAGGCGTTTAAAGCCGGGCAACGTTGAGATATAGCCGGAATGCGCCACCCAGCCTCGTGAATCATTCGCGATAGAGGACGAGGCCGCACGCCTCCACCCAACGACCAACGCGACCAGGGCGGCTCCGATAACGAGAACAACGAAAAAGGTGAACTTCACTGATCGATCACCTTCAACGCTGACTCAAGAAGCGTCGACACCCATTTGCGCGTCGGTTGGCCGGAGAACGAGGGTTCGACGCAACGCTCCATCAGATGCACGTACGCCGGCCACATCGGCACAAGCGCGCGAATCTCAGCGACCGTCGCGGACTCAAGATTGCGACCCGTCCGCTCGGTCCCCAGCGCGCGCATCAAGCCCGCAACCGCCAAGTGGACCTCAGATTCGTTCCATTCTCCGGCGGAGAAATTCACTTCAATCTGCACAAGATTGTCACGGTATGCGCGACGTTGCTCGGCGCTCAGATCACGCAGGCCCCGCGGACGATTCGCATCCGACTTCCACCAGCGGACTAGGCACACCACAATCCACGCGACGATGATGAGGAACAGAATGAGACCGGCAACCCACATCCACTCGGGATACACGACCGGCTCGCGAACACCGTCCAGAATGTTACCTGACACGAGTCCCCCTTTCGAGGGCGCTCATCAGAGCACGTGGCACGTCCTTCGAGCCCGAAACCGACACTCGGATCACACCGCGATGATCCAGTAGGGACGCGACCTCTTGACGCCTGGCCGACACGATCAACTTTGCCTGGTCGGCCAACTGCTTGTCACCCAACAGGAAATCCGGCAACGGCCCCTGATCGACATCGATAATGCGAGTCCCCTTCGGCAAGTCCGTCGGATTCATATCATCTACAGACACCACGATCACCGCATGTTTGCGCGTCAGCTTCGCTAAAACTGTATCCGCCTGCGAGCCTGGCTCCGGCTGGACCGAATCCGTTGCCAGAACAATCAGGGACCTACGACGAATCGCAACAAGCGCTCGCTCAAGAAGCGCCGTCACATTCGACGCGGGTGTTTCAAGCCTGATCGTCGCCCTGATCCGTCGCAGAAGCATCTCCGCATAGGCATTACCTGAACGCGCCGGGGAAATAGTGATCTTCTCACTATCCCCTGAAATCGCACCCAACTGATCGCCACGCGCTACCGCCAACCATGCGATCGCCTCACAGGCCCTGGTGGCAACATCAATCTTCGGCTCACCTGATGGAGCAAGCGCCCCCATCGAACGTCCCATATCGACCAGCATGACAACCTGCAGGTTAGCCGTCGACTCATAGCGACGAATAATCGCCTGCCCTGTACGAGCGGTCGCAGCCCAATCAATATCCTGGACGTCATCACCCGCATGATATTCGGCAAGATCAAGGAAATCCCAGCCGCGGCCCGGACGCACGCCGGAATGCTGCCCATCCATGATGGACAGCAGTTTGCGCATGATCGGCAAGCGCGCACGCGACGACAACGCGTGGATCTCGCGACTACGAACGGGCATGACGGCGTATCAGCTTCCTAGAATTCGACCAAAATAACGTGAAGCGGGGCTCACGGAACGGGGACAGCGTTGAAGACAGCATCAATCAGGCCTTCAACCGACACATTGTCAGCCAACGCATCGAACGTGCGGATAATGCGGTGGCGGAGCACCGAATAACGCATGGCCTTCACATCGTCGGGAACAACAAAATGACGACCTTCAAGGAGTGCAATGGCCTGAGCGGCACGCATCAACGCAATACCACCACGCGGAGACGCACCCACGCGCACATGATTTGCCCACGCTGGCAACGGAACGGGCCCGGAACCACGGGTCGTATTAATCAGGTCTACGATGTAGCCCTTCAACGTGTCATGAATGAACACCTTCTGAACGGTGTCCTGCAATCCCACCAGCTCCTCAATCGAAATCGGCTCACCCGTAGCAGGTTTCGCCATCTGGCCAGACTCAATGCGGGTCAGGATCTCAAGTTCTTCGCGTGGCTGGGGGTATGTAATAACCTGCTTCAAAAGGAAGCGGTCCATCTGAGCCTCGGGAAGAACGTAAGTGCCTTCTTCCTCGATCGGGTTCTGGGTGGCCATCACCATGAACGGCTGGGGAAGCGGATAGTTCACGCCACCAATCGTTGTCTGATATTCCGCCATTGCTTCAAGCATCGCGGACTGGGTTTTCGCGCTGGAACGGTTGATTTCGTCCATCAACACGAAGTTTGCGTGGACAGGACCGAGCTGAGTGGTCATTTCTGCGGTTGCCTGGTTCCATATCTGCATACCGACGATGTCGTTAGGCATCAGGTCCGGTGTGCACTGGATTCGGCGGAACGAACCGGAGACAGCGGAAGCAAGCGTTTGGGCGGCAGTCGTTTTCGCTAGGCCGGGTACGGACTCAATCAGGATGTGACCACGAGTCAGCAGTCCCACCATCAGTGCACGCTTGAGGTCGTGTTGGCCGACAACTTTCGAAGAGAAGATGTCGGAGACTCGCCCTAAAAGCTCCCCGGCCTTTTCAATCTCTTCAGCGGAAATAGTTGGTGCCACCGGTGGCCTCCCCACTCGATTGTGTGTACTACCGAAATTTTATCGCAGGCCACCGAGAACACGGTTTGCATATAAAAGCCCGGTGGTCGGACCCATCGGGTCCGACCACCGGTATAGATCGCGTGCGCTAGAGCGCTACCTGAAATCAGGCGCGGGCTGCTGCGATGCGCTCACGGAACTTCGCGAGTTGCTCGGTGATCTCCTTGGGGAGCTTGTCACCGAACTGCTTGAAGTATTCCTCGGTGTCGTCCATCTCAGCGGTCCATGCGTCGAGATCGATCGCGAAGAGCTTGGCCCACACGGACTCGTCAATGTCGAGACCATCGAGGTTGAAGTCCTCGAACTTCGGGTAACGACCGGTGACACCGTCGATTGCCTCAACCTCGCCAGCGGCACGACGGACGATCCAGTCGAGGACGCGCGAGTTGTCGCCGTAGCCCGGCCACATGAACTTGCCGTTCTCGTCCTTGCGGAACCAGTTGACCTGGTAGACCTTCGGGAACTTGTCGCCAAGCTCTGCCTGCATCTCGAGCCAGTGGCCCCAGTAGTCAGCCATGTGGTAGCCACAGAAGGGGAGCATTGCGAACGGATCGTGGCGAAGCGAGCCGGCCTTGACGTCGGTTGCTGCTGCGGTGACCTCGGAAGCAACGGACGCGCCGATGAAGACGCCGTGTGCTGCTTCGTACTGTTCTGCAACGAGCGGGACATTAGTGGCGCGACGGCCACCGAAGAGGATGGCGTCAATGGCCACACCCTGAGGTGCTTCCCAGTCGGGGCAGATGATCGGGCACTGCGATGCCGGGACGGTGAAGCGGCTGTTCGGGTGAGCAGCCTTCTCGCCGGACTCGGGGGTCCAATCGTTGCCGTGCCAGTCGATCAGGTGTGCCGGAACCTCGCCGTCGATGCCTTCCCACCACACATCGCCATCGTCGGTCAGTGCGACGTTGGTGAAGATGGAGTTGGCGCGCATGGTGTCCATAGCCATCGGGTTGGTGTCGTACGAGGTGCCCGGTGCAACGCCGAAGAAGCCGGCTTCCGGGTTGATTGCGTACAGGCGACCATCCGGGCCCGGGCGCATCCAGGCGATGTCGTCACCGACGGTCTCAACGGTGTAACCCGGGATGGTCGGCTGGAGCATGGCGAGGTTGGTCTTGCCACATGCTGACGGGAACGCAGCGGTGACGTGGAACTGCTGGCCGGTCTCGGTGCGGGTCAGGCGCAGGATGAGCATGTGTTCTGCCATCCAGCCATCGCGACGAGCCATGGTCGAAGCAATACGGAGAGCAAAGCACTTCTTGCCGAGCAGGGCGTTGCCGCCGTAGCCGGAGCCGAAGGACCAGATTTCGTTGGTCTCGGGGAAGTGGGTGATGTACTTTTCGTCGTTGCACGGCCAGTTGTCATCAACCTGGCCCTCTTCGAGCGGAACGCCCACGGAGTGAACGGCGGGGACCCAGGTTGCACCTTCAGCGATGAGGTCCATTGCAGCCGTGCCCATGCGGGTCATGATGCGCATGTTGCAGACAACGTAGGGGGAGTCGGTGATCTCGATGCCGAGCTGCGAGATCGGACCGCCCAGCGGGCCCATGGAGAAGGGGATCACGTACATCGTGCGGCCCTTCATGGAGCCGGTGAACTTCTCCTTGAGGATGGCCTTCATTTCGGTCGGGTCTGCCCAGTGGTTGGTCGGGCCGGCGTCCTCTTCCTTTTCGGAGCAGATGAACGTACGGGACTCGACGCGTGCAACGTCAGAGGGCTTGGAGCGAGCAAGGAAGGAGTTCGGGCGCTTCTCTTCGTTGAGCTTGGTGAACATGCCAGTCTCAACCATGAGAGAGGTCAGGCGATCCCACTCTTCCTGCGAACCATCGGCAAACTCGATGGCATCAGGCGTCGTCAGCGCGGCGATCTTAGCAACCCATGCGAGAACGTCTTCTGGAGCGTTGGACGGAGCTGCTGCTCGCACATCCTGTTCAGTCACGGACATTTTGCCTCCTGCGGCTTTCGGTATTCCAGGGCGACGGGTGCGCCCCTGTTCTACGTGTTCCATAATCCCAGATAGTGACGGAAAATGCGCGGGCGATAAGTCCCGTGGACATGTGTGCAACACTTCACAAACATGGCGCGTCGGTATCCGTTCGTCTTCCTTCATTCATCTGAACGCCTCGAGTGCCTTAATCTGTAAGTGCGTTGTGGAACGCATCCCCAATCCTCAGGAGGAAAAATCGTGGGACTTCGTAAGGCCGCTGACGGCCCGTCCTTCTTCGACCTGTATTCACAGCAGGCCGCGAACCTTGTTTCCGGCACGACGATTCTTTCGTCAATCCTTGACTCCTCACCGCAGGAACAGGTCGCAATGCGCGATCAACTGCACGAGGTCGAACACTCCGGCGATGAGATTAATCACCACATTTTGAACCTCATCAACCAGACTTTCATCACCCCCTTCGATCGTGAAGACCTTGGCGCCTTGGCCTCGTGCCTCGACGACTGCATGGACCTGATCGACGAGGCCGGCGACCTCTACGTCATGTACGGTCTGAACGACCTACCGGACTACGTACGCTCGCTTCTACACGAGCAGATCGATATCTTGACTCGTTGCGCAGCGCTGACGGCAGAGCAGATCCCCGGCCTAAAGTCCCCACTGGACATGCGCGACTTCTGGGTTGAGCTGAACCGCCTTGAGAACGAAGGTGACACGACCTACCGTCGTGCTCTCACTTCGATCTTCGATTCCGGCCTCGATCCGGTGACGATCATCAAGCTAAAGGACCTTGTTGAGGTCCTAGAATCGGCATCCGACGCATTCGAAGACCTCGCAAACTGCGTTGAAACGATTGCGGTGAAGGAATCCTGACCCGTGGATCTTAATCTGGTCCTGGTCTCGCTGGTCGTGATTATTGCTCTTGGTTTTGACTACACCAACGGCTTCCACGATGCGGCGAATGCAATCGCAACTTCCGTGTCCACCAGGGCACTGACCCCGCGAGCCGCTCTCCTCATGGCTGCTGTCATGAACATTATTGGCGCACTTTTGGGCACGGAGGTCGCAAAGACTATCGGTGAGGGCATCATCGATATCTCGCACTACACGAATTCGTCCGACGTTCTTCAACAGAGAGAGGGCTTGGCGATTGTGCTGGGCGCTCTGGTCGGTGCGGTTGTGTGGAATCTGATCACATGGTGGTTTGGGCTTCCATCGTCGTCATCGCACGCCTTGATTGGTGGTTTGGTGGGCGCTGGCCTTGCTTCAGCGACCCAAGTGAAGTGGATTGGAATTCTTCAGCACGTCATCATCCCGATGTTCGCGTCCCCGGTGATCGGCTTCCTTCTGGGATTCTTCCTCATGAAGGGCCTGATGAGGCTGTTGCAGAATCTGCCCTATCACCGCACGATGCGTCGCTTCCGTATTCTTCAGACTCTGTCAGCTGCAGCAATGGCCCTTGGCCACGGCCTGCAGGACGCTCAGAAAACGATGGGCGTCATTGTGATGGCGCTGATCGCCGGTGGCTACGGCGAGACGCACAACGTGATTGACCCGGTGACGGGTGACCTCACGATTCCACTGTGGGTCAAGCTCGCTGCCGCAGGTGCGATTTCACTGGGCACATACGCCGGCGGCTGGCGCATTATGCGTACGCTCGGCCGTAAGATCATCGATCTGGATCCGGCTCGTGGCTTCGTCGCCGAAGGTGTGTCCGCCATTGTTCTGTACCTGTCCGCATTCGTTCTTCACGCTCCGATCTCCACGACGCACACGATTACGTCGGCAATCCTTGGCGTGGGTGCGACGAAGCGTTTCTCGGCTGTCCGCTGGGGTGTTGCTGGCAACATCGTGGTCGGTTGGTTCTTGACCCTTCCGGCTGCTGCTGCGGTTGCAGCGATCGTGTACTTCATCGTTCACGCGGTTGTTGGACTGTGACGATAGTGTTCACCAATTTACGAGGCCGAACGGCCCGCGCCACCGGCTCGGGCGCGTTCGCTATTTCAGCCGTTGCACTAATGGCAGGGTGTTCGAGTTCGTCTGTCCTTGATTTAAAGGTCGGCGATTGTATTCAGCTGCCGAACACTAAGACGGCGGTGACGATCGATCACACGTCTTGTTCCGAGGAACATCGGGGCGAGGTTTCAGCCATTGTTGAGACAAGCCCAAACGGTGCTGATGATGCGTTCCCTGGCGATTCTGAACTGAACTCGCAAGCTGAAGAGGCCTGTGTTTCCTCTTTTACCGCCTATGTTGGGTCAGACTATGTGACGTCATCGTTGGATGTGTCGTGGCTTGTTCCGACTGAACAGTCTTGGAAGGACGGAGATCGTCATATTGCGTGCGTTGTGTACGCCCAGGGCGATCAAAAGCTCACGCAGTCCGTGAAGGATTCGAACTTGTAGGGCTCGGTTCTCTTCGGGTTTGACGCTGTATACAAGGGGTGGGGGGCGTCTCTGCGAGACGCCCCCCACCCCTTGTGTTTTACCGATGTTTAGCTGTTCACTCCGCCATCAGATACGGTTAAGCGGATTGCGGTGGAAGCGGCCTCGTCGATGAGGAAGCGAAGCCAGTTGGTGAGCGCCACTACCTGCACCCCACGCGACAAATCCAGGATCAAACACGCAAAACCGTCGCACCAAGTGCAGCCGGTGCACCAAAACCAACCCCACCACCACACCAACTACACCCCACGCGACACATCCAAGCCCAAACACGCAAAACCGTCGCACCAAGTGCAGCCGGGAACTTGGTGAGCTTGGATCGCAGATAACGACTGGGTTCACGCAGACGATTGGGGACGTCTTGACCGACCACCCGACTGCAAATCAAAACGCCCGACCTGATGAGGGTTTGGAAAGCTCGACTTTAGGACGCTGATCAGGCCCGCACCTCTGGCCAAGAAAGGGGCTCAACGTTGACGCGATTGTGACCCACGAGTTTGCACTCAGCGACGTGTATTCAGCCTACGACGCCCTCCGCGACCGCATCAGTGTGAAAGTAGCAGTAATCCCGGACTAGGCCAGCAAGTTCTCAGACGAGAAGTTCAGCGCAAGCTCGCCCCATGAAACATCTACGGATAAGTAGCGCTACAGTTTACAGCTGTCCCTTGAATCCCCCACTTTGTTGATTAATCGCGTATTGGTAAACATCACGAACCAGCGACTTAGAATGCCAGCGCTTGAACATTCCTGAATGTATTTTGCCGCATAGCTTGCAAAGCGAATTTTCTAGCTCCTTCAAGAACCTCGGGATATTGGTTACAAAACTGTTCGAGGTCTCCTACCGCGTAGTTAATCGCATCCGAATTCGCTGACGGATACGTAGCGGTGATCGCCCAGGCATCCAAGAACCCTCTATACGAAGACTCATATTCAAACGCCCAAAAACCGGTTGTCTTGCCTTGCAAGATCGTTCCTGGAACCGTGTTCAACCAGCCGACACCTTCAACGGATTCCAGCTTTGTCGCCTTCTGGTCTGGAATCTCACAAGTGCGAGGGAAGAACAAGAGCTCAATAAAGCCCGTACTCAACGTGGCCCAACGGCCCCCACTTGTGCTTGGACAATCCGTTAGAGTCCAGTACTCCCCCTCAAGCTCAACAGCGCTTGGAACTAGCTCCTTCAAGGCAAAAGCAATATCACGCAAAATTGGCTCCTGATACTCGTTAGGAACTAGCCTGGCGAATTTCGTGGGTTCACTCCCGAAGCCTTCCAAACGTTGCCGCGCCCCTCGTAAATCATAAGGACCATCACCTAGGGCCCAGGCTTGCTGATCTTCAACCGGAATCTCCAGATCCAGGCTGGAGGGCTGGTCATGCCCGACATTCCCCAGACGGTTGCGCAAGCGTTTAGCATCTGCGCGGAAGCGTTGGATCTCTTGATACTCAATCGAGTCCAAACTCATCACCGCAGGCACCGGCATAAACCAAAGCTTCTCCACGTCTGTCCACGGATCCACATGATTAGTATTTCCATGTCGATGCTGAGCAAAACGCGTCACCACATTCTTTGCCTGGCCAACATAGAACTCGCCGTTAGAAAACTCGAGCACGTAAATTCCTCGCCGGTTATGCGGGATAAGAGCTGAAATGGAATCCAGTTCTCTTACTGGAAACCGAGCGTATTTGAGTTCGGAGGATGTCTCGTTAACGTCCGAAGCGACCTTGGCAATCGGCATTGTTTCAAGCTCTTCCAAAGACGTGCGCGAAGCACTCTCCCGCTCGGGTTCCATCTTGTTTTACCTTTATAACGCTAAATAAACCAAACAACTCCCGTATTTGAAAGCACTGTAACCCATTTTTGCCACAGGCTAGGCAGGTTTCAAAAGGTTGCGCATATTTCGCGATCCTTGCGCACATCGCAGATAGTATTTGCCAGAACATCAATTGAGGTGCCCGCTTACAAGACTGCCTGCTTCAGCGTTACGGGGACGCTGGCATTGGCTGCCAAAATGGTCTGACGCAACCTATCAGCAGAAGCAGAACACCTACGGTAGCACGGTGAGGAAGAGGCTCAAGCAACGGCCCCTTGTGAATTCTTCAGTGTCTGGGATTAAATACGCGCGCGCCGTGCCTCAATCTCATGATGAGGCACGGCGCGCTATGTGATGACACGTTACATGCGATTTTACATGTGACGACGTTTGAGCAAGTAGCCACCCGCCAGCAGAAGCAGGGCACTAGCACCAAGCAGAGTCATATCCGCTGAACCTGTCTTGGATAGCCCACCGTGACCGTGCTGAGCCTTTGACGTAGCTGACGGCTTCTCCGAAGGCTCTGCCCCCCTCGGCTCCTCCGAAGGCCCTGGCTCCCCCGGCTCGTCAGGGGACTCTGGCTTGGGCTTGAATGCTAGATCAACTGTGAACACTACGTTCCCGTCGCCATTCACCTCACAAGTAGCACCCTCTGGACACTTAAGTGACGTGTAGCTTTCCTTGCCTTTGTCGGTAAGCGACACAGTCACAACAGCTTTCTTCCCGCGACTAACAGGATCATCCGGGTTGAAGGGCTCGCCATCATTGTTCACATACGTCACGTCGTATTTGAACGCCCCATCAAGCGGGTTGGGGGTACCATCCTCGCCCGGACCGTAAGACGGAATCACCACCTCTTGCCAAGAGCCTTCCGGGACGTCTTTCATATTTTGCACGGTTGGCGGCTGCGGAGCAGCAGTCGCTTCAGATACAACAACCGGTGCGATAGCTTCACGCGTCTTTACTTTGGAATCAGCTTGATAATAAGTCACAGTAACTGGAATCTCGGCCTTATCCCCCTTGACTGCATCAGCAGCTGGAGTCACCGTCAGCTGGCCAGTGGAAGCGTCAATCCCTACCTGCCACGTCTTTCCGTTAACCGTAACCGTTTCCGGGGCTGAGTACTCGTGTCGGATGCCTTGTTTCGCGTACTCTTCACCCTTCATAGGCGACTCCACTACCTGAGCAGGAGATGTTTCAACCAACTCATAGAGTGGTTTCAAAATGGACAACTGCCATTCGCTTACTCTCTCGCCGTCAGCGTTAATGACGCCAGGATTATTCACCTTGCCAGATTCGGGCGCAAAAACACCATAGCCCTTAGCCATAGTTACGTTGCCGGCGGCCTGCAATGACAACTCCGGGTTGCCCTCGCCGTCTACGTCGCCGGGACCTTCAAATATTGCTGCACCTCCAGCGCGCAAAACGCGCCCACCAGGAGCCTTGATATTGGCATCTTCAGTTGAAGAGAACGTCAAGTTCCTATCCGCTCGAACACCATTCAGTAGTTGCTTATCCGCCGATACTGCCTGCACCTTCAGGGAAGCCTGCTCAGTGACAGTGATATCTCCGCGGCTGTACATACCCATAGTCCAGCCACGAGTAGCACCTTGCACATCAATATCGAGTTGGGAGTTGCCCGCGAGTACGGCAGATCCATATGTGCCTAGGACGCCGAACGTCGTTGACGTTGTCTCGGGATTGGCTATTTGACTCTTAATGTTGACTTTTACATCATCTGTGATGGTGAAAGGGCTGGCAGAAATACCCATAGCACCAGTAAATCCTTTATCACCGCTATATCCGGGGTTAAGGTTGATCGTCCCTTGCCCGCCGATTGTGAGCGCGCCACCCCAGCTTTCAATAGCCGTTGAGTAGTTAGGGTCGGAGTTGGAGATATCTGTATTAATTGTGAGAGTCGCATCGGCAGACTCGCCAATCAAATTAACCTTCGGATTAAGACCATCTTGCTTGCTATTAACTCCGCCGCTCTTCATAGTAAACGTCAGAGCGAGTGCATCTGAGTGTCCCTTTGACTGTTGATCGATGACATTGTTACCACGGAATTTGACATTCAGTTCTTCCACGCCAACTTTTGAGCGATCGAATACCACCTCAACGAATGTGCCTGCACCGTAAGATCCGGTAAAGTCCTTGCGCTCGAGGACAAAATTATCGAACGTAAGAGTTTTCTCTGCATCATTCCAATACCATGATCCAGAATCGCCTTTACCTTTGACGTTGCCGTCCAAGCAATAGGTCCACTCCGCAACATGGATGTAATGCAAATTCGGACACGTGTCCCAATCCATATGCCTAAGCTGAGGGGCATCAGCGTAACTATCCTCGGGCGCAGCCTGAGCGCTAGGGACAGTAGCGAACCCGGCCACTACGGCCGCTGCTACCGTAAGCGTTGAAAGCGCGACCCTCACAATTCTTTGCATGGTAATCCAATCAATCGTTAATGGGACTTCAGCTACATGCGTGCAGTACAGAAGCTATGCGTACATTATATATATTTTTCCCGTAATTACTGAGAAATGAGATCCTTCCTATTTGCAGGACTAAGAAATGGGCTATCGCCAGTGAGGGGTGGCTTGCGCGAGTCTTGTAGTTCGTTGAGTCACATTTATCGTGAGCAATCAGTTGCTCTTTTCGAACTGGAAACCAACGATGCGACGGCATCCATTCGAGATTAAAAAGAGGCACAACAGTATGTTCCAATCACCGGCCGCACCGCGCTCAACACCTTCTTATAAGAGCACCAATTAGCAGTAGCCCAAATACCCTAACAACCCGCCCGGCATGAATCATGCTCCGGGCTGCTACTTCTAGCTAAAACTAAATGGAGCGGGCGACGGGATCCCCCGTGCCACACCGTGGCACAGTGGGCCCATTTCGATTCCCGGCCCGACACTAAAACCGGCCACAAGGGAACAACCTTGTGGCCGATTACAAGATATTAAGACGTCAGATTTGATAACCAATGCGTGTGCGTAAGCATCAGGTTAATTACCATTCAGGTGCGCACCGACCCTGCCGGCAACATCAAGTCTGACAAGCAAAAATCCACCGAAAAATTGACGGAGTCGTCGCCACCATCATGGCGTTAGATTGGGCAATAAGATGCGGAAACAGCTCGAGCTCAGTTTATGATTTGCGGGGACTGTTGGTGCTGTGAGCTTTTGGGTGAAACAAGCTGCCGATCTTGTTAGCTGTTACTGCTAGCAGTGAATAAGCGACCCCGTAGATCAACGCGGATTCATTGAAAAAGATGAGCATGGGCACCATGAAAAACAGTATCGGCATCACTATCCATAAAGCATTGAAGCCCTCCGTGATTCCGTCCCAGGCGGCTAACGTCACGGTGATTAGCGGAAACACCATGAAAAGCAGCAGAATAAACGCCATCATTCCTAAATCGGAGGCATTGCCTAATCCGATGGCGGCTCTAGTAAGAGCAGGCAGTAAAAGATAGCAGGCGAAAAGAGCGCCAAGTCGTGTCCGCGTGCCGCGTCTTTCCCATCTTCGCATTCACTCATTTTTCCATGACCAGAAGGGAAACACCAAGGGTCCGAGAAACTGACTACGCTCCAAACCGCGTAACGCTAAAAACCACCAGATGGCCTCGTCCTATTCGTTTCTATTTGGGCAAACATCCTCTGGGAGTCCGGTGAACGAACGTAACAGATGCAGATGACCGCTGTCTATAGAGCCTGCGGGTTCTACTCTCGGAACTAGGTTTTGCTGGGAGGTTTGGTTATTTCCCGATTCCGAGGACGATACCGGCTACCACCACTATTCAATCGACATCGCAGATTATTCACCGCTTACTTTCTAGGAGTTATTGTTTTCCTCCCAGACTCCATATTGTTGCCCCTCATCATTTACCCAACGCGCTCTGCCGTTGGCTGTGCTTTACCACGCGCACCTTCCCCTAAGAATAAACGAGAAAACAGATCACCCCTCAAAACAACCGCGATTCAATAGAAAAGAAACATCATGGATGAGCCAATAGATCTGGTTGATTGTTGACGTAACCCTGTAGGAGATTTTGAGACCTTGAATCTTCTATGAATGCTGTTATTCTTTCCAGCGGGAAACGCTGATTGACCATGCAGCTGCCAGCGCGAAGGTTACGCTTGCAACGAGGGCATATCCATGCTTCCTAACTGACGCGCGATCAGGTAATTTTTGCGATGCGAGAATAGTTTTATCGCAGAAAACTAACTATTAAGACTTTAAGTTTGGGTATTAACTTTTACGCCTCAATCCACTATACTTTGACCATCTCGATACATAGAGGAAAATACGTTAGGAGTGTTGAATCGTGGTAAAAAACATGCCCAAACGGATAGTTGCACTTATTGCAGGCATCCTATTACTCACTTTAATAATCGTTGCTATTTTTGTTCTCCTCGATAGAAAAATTGATTCTGAGCAGGAAGAATTTGCGATGAATTCTTCCTGGGTATACGACGAGTTGAAGAGTGGTGACCAGCTTGACACTAGATATGCTAATAAGGAACCTCTTTACCTTTTCGCTTCTCGTGAATTGCTCGAAACCGGTTATGACTTCACTCAATGCAAACTAGGCAGCGATAGCTTGAGCACCCATGATTCACATTTCAATCTTCCATCAAGCTCCGGAACCGCATTATTTCTTGTAGCAAAGTTTGACCGCGCAGTTTCTGAGGATGCAATACTGAGCTGCAAATCCATTCCAGAAAAAGGTCAGTTAGCGATTGGGTTTCAAAAGGAGAAGGGGAAATAAGTCAATATCGTTCTAAGTTTACTGACCTAGAACCAGCACCACTGACCCACCGTTAACTCCGGATCAGAGAGGCGCATTTTTCATCTCCGTTAGCTAGTTAAACCCCAAAACCCTATCCGAACAGGAAAAACACGATACTAGGTAACGCAAAACCCAAACCCGCTAACGCAAGCGATTTTTCACACCCCCTAATCGATACTCGCTAACACAAAAGGGCACTTATCAAATCCGACGTCTAAGTGGAGACAAAGACCTCGGATTTGATAACCAATGCCTGTGCCTAAACCCCCTGCTGATGAAGTGCTCTCCATTAGTTGAACTGAGAAATCAGTTTCTAACTAGTGGGGAATATTTATTTGAGAGCACGAAGTTCTCTGAGTGAGCTACAACGTGAGCAGCTCGTTGAATTGTTTGAACAGGGCGTGGGCTACACCGCGGCAGCAAATCGGCTTGGTGTATTCGTGATCCAGTGCGAATGCCTGAACGTCGATTCAAGCTTCATGGCAAGCTATGCCTTGTGGACAAACCAACCAAGCAGCAGCATTCCTTCGAGGTGAAGAAGGAGGTCGTTGACCGCTTCAACGCTGGTGAGTCCAAGATGGAGCTTGCCCGTGAATTCGACCTATCTTCAGACCAGCTTGTTACCGGTTGGGTGCGCGCCTGGCGCACGGGTGGTGATCACGCGTTACGCCCAAAGCCGAAAGGAAGTACCTCTTCGAAACCGTTGATTGAGAAAGATCGCCTGCGCCGCGAGGTAAAGAAACTGCAGGCAGAAAACGCGTATCTAAAAAAATTGCGGGACTTGAGGAACCAGCGACGAGGTCAAAGGTCGAGGCTATCGTCATCCTCAAGTCGGCCCACCCTTGAGAAGATCTGCTGGTTGCGGCAGGTCCTGCCCGGTCAACGTTTTTCTATCACCAAAAACGCCTCACCGCCACTGATAAGCATGCTCAGCTCAAACAGGCTATCTGTGAGATCTTCGAGCGGATGAACCGTCGTTATGATTACCGGCGTGTGCACGCTCAACTCCGACGGGAAGGATGGACGGTCAACCATAAGCTGGTCGACAAGCTCATGAACCAGTTGGGGCTTAATCCAAGGTCAGGGTAGAAATACAACTCGCACAAGGCGCTGTCAGTCACATCATAAAGAACGTGCCCGACTGATGTTTCACCCCGGATGCACAAAACAGGGGGTGGGCAAGTGATGTTACGGAGTTTCGGGTTGCTGGCACCAAGGTCTACTTGTCGCCGATCATGGACCTCTATGATCATTCGGTCGTATGTACAGCGTGTCTACCTCACCGAGCACGGCATTGGCATCGAACTCTTTGCGCGATGTCATTGCGCAACAATCACCAGGCGAAAGCTTGCTTGTGCACACAGATCAAGGATTCCAATACCAGCATTCCACTTGGCGTGACCTGATCAAAAGCATCGGTGATGCGCAGTCAATGTCCAGGAAAGGCAACTGCTACGACAATGCCGTCATGGAAAACTTCTTCAGGCACCTCAAAACGGAGATGTACCACGGTGAAACATTCACCAGAGTGGAGGCGTTCTACCACACGATCGATGATCACATTCACCTGTACAACAACGAACACATCCAAAAACGACTCAAGGGCCTAACCTAGATGCAATATCGGAACCAGACCCTTGAGCCTCTAACCGCCTAGGATTAAACCAGTCCAACTATCAGGGACTAGTGCACGAGCAGGGATTTTGTTATTTTTAGGCCGGGTTCAGCGAGCCGTCTTCCCATTAGTTCCTAATCGCTGAGTGATTATCTTGTTCGATCTATGCCACACTCTGTCAGAGGGGGTGTGGTTCATGCCTTCCTGGCGAGTATCCACTAAAGGGATGTTCTCTGGTTCTCGCAGTGGTTGGAGAATATGTGTCGTCTCAATTCCCGCATGATTTATCACTTCATGAATTAGGTCTATGAGAGCTTCACAGTTTTCTGAATCTGGAAATCCCGCATGGATTACTTGAGCTGATTCGCAAAACTGAACGCCTCGACGAGAGCGCATTCGACATCGTTTTGGTTACCTTCAACAGGCGCTTTAAATACAGCACGCACCCCTGATCGCTCATTTCTGGTTCATTCACTGCTAGCTGTATGGCAACCGCGATAGATCCGCCGTATCCCACTTCGATAAACGCATGAAAGCGACTCATTGTTTGTTCACCAATGTAACACCTGTCGCCAACGCCCAACGGGCTTTCAATTCCACGTAGAAAAAGAGAATCCTTGATAGCTAGTTAGCCCCTTAGCTCTTCCCTTTCTCCTGCCTACGTATCGGCTAGATTCCCTGGACGCTACTTGAGCCAATAGGGACGCTACACTACTCTGGTGTTAGGCAAGGCTTGCCTAACACCTATCAGAAGGGGTATCTCGCATGAAAACTCGCGACTTCATCAACATTGGCGTATTCACCGCAATTTATTTTGTGCTAGTTTTCGGTACCGGAATGCTAGGCATTATTAATCCAGCAATGATGTTCGTGGGCTATGCCTTAGGACTTATCGCTAACGGCGCCGTAGTCATGCTATTTAAATCCCGGGTACCAAAGATCGGCGCCCTGGCATTAATGGGCTTATTAGTGGGGATTTTAATGGTAATTACTGGGCACCCCTGGATTGTTGCCCTGCTTGCACCTTTACTGGGATTAGCCGCAGACTTCCTCTTCGCTAAAAACTCAACGGTTTTCCGAGTTCTAGGATACGCCGTCATGTCCATGTGGTACGTGGTGCCTTGGTTCCCCGTATTCATTGATGCTCAGGGCTACTACAACTATATTGCCGACTCTATGGGAACCGCCTACGCAGATTCATTACGCTGGTTCTTGTCACCATGGATGATTGTGGCCTGGGGTGTGGGAATTTTCATTCTGGGGCTTATCGGCGGAGTCTTCGGAAATTCTCTAATGGCTCGGCACTTCCGTAAAGCTGGCATCGCAAAGTAATGTCCCTTCAATACCAAAGTAGCAGTCCCAGATCAGCAGCAAGCTATCACCAGGATCAAGTCACCAGCGCTGAAATCTTAGCAGCTAACCAACGGCATTCCCGGCCAGATCCGCGCACCATTTTACTGGTTATTTTTGTATTAAATGCCCTGGTAATGTCGCGACTACCCATAGTAATCACTTTCCTGGTAGCCGGTATTGCGCTCTTGGCTTTACTATTGTCACGCTGCTATTCATGGGCGTTAGGTTTCCTTGCCGTAGAAGGAACCTGGGTCGCTTGCATCTATCTTTTCCCCAGAATCTGGCCAAGCGCCCTCACCGCGTTCCTAATGGTTTTAGGCTACTGGATGATAAAGCTCTGCACTGTTGGCGGTCTGGCAGGTTACGCGATTAAAACTATCGTCCCCGGAGAACTCGTAGCCGGTCTTCGCGAATTACGTATACCGATAGCTATAACCGTTCCCCTGGTAGTGCTATTACGATTCATACCGACAGTATTTCGAGAATACCGTGCAGTAAGAGAAGCAATGTCCCTGCGGGGATTACAAATGGGATGGCGCGCCCTCTTACATCCCCTCCATTTTCTAGAAATGGTTTTAGTCCCCTTGCTGGCATCCTGCGCCCGAACCGCTGATGAAATGACCGCCGCCGGCATGGTGCGCGGTTTAGGATCCACTATTTGCCCAAGCACTTTGAAACAGCTTCGATTTAATCGACTAGACGCCCTCTGGATATTGACGCTAGTCGCCCTGATTGCTCTCATCCCCTACTTGGATCATCTAGCTATACTCTCGGGCGGATTCAAATGAGAACCTCAATCGACCATGTCTCTTTCGATTACCAGTTCAACCCGGACGAAGAAACCTCATCAGCTCACGTTAGCGCAGTCAGCGATATTAACCTCAACTTCCCTAAAGGATCTTGTACCTTAATCACCGGACCTTCCGGAGCAGGCAAGTCGACCCTATTAAAACTTCTGAACGGTTTAATACCCGAACTTTATAAGGGGAATCTGAGCGGACGCACTACCCTTGCCGGTCTCGATACCGTGCAAACAGATATCCAACAATTAGGGCGTACCGCCGGTACAGTTTTCCAAAATCCCCGTTCCCAATTTTTTACAGCAAACGTACTAGAAGAGTTAGCATTCGCGAGCGAAAATGCCGGAGATACCCCACAAACAACCGCTAACCGGATCGCGGAAGCTGTAAACACCTGGGGCATTCAACGACTGCTGGGCAAAGAGTTACGTAAGCTTTCCGGAGGTGAATTGCAACTGGTTGCTTGCGCAGCAGCAGTAGCCGGACCGCAGCAAATCCTGCTTTTAGACGAACCCACCTCTAACCTTTCCCCCGAAGCAATCTCCGCATTCAGCAAAGTCTTACAAAGCTTAAAAACCGCCGGCTGGACCCTGGTAGTAGCCGAGCACCGCGTTTACCCTCTAAAAGGTCTAGCAGATCAAGTTGCGATTATGGGTGAAGGGCGAATCCAGCATTTGTATACTGCGGACGAGTTTTTTAGTTTGTCTCCTAAACAGCGTAAAGAGTTAGGGTTGCGCACCCTGGAAAAACCAGAAATTTGCGTTAGCACCAATCCTGATCAGCAGGCAGACGGTATCACCGCAAAAAATTTAAGGTTCAGTTACGGCAAACACCGCGTCCTCAACATTCCTTCCCTATGTTTACCGAAGGGAAAAGTAGTTGCGCTAGTCGGCCCGAACGGAGCGGGCAAAACCACTCTTGCGCGCGCCCTCATCGGATTAGCTCACCCGGAAAGAGGTAGCGATATTAGTTTTAGCGGCAAATCCTGCCGGGCGGCAGACAGACAAAAACGCAGCGTGCTAGTAATGCAAGATGTAAACCGGCAACTATTTGCTGAAACGGTAGCGGCAGAGGTCGTACTAGGAAATGACAATCTTAGTAAAGAGCAGGTGCAGGCGCTTCTAGCTGATCTGGGGTTGCAAGGATTATCTGAACGGCACCCAATGACTCTTTCCGGAGGACAAAAACAACGTCTCGTTATTGCCAATGCCCTGGCGAGCCAGGCAGAGCTTTACGTATTCGATGAACCCACCTCGGGGGTTGATTACCAGCACCTACTATCGATCAGTTCTCAGATTCGCTCACTAGCTACTAAAAGCAAAGCAGTCCTGATCATTAGTCACGACTTGGAGTTCATCAATGAAGTTGCCGATTATCAGTTACTGCTTGAGCCTCTCGATAGCGAAATGAACGTGCAGCTTACCGCGCCTGCCCAAGAGAAACATTGAAAGAGGAAGCCAAGTGACTGATCACCAAGTTAGCGAACCAAAAAAAGATACAGCGGCGAATATCAAGCTCACCAGCAAACAAGGTAAAGCCGCATTACGAGAACTCTTAGCTCCCGTGCAAGTGGCGCTGCGATTCGGTCAAGTAATGGCGGTTATATCCGCTATTTTGCGAGTGTTTCCGTTCGTTGCTTTAGTGGGGATCGGCAACGAACTCCTAACCTCATTTGGCAATGGCGTATCCCCCAAGCAAAGCGTCATCATATTTTGGGTACAGGTGTTAATCGGAACATTTTGTGGAGGGCTACTCGCCTATTTTGTGGGCTTGCTGGTTACCCATATTGCAGATAATCGTCTATCTGCAAGTATTCAGCAAAAGATTATTCATTTTCTGGGGCAAGCTCCTTTAACTTGGTTCAGCGATAACACTTCCGGACATGTGCGTAAAGTACTGCAAGACGATGTAAAGAATCTACATGCGCTGGTAGCACACCGCCCCGTAGATTCACTAATCGCTACCCTAGTGCCCATATTTTGCGCGGGCTATACCTTCACTATTGATTTAAGACTCGGAATTTTAGTAATTGTTGCGGTGCCGATTTACATCATTGCCTACGCGGTGATGATGCGGGGAATGGGTGATAAATCCTTAGAACTTGATGCAAAACTTGATCAGGTTTCCTCCGCAATGGTGGAGTTCGTAAAAGGCATCCAGGTGGTTAAAACTTTTGGGATCACCGGAAAAGCACACCGCAAATATGCCCACAGCGCCAATGAAGCCTGTGACTATATGGAGGAATGGAATCGACCAATGGTGCATGCGGCTTCCCTGACCGCCGCCCTCACCTCTACCCCATTGATAGTTCTCTTATTTGGGATTGTCGGCCCCTGGTTCGTCTCCAAGCATTGGGTTAGCCCAGTAGAAGTAGTTGCCGGTTGTTTAATTGCCATCGCGCTGCCCTCCTCAATTAACCTGATAACCCAGCTAGCTTGGAATTATCAGTTAGCGGGTGCCGCGGCCAAAAGGATTCTTGATCTTCTTAGGGTAAAGCCCCTCTCCTGCCCGGATCAGTCACTGCATTTACCCCAAGATGCAAGCATCGAATTTAAAAATGTATCGCTCAGCTATGGTCATACGCTAGCTTTGGATAATGTTTCCTTACGTTGTGCGCCCGGTACAGTAACCGCTCTCATGGGGCCATCAGGGGCCGGAAAAACCACCCTGGCCAAATTGGCCGCCCGCTTCCTGGATCCCGATACGGGAACAGTACTAATCGGTGGAGTCAACCTTAAGGAACTTAGTAGAAGTGACCTCTACCGTCACCTCGGGTTCGTTCTGCAAGATGCGCAGCTCTTACGGGCTTCCATTCGCGACAACATTTCTATCGGGCGACATGATGCAGATGAAGCCGAGATTATTAACGCTGCTCGCCAGGCACAGATTCATGACGAAATCATGGCACTGCCGAAAGGATATGACAGTGTTGTCGGGGAAGATTTGAAGCTATCTGGAGGGCAAGCTCAGCGGATTGCAATCGCCAGAACCTTACTATTGGATGCACCGATACTCATATTGGATGAAGCAGCAGCCATGGTAGATCCGGAATGTGAAGCACAAATCCAAAAAGCTATTAACCATCTGATGGCCGGACGTACTGTTCTGGTTATCGATCACCGTCCCGATTCAGTCAAGAACGTCGACCAAATCGTCCTACTTGATAAAGGAAAGCTGGTGGCCTGCGGTAATCACCAGAAGCTACAAAATACAGAACTCTACCGTCGCCTGTGGTCGGCATCCAATGTTGAGCTTACGGAAGGAGGACGAAACTGAAATGGATAAATCAATGGGAGCTATCGACATAATTCGAACAAATTTCCGACTCAGTGCCAACTCTCAAAATCACAGCAGAAGTATCAGCTGGGTAGCTCGGAT
Source organism: Pauljensenia sp. OF14-1SRA (assembly GCF_027694595.1). Classification (NCBI taxonomy): domain Bacteria; kingdom Bacillati; phylum Actinomycetota; class Actinomycetes; order Actinomycetales; family Actinomycetaceae; genus Pauljensenia; species Pauljensenia sp. OF14-1SRA. The sequence goes on along the minus strand of NZ_JAQEVQ010000004.1, from coordinate 121,059 downwards.
CATCAGCGGTATTGCCCAGGGGGTAGGTTTACTTGCGCTGATTCAGCTCGCAAATACCTGGGCTAGCAGTCAGGAAGGAAGCACTCATAACGCTAACCCCTGGATCTTAACCCTGCTCGTCACGGCGATTATCGGGGCGATCAGTATCTACATACGAGATCGGTTCTCCTACGAAGGCGCTTTTTCAGTGATGCGTTCTGTCCATCGCCGCGTTGGAGATCAGTTGGCAAAACTGCCCCTGGGATGGTTCTCCACCGATACTACCGGGCGTTTGTCCCGCCTAGGGGCAGCTACTGTCAATGAGCTCGGAAACCTGAGTGCCCATTTGCTCACGGAACTATCCGCCGCCACCGTCACTTTGCTGACACTGCTTACCGGTCTACTTTGGTGGTATCCCGCCTTGGGCTCAATTTTTGCGTTATGCCTAATCTGTTACCTGATTCTGATGTGGGCATTAACCTACCTCGACAGTGCCGCCAGTGCCTATGCGGCCCCGGCGGCTACTGAACTAGCTGATCGGATAGTAGAATTTTCTACCTGTCAATCCATGCTCCGCGCATGTGATCAAACGATTTACCCCCAAATGGCCACGGCTTTAGCAGAAAATCGCCGCAGGTCCACTCGCCGACTAGGGATAGAATGCATCGGAAATTTCCTCGGCGGCATTGCCTCGCAAACGATTTGCGTTGTAATGATTATTTCCAGTGTTCATCTTGCTTTTACTGGAAGTCTTGCTCCCCTGGCAGTGGTGGCGGTTATTGGGATAAGCCTGGAAATCACTCATTACCTTTCCACGATTTCTGATTGTCGAACCGGGCTATTGGCGGTAGGACCGACGATGGCGACTATTAACGAAGTACTGGATGCGCATCCTCTGCCCGAGCCCGAGACCTCGCTACCCCAACCCCTCCCCCATCAAGTTGAGCTTCGAGAGGTTGATTTTACTTACGGGAACGATAAACAGGTGCTAAACAAAGTCAGCTTCACCGTTGCTCCCCACACTATGACCGCACTTGTTGGTCCCTCGGGCGCCGGTAAAACCACTATTGCCCGCTTGATTTGTCGATTTTGGGACGTAAGCTCGGGTGCAGTGCTCGTTGGAGGTCGAGATGTTAGAGAACTAACGACTGAAGATTTAATGAGCCAAATTTCAATGGTTTTCCAAGACGTCTATCTTTTCGATGACACTTTGGAAGCAAATATTCGCATCGGTAACTCCAATGCCACTAAAGAGGCTCTACTACATGCGGCAGAACTAGCAGGAGTCAACGATATTGTCAGCCGACTTCCCGATGGTTGGGATACAAACGTTGGTGAAGGTGGCTGCGCATTATCAGGAGGGGAACGCCAACGGGTTTCGATTGCTCGCGCTATTTTAAAAAATGCTCCGATTGTGCTCTTTGATGAAGCTACCAGCGCTCTTGATGCTGAGAATGAAGCAAATCTGCTGCGCTCTTTCGAAGTATTACGTCGCCAATCCACCATGGTGGTAATCGCGCATAAACTCCACACGATTACTCAGGCTGACCAGATTGTGGTTCTAGATGATCAGGGGCATGTAGCTCAGATTGGCACCCACAATCAACTTGTAAGCTGCCAGGGGATTTACCGAGATTTTTGGGATGAGCGTCAAGCGGCCTCTGGATGGAAAATAGCCGCAGAACAGTTCGGAACAGTTAGGTAGCATACGCGGAATTATTTTCAACCATTTTCCGGTTAGAAGCCGTTAAATGAGCATTACTTCAATATTTAAGAAACAAGTATAGAAATTAATGCCAATTATTCTATACCGATTTGACATTGATGAATTCACTGAAGGATTTTGGGGGAATCATGAGGTATAAATCAAATTTCAGAGAAACTACTACTTCTCGTTTCCTGTTTATTACGGGTAGTCTTTTTGCTACCGTCAGCCTATTCTTAACTTCTTTAGGAGTTGCAGTAGCTTATGCAGCAGATACCGAAACAACCAATGTAGGAGATAACCTCACTGCCTCCTGGGATCCGACAGCCAAGATCCTCACTGTCACTGGCCATGGTGAGCTAGACCGAGCCAAATGGATGTCTGAAACTCCAGCCACTCACAATGAGCCTAATAGTAGATTCTGTGGAACTGTTAAGGATGCAAACGGCAACGCGAAGCCAGCCGAACCGCAGCCGGTGGAAATAAAATTTATTTCCGATTCGGGCACCACCATAGATTTCCCACAAGATTCTAGCTTCCTATTTTCCAACTGCGACAAGGCCAAAATTGACCTTCCGGATGCTGGTATTAATACCAGCAAAGTCACCACGATGAGCCATATGTTCTATAAGGCAACGCTGGCAAACCCGAATACCTCTAACTGGGATACCAGCAAAGTCACTAATATGGCTGGAATGTTCGGCGCTACAGAAGCAGCTAATCCCGATACTTCAAAGTGGAATACCAGCATGCTCTCCACTACGAACGGAATGTTCCATACGGCTGCGGTCGCGAACCCAGATACCTCCAACTGGAACACCGAAAATATCACGGACATGAGCGCCATGTTCTATAAAGCGCCAATGGCAAACCCCGATACTTCAAAGTGGAATACCAGCAAAGTCACTAATATGGCTGGAATGTTCGGCGCTACAGAAGCAGCTAATCCCGATACTTCAAACTGGAATACCAGCAAAGTCACCAGAATGAATGGAATGTTCCAGGGTGCGAAAGTAGCTAATCCGGATGTATCAAACTGGGATACCAGTCAAGTCACTGATATGCATGGCATGTTTAACGGAGCAATTGCCGCGAGTCCGAACACCTCTAACTGGAACACCGAAAATGTAACCAATCTGAGTGGCATGTTCCAGAATGCGAAAGCAGCTAATCCGGATGTATCAGCCTGGAAAACCAACCAGGTAACTGACCTGAGCGACATGTTCAACGGAGCTACTGTTGCCACCCCGGATGTCGCCAAATGGGATACCAGCCAAGTCACCAACATGGAAGGCGTTTTTACTGCGGCAAGTGCCGCGAAACCAGATGTGTCAAAGTGGAAGACCAACAAAGTTACCAATATGCACAACATGTTTGCCGGAGCCGGTAGCATAGAAAATTTGGATGTATCTGGCTGGGATATTGCCCAGGTTGAGGTAGAGACCATCGCAGACGTTTTCGCCACTGAGGGGCGCACGAGTGTACGGATCAAAGGCACTACTTTAAAGCGTAATATTTCTAGCTGGTTTAAGTTTATAGCCGGCCCTTATCATATTCGTAATGTTGACGATGGCACGGTGTTGAACGCTACCCCGGGCGACGGACAAACAGTTTCTGCCATGTTGGATTCGGTTAAAGACAAAATCGTAGATGATGCCACCTACCTAATTCGTCCTAATGAAAAAGTAAAAGTAACGGTAACTCCGGCACAGATATGGCAAGGGGAACCACTACCAGTATTGGATTACCAGGTGGATATGGCTCATAGCAAAGATTTACTCACAGGTGCCCTCAGCGCTGATTATGGGGCAGAGACCCCGGCGGGAAAGGTTGCGATTAAGCAAGGAACTTTAAAACTTAAAGACGCAGTAGCCGGAGCATATTCACTAGAATTTACCGCAGGAATTCTCAATGTTCATGCTCGCCCGGAGCAACCGGAAGCTAAAGTTGATACTTCTATGTGGGCTGATAACAATCACCCGGGGGCTAAAAATTGTGCAGATCATAAGGTATCCCAAAGTCGCACCATCACCACCACCCCCCATAAATGGGATAGCAATAAACATGAATGGGTTTTAGATACTGCAAACGCGAAGGAAAAAACTGAGAGTCAATCGCGGAATATGACCGACCAGGAAATCCACATATGCGCTGATAACCAACATGTAAATCAGCCTTCCCTTACGCCCACAGAGCGCCCAGTCCCTAAGATTGCTCCAGGGGAGAAAACTGAGCCTACTCAGGTAGCCCAGATCTCCACTTTGCCTCAAACTGGAACTTTGGTTGGTCAAATCGCGCTTCTAGCTTGCTTGCTAGGGGCCGCCGGTAGCATTGTTTGCCGTTTGCGCCACACCACCCGCTAGTGGATCAGTTTATGCTCCGCGGGTTTTGTTGGAGCATTGAGGCGACCAGGGAAAGATGCGATTAACGCGGGCAGTGTATTGGGTGTATTTTCATCTTCGCATTCATTTTTGAGCCAGCGTTCTTCAGTGCGTTTCATCAAAATAGTCAATGCTGCCCAATAGATGAACGGTAAGGTTAAGTAGCTACCAGTTCGTTTGTATGAGCAGCAGACCGCAATTCAATAGCAGGAAGGAAGAGTATACGGGATGCCAAATCCAGGCGTATATCCCGCTAGTCATGAGCTGACCAGTTTTAACGCTTTCTGCCATGTGAGAGTCCAAAACAGCTGAAACCCACACGATTACCGCAACTACCATCACAACCAGACCCGCCGCAATCATGAGGTTATGCACCCAACTATTTCCGATGGTTCCGTTTGTGATCCAGCCTAAAAATGGATAAGACTCGCTGCAATCGTGACGGTAAAAATACCCGAAACATATATCGGACCTACACCTAACACAGGCAAATGCGAAGTTCCGGTTTTAGTCATACAGCTATTTTCGCACAAGCCTAACCTGCTCTAGCAATGGCAGAAGTAGCTAACACTATGGCAACCGCCGCAGAAGGAGAAGTAAAAGCAATATCCCGGGTAACCACGCCGCGATTATTTTCTATGCGGATTAACCCATCGCTAACTAACTTTTGGTGACGACTAGCGATAGCCGTATAGGAGTTAACCGTTGCCTGGCTTCTGGCTTTGCTGGTTTCCCAATTCGCAACCACGATTGATCCCTTGAGGAGGAAAAACTCGCCATCAATCAGCTGCATCGAGGCATCTATCCGATCTTTTTGTCTGCGCAGATGGAAAACAGGTGAAGAAACTATCTGAGCGGTAGCTGGTTGCACAGTATTTTCTGGGGAACGCAAAACGTTGACTCCCAGGATCGGCAAAATCAGCTTCATATTATCTAAGAATGATTCTGCTGATGCTCGTTGCGCTTCAGAAAGCTTCCTGCTGCGAGGGGTTTGCTTGTTATCGGGCATAGAACAGCGCTCAGCATTCTTAGCGATTTCAACCAGACGGGCTTCTAAATAACCCCAATGTCCCTCGTTAAAAGAGCGTTGCAAGCTCGCAATAATAACTTTTGGATATTAACCCGACCTTTTCCCACTGTGGTTTTTTGTCATGATCGCGCAGGCGCTCTACAAAGTTTTCTGTCTTGCCTATATAGCACCACGTGTTCTCAATAGCTTCAGGGTCATTCCCAAGAAGAATATACACACCATTACAAGCGATTGAGCTGAATGACCCCGTGTTTGCATGGGTTTTGAGAGGTTTGAGTTTGTTTGAATATCGTAGCGACTAGACATCATAATTCTGCTGAAGTCAACACCGCTTTAGCAGGGATTTTTATGGTTTTTGCTTCTAATCATAAAGAGATTATTTGCGGAACTCGGGATGGTAAAAACTCAGCAAAATTGCCGCAGCTATCAGGACTGTGCAACATGTCATTGGTAGCCACGGAGAGAGTCCGTAAAGTGCGGTGGAGGCTATCGGTGCCACTACATAGGCTGCACCATTGTTAGCATTAATCAACCCGGCCAGCCCACCTTGCTCTTCGGGCTTCATTTGCAAAGTAGGCGCCGTGTTGTAGCCAGGCATCGCCAGGCCTAGACCAAAGCCTGTCAAGATGCTGGCCACGATGAACAGTCCAAGATTTAGTGGATAAACCAAGAGTAGTAACCCGAGAAGAACGATTATTAATCCTCTTCTAAAGAGTTTTTTAGCACCCCAGTTTAACCTTGGAGCCACCAAGGCCTGCGCCAGTATCATCACCACACCCATTATTGACATGCACAAAGCGGTGAGCCCTGCTGTTGCGCCGGCCGCTAGCTTCAATACATCCTGCAGTAAAAAGCCGAAAAGTGTAGCCACGGTAGAAAAAGCAGTAAACATTAGGAAACCGCAAGCCAGGAACACGAATACTCTTGAATCAAAATAGGAAACTTTTGCCGGTTGAGCGACTTTTTCTTCTCCACCTTTGGGTTTGAATGTTAGCAGCAAAACGGCAACGCCTAAAAGCATGACCAGAGGCATCACCAGTAAGGGCATCATGAAACCTCCTATAGCTGCAAGGCTGCCGCCCAATAAGGCTCCAAGAATAGACGAGAATCCTTGCGCAGCGCCCAAGACTCCCAGACCTTTTACCCGTTGCGTCTCATTGTAAGTATGAGTCACAACGTAGGTTTGCGCGGCTGGGGAAACTGATGCGATGGCACCGCCGTACAGCACGCCCCTAGTTATGACTACTCCTAGAATCAACGCTATGCCGGTGAGCAGACCCTTAAATCCTAGCCACACCACCATAGCGAATCCGCTTAGAGCCAGGATTCCGGCAAACATCCCAATAAGCAAAATGCGCCGAGATCCCCATCGCAATGAGACCCGTCCCCACCTGGTAGAGGTAAGAGAGAACATGACGGCTGCTAACGAAATGGTGGCACCAATATGCCATTCCTTCAACCCGATTTCGCGCGATAGCGGAGCCAGAATTGGATTAAGAATCATCTGCCCCATATATGCCAGTAAAACCGTCAAAAACAGGGGAAACAGTCCCGTTATTTTTGATTCGACTTTCTCGTTTCGTTCATTAGTGGCGCACATTAAAACATCCTTTCCAAAGTGAGCTACCAATCAAGCTGAAACAATACTAGAACAATGTTCTAGTATTGTCGAGGTTGAGGGTATGCTGTTTTCGTGGGAAATAAAGACAAGCGGGTAAACACGGGTAGACGCGCCTGGCTGACGCAGGAAAAGATCATGTACACCGCAATGGAACTGACCCGAGAGTGCGGTCTAGAAAAATGGTCGATTCGTGACCTTGCGCAGCATCTGGGAGTAGTTCCCTCTGTCATCTACCACCATTACCAAAACCGTGACGCCATTACCGCTTCTGTAATCGGCGAGATCACTAGCACCATCGAGCTACCGGACGAGCATCTGGAATGGAAAGATTGGTTCATCTCCCTAGCAGAAAATGTCAGGCCCGTCTTTCTTGAATTCCCCGGAGTCACCGACAAACTGATGTATGGACATATGGACGCCGCGTTGATACCAATCTTGGAGGTGGCTTACGAAAAACTACGGGACGCTGGTTTTAGCAAGTACATTCACATCGCATACTCAATTATCATCAACACGATACTGTGGAGCATTAGTGCTCGCAACTTGCGCAGCCCAACCAAGCAGGAACAGCGCCACGACCTAGGCCAAATGATTACCCAACTTCAGCCCCTAGCTGCCTGCTCCACAACGCTCGCTGACATCATCCAAGGCTACTTAATTCCGCTAGCCAACCCGAAAAATGAAGACCGCATGAGTCAGGAATACTTTGAAATCATCATAGAAGTCGTACTCGCCGGTTTAGAGATAGCGATTTTGCCTCGCGAAAACGCCTAACGAACTTGTGAACAAGAAAACTCATCAATACTCATAAAATATTTCCCAAAATCGCAAGGCATCCGGCTAAGAGCAGACCCTTTTCGGCCTCTCCCTCTATTTCCTGCGATTTTCCAATAAATACAAGAAAATCCACTATATCCAGAGCTTCCCAAACAACTGGTACGACTACATCAAATACTGCACTACCAATGAACTAGCTATCGCCCTTCACAGTACACAGGCTTCTCCCAGGAATCCGCAGCCTATATTGAGAAGACTGAGCCCACCCTATTGCGTATGGACGAAGAGGAAACCTCCATCTCGACTTCTGGTTTACCTCTTCAACGAACATCAACGTGAAGAAAGAAGCCGACGAAATCTTCCACTATTGTCTTCCTCTCGCTTATAAAGCTGGGAAAGTTGATCGCGGCGTGCAGAGGTGAGAATGCCCGTCCAATCCTCTATCCCCGCAGTAGCCATACCACCTGGGGTTCCATCGACCAGAAAAAGCTCTACCGCTTTACCCCGCGCCATCACAACCACGCCCCTCGTTCACACGCACCTAACCTCAAGAATAACTGAGAAAAAAACAGATCATCCCTCAATACGAGGATCCAACAGAAAGAAAACACCATGGGTGAGCCAATAGATCTGGTTGACTGCTGGCACATCGAAACCGGCAGAGCCGTACCGAAACGCATCTGGTTTATCGACGATATTATTCCTGCCGGAGTTTAGCGGGCTAAATGTTTAGTGAGATAACAGGCGAATAGCTGAGGATGGGCGGCGTGCCACTGGTGACCCGCACCTTGGATAACTTCTAGGTGAGCCGCGGGGATAAGACCTGCGATTTTGCGAGCTGCAGAAAGGTTTGCTTTATCTTTGCTACCGCAAACCACAGTTACAGGCATGGATAAAGTCGGTAGCTGCGAAGTGAGGTCTAAACCTTTCAAACTATCGAGCACGCCCACCAGCTCAGGTTTGCTAAGCTGCGGCGGACAGACCCATTTCGTTGGTAAAACCCGGATTAGTGTCTTTTGCAGACTCATCAACATTTTTGGGGGTTTAGCTTGCGGAGCTGAAACAAACAGTGAGGACACCTTATCGGGATGGGTGACCGCGATCTTTAAAGCGATCACTGCGCCCAACGATAACCCGACCAGGTGAACTGGTTCGGTGAGTAAGTCAGAAATCTGGGTGCATACGTCTTCGAGCGACCAGCAAGCCAGCGGCGGTTTCATTCTCAAAACGTCTAAAGATATGCACTCGGTTTGTGGCAGCTGCTTTATTATGGGGTTCCAAACATCACGGGTTTCACCCAACCCGTGCAGAAACACGACCTTTTGGGCATCGCTCATTTACGCAGCGCGAAAAAACCTGCAACCAGGCTAGTTACCAGAAAACCAGCAGCATTTCCGATAGCAGTGACCGGCGAAATCACGTGCGTGAACCCGAAAACAGCAAAACAGACAGCTGCAAATAATAGCCCAACGGCTACCAGCATTAACCAGTTACGCATTCGCGCATTGTTCTTTCCCAATATATGCCCTTCCCCTTTTACTTGTTCGTTCACTGATTATCCCATAACTGTCGTTACCGAAAAGAAAGGTAAACCCCCAAGGCTGATTCGTCTTTTGGTTTGAAGATTGGCCTTGAGGGTGAGCTAAAAGAGAAATCGTACCTGCACCACCAGAACAGCGTTATTTGCTAGTGAGATAGGCACATTTTCATCTCCGCTAGCGAGTTAAACCCCAAAATCATACCGAACAGGAAAAACACGATACTAGGTAACGCAAAACCCAAACCCGCTAACGCAAGCGATTTTTCACCCCCCCTAAGCGATACTCGCTAACGCAAAAGGGTACTTATCAAATCCGACGTCTAAGTGGATACTTAGACGTCGAAAATGATAAAAGCCGCTTGAGTCCTTGAACCCCTGTTGAGCAGGGGTTTTGTCGTTTCTGGGGTTGTTCGTTGGCTCGCTGGAGGTCCGGTGATCTGGTGCTCGTCGCCATGACGTCCGCGCGGCAGGGGCACGTTTCTGGTTGAGGGGGTCTGCGGGAATGCTTGCGTTAGCGGGTATCAGACGAGGGTGTTAGAACAAGAAATCTGGCATCGAGAAGGCTTCTGGCACGTTGTATCTGATTTCGTTGGCTTCTTTGCGGACGTTGATGTTCGAGCTTTCGAGGAGAATCGGGTTCAGGTGGGGTTTTCCTTCGTGAAGGAAGATTGCATTGGAGACGTTGATTCGAATGTAAGTGGCGCTCTCGCGGGTGAATCCGAGTCGTTGGAGAAGGATGGTTTCCTGTTTCGTTGTGCCGTACTCGACGTATTCGTACCAGTCGTTGTCGAACTGCTCTTTTCCGTGGACCTTCTTGTATTCGTTGGAGAATTTAAGAAAGTAATTCGATAGCTCAAAAAGGATTACTTGCTCAATAGCTTCAAGCGTGTCACTAAAAACAAGGTTTCGGTGTTCTTTCGAATCTAGGTAGCGATTCGGTTGCCGATTGATCCACACAATTCCAGTTTTCCGGTGATGCTCGATTGCACGATTCATGATGGAACGCAAACCGTGTCCCTCCATCCATTGCAACAGGAGGACGGTGTACCAGGACAGCATAGCGAGCTGGTCACTTCCCTTGGTTGTTCTCCCTAACGTCTCGGGATTGTAAATTCGCCATTTGAAGATTGAGGCAAGCCGCTGAAGAAACGCGAGGGTCTCGTCGTAACTGAACTTTCCGTTTGGAGAAAGTTGTGGATACTGGAGTCCAGCTTGGATTGCGTGCGTCAGCGCTTCTGCCTGGTCAACGGAGACATTGATATCGTCATCTTGTTGGCCTTCGCGTCGCGAGAAAGTAGCAATAATGCTGTTGGTAGCCTGTTCGTCAAGATAGTCAGAGAATTCTTCACGCACCAGGCTTTGACGTCCGGTAGTGATGTCGCGCAAGAGCATGAGACCGAATTTGCGTTTCATATCATAACGCTCATAGCTCTCATTCCCTTTGGAGAATTCGATGCGACCTTCCTGTAGATCCTTGACGACACCTTGCTTCATTTTCTTGCTGATAATTTGTGAGTCAGTTTGCACGGATAGCTTCTGTGCAGGAACGTTCGCTTGTAGGAGTTCCTTGGCCTTTTGCTCGGATGCAAGTTGGTTGCCCACGATGATGAATACGTTGCCGTAGAGGTTGAACTCGATACGCCCGACTCGGCCGATCAGGTTCTTGAAGTCGACTGCTGTCATTCCTGCTCTGCCGATTTTGTTGGTTGTGATGACGAGGTTGTCGGCGGGAAGGTTGACTCCTTCGAGGAGCGTGCTGGTGCAGAATAGTGTCGAGATTTTGCCTTCGCGGAACAGGCCTTCGATGCGTTCGCGGATCGCTGGCGGGAGGTAGCCGATGTGGTAGCTGACGCCTCTACGGATGAGACCGCTGAGGTAGTAGTCCTCGTGGACGTCGCGTTCGATGTCTTTTGCGAGAGCGTCCAAGTCTTTATCGTTGAGGTCTGCCAAACCCTGGGCATAGTCACGCGCCGCTTGCACTGCGTGATGTCGGGCAGAATGAAACACGATGGTTTGCCCACGATGATCTGAACCTCGTGATGATTCACTAACAAATCGGGTTACGCCCTGTGCGGTAGCGTCCTGAGCTTGAAGTGAGGCTAGGTGCGTGAATTCTTGGGTGTGGTCGTTGTAGCTGGAAATGGTGTTCTCGTGCAGGTTGACGAGGTATTTGAATTGCGCGACTGGCGAATACTGGGTTGCGACCGCGTTGGTTTCATTTTCGTCAGAGTTTGGATCAACCAGCCTTAGGAATACCTCTGGGTTGGGAATGTTGGGTGAAGCGAAGATGAAGTGTGGTGGTCTGTGGCGGTGTTGAAGGATTGTCACGGTTTGGTAGTAGAACGGGGCGCGGCTGTTCTTGCCTGAGAGTTTGTGTGATTCGTCGAAAAAGACGTACTCGAATTCGATTGCAGGTTTGCCGATCAGAAGGTAAAGCAAGCGTTCTGGGGTGAGCACGAAGATGAAGTTGTGATCGCCTTCGAGCACGATGTCACCAGCGGCACTGACGATTCGATAGTTGTGCCGTTCAAGGTCTTCGCCGAGGTCAGCGATCAGTTTCGAGCGGGTCTCGTTGATCAGCGCTTTTGACGGCACGATGATCGCAAAGTTGGCTGTCACCCCGGATTTGATCTGGTTGGTGATGAAGGTGCGCATGATGAAGGACTTACCCAGCGACGTTGGAGCTGAGAAGGAAAACTTGCCGTCGTTCAGGCGGTCGTAGATCTTCTTTTGCGGCGCGAAAAACTTCATCGATTTGTCACCGGGCACGGTGAGGTACTCGGCTTGGTAGGCGTTGAATGCGGCGTCGAGGACGCCCGCATCGGAAGTCACGCCCAACTGCTTCAGGCCTGGGTAGTTACCTAGCGTGGTGAAGATTGCAGGAACGTATGCCTGCGTGTGCGGATCGTCTGGGTAGAGGATGTGGCACAGGAGCGCGATTTCTTGCGCCCACACCCTGTGCCGGTCACGATTGGTGGGGTGGGTTGATTTCGACAGCAGGTCTGCGAACCGCAGGGCGGCTTCAAGATCCACGTCGTATGGGTGACGATCCACCAACCCCAACCGATGTAAGCCGTAATTGTAGAGCAGGTTGGCGTACAGCTGTTTGAGGAATTCGTTGGAGTCGATGTCAGAAAATACGAGATCGCCGACGGTTACTTGCTTGTCAGACATGGCTACCACCTGGCCCGTCCACGAGCCCATCCATGATCGCGCACGCATCGACGTCTACTTCGTTGAGTGGCAAAACATAGATGTAGAACGAGTAATTATCCAGGTTTCGGGTGTTGATCTCGTTGGCGATGATTTGGGCGTGCGCTGCGATATCGCCCTGCATTTTCTGATCGAGCGCAGCCCGATATCGCTGGTTGCTGTAGTTCTTCGGATCGAGACCGATGTCATAGCCCAGAAACATCGAATAAGCGGTATCGAACACGGGTGCCCCACCCGGCTTCGGGATTAGCAGATCTTTGACGTAGTTTGCTGTTGCTGGCTCGAGGGTCTTGGTGAACACAGTTTGCTCGGCGAGCTGAACTTCGCGTGTTCGGTTCTTTTCGATGTCTACGACGCGCTCGAATGCTGCAGTGATGGCATCCCCAATGTTGCCCACAACGCTGGAGGTTCCAAACACGATGCTGCTGGTGGTTCGCTGACCGTCTGGTGTGAGTAGGTGGATGGCGTCACAGCGGCTGTGGATCTGGCCTCGGGCCTGGTTGAGCTCGATCTTGCTCATCACTTTGGGTGCTTCAAGGATTTGTTCGAGCAGGACGTAGAGCAAGATTTCGCCCAACCCCATGCCGTCTTGTTGTGAACGCATCCGGTTTACCGCGTCGAGAGCAACTTCTTCGAGATCGTCTCGCTGTTTGTAACCTTCGTATTCGGCGCGGGAGAAGACGTAGCGTCCAACGTTGCGTTTGAGGAACTTGATGAGGGCTGTGTGGTCGAAGCGGTTGTTTTGGATAGACAGATGGAACAGGCGTAACTGTTCGTCGTTTCGAAGACCTAACGTGTTCGAATGGGCCACTTCGGTGAACGTGGACGCGAATGTGTCGCCGCGCAGCGTTGGCGTTATCGTTGCCTGTGCCATCTCGTCTTCTCCCAAAAGGTGTCCTTCCCGCCTACAGCTTTTCGAGGATACGTACGAGCTCCGACAAAGTGACCGCCCCGTCGGGTGGGGTGACGCCATCTTCGAAGACCATGTAGTAGCGGTAGTCATTGCCGGACATGTTTGCCCACGCCCGGCCGAGCCTGATCTTGCGGTTAGAATCGTCGTTCTTCAAATGCTCGCCCTTGGACTCGACAACCACGATGGTGCCGCTGGTGGTCATCACGACGAAATCTGGGTAGTGGTTGAACGGACCGTTGAGGCAAAAGCCCTTGCGTTCAATGACGCGGTGCCACCAGCGAACGTTGTTCATGCCGGAGAAGCGACCAGCGAGTTCGAGCTCAAAGCCGTTCATCTTGTCTTCGGCCTCATATAGCGACCCACCGATCAGGGAGGAGGCATGAATGGGCTGGATCGCTTTCGGGAACGCATAGAGCGGTTGAACATCAACGCGGCGGGTCTCGATGTCCTCATAGAATCTCTTGATTTTGTGCGCTTCTAAAAGGCCGTCAATTTTCTGTTTGACCTTGCTTGCTACCGCATGTGGGTGTTCTTGATAGGTCAGCAGCTGCTCGGTGCCGAAGGTTTCAACCATCCGCACGATGTATGCGCGCAGGTCAGAGTCAGTGATCGAATTGATCGGTTTGATCCGATCGTAGATGGCGATTGCCGTGTTGCGTTTTTGTCCTTCGACGCTCAGTTTCGAGAAGTGTTCGCGCATGAATTTCTGATCGGTGCTCGACATCCGGAAGGCTTTAGGAACCTCGGAGTCTTTTCGCACGTCGATCTTGTACATCTGCTCGTCTGCCGTCGACAGGTCAATGTCGATGTCCTTCGTAGCCAAGTCAAAGTCACCGGCTAGTGCCTCGTGCTTGAGCTCGTTGTATCCCTCATGAGCGGTCGGGAACAATGCTGATCCGGGTTCTTGGATGACGAATTGGGGAAGGCGAAGGGTTTCGATCTCGTCAGCGAATTCGTGGTTGACGAAGCTCGTGTCCACAGCATCCTCCAAATCTGAAGGCACGAAGCCCTCACCCATCTGTGCGGCTTCTTCGGCCTCCTGCTCATAGTCCGCACCCTGCTGAGCCGCCTGCTCGATCATCGAAGCCACCGTCGGATCCGCCGAAGGCTCTGGTGAACTAGCGGATTCTTCTCGCGCATCTAAATCCGCTGCAACCTGTTCTTCATCGAACTCCAGGAACTCTTCAACGTCCATACCTTCCCCTGGGACTGGGGACGTTGGGGCGGGTTTGCTTGGCTGGTTCGTGCCAGTGAAGTCGAAAGCGACTTGATCGGCTGCACGGAAGTCACGCTTGGAGAATCCGGCACTGTTGAGCCCGGCAACGATCTGTTTGAGCGTGACGCCGAAATCGTTTGAAGAGGTCAACACGTAGCTCATGTTTAACAACGTGTTCGGCTGCTTCCTGGCGTGGGGTTGGCGCAGAACACGGCCAAGGATCTGCTCAACATCGACCTGGCTGGTTTTGTTCGCCAACGACGCCAGAATGTAGGCGAAGGGGCAATCCCAGCCCTCCTTCAACGCGTTCACCGTGATGATGAAACTGATCGGGCACTCCTTGCTGAGCAGGTCAACGCCTTTAAGCTCGTTTACGTCGGCGGTCTTAATCGCGATCTGCTCGGCAGGAATACCCGCCTTGACGAGCTTGTCACGCAGCCGCTCAAACGAGGTAGCGTCCTCGCTCGTCTTTGGCTGAGCCTGAAACAACACGATCGGTCGAATATAAGAGCCACCACTTTCATACTGCTGTGTAGCAGCGACTTCTAGAGAACGGCGAAGATCGATCGCGTCCGTAACGACATCCTTTTGCGACGCCCGGTTATATGCGATGACCGGAAGTTTGACCATGCTCTCGTTCTTAAGTGAGAGCGCATCCACATACGAGATCACGTTCGCTTGCCGCTTCGGGGTTGCGGTCAGATCAAGAATGAATGCAGGGTTGAAATTCGTGAGCATCTCCTGGCTCAACGTGCTCGTCGCGTGATGCGACTCATCCACGATAACGACGGGATTCAACTGGTTAATCACCTGGAACAGTGCTGTTTCATCCGCGTTCTCGATCGGCTGCCCCGGGGCACCAAACGCGGTCGCGAACGAGGCGAGATTCCCATTAGCTTGGTATGCCTTGCGTCCGTCCTTTGTTCGTGAGCGGAACGAATCATACGAGAGCACCATCACTGACAGCTGCTCAGCCACGGTCGACGGACTGAAATTCTGACCAGCTAGCAACTCTTCCTTCGAATACACCTCAACTCGGCCACCAAAATCAGCGTTCAACTTCTGCCGATACGGATGGGCCGGATTCTTCAACGCCGCCAAGGTTTGCGTCAAAATCGAATCTGAGGGCACCAGCCACACCACAGCCTGTTTCCGCGTCGGCGGCAAAGCCTCAAATATCGGCTTCACCGACGCACAAGCCAAAAACGTCTTCCCACCGCCAGTGGGGACCTTGTAACACACGTGCGGAACACCATCGATCACATTCTGGTAGCCCGGCATCTGCGGGATGCCAACCTCAATCTGGCGAGACTCCCAAAACACCTTAAAAGCATCGCTCAGCGTAGGCTGCTCGTTGAGCTGGGTGAGGTAATCCTCTAGATCGGCGATCACCCGGTTTTGATACTTCTTCAACTCCATAACCAACACTCCTTAGAGACGGGTGATATCCCGAGGGATCTTCTTGAACGTGATATTCAGAGAGCGCAGCTCCTCATCCGACAATAAACACGTGTCGGCATAAATCACATACGAACTAGCCGCACACTCAGGAGGGATCGAAGCCAGATAGTCACGATCCAAAACCGTTGCCCGATCCGGCTCATATACGAAAAACAACGATGCGTCCTCATGCCGTCCTAAGAAATACGGATGGGCACTGGGCGGATTCGAGAACGGCTGCCCCGTCTCGGTGAACCACACATACTCACGAACCCGCTCAAGAGGCACCTCTGGGTTCAAGTCACCTGCGAGAAGTAGTGGCGCGCCTAACTCGTAGAAAGAGAATGACCCTCCTGTTCCGGGCACTTCATCCTTATCGGTGCGGTATCCGTCGATCACTCGTTTGACCCGCTCTGCCGTGATTGATTCTGCGTAGTCGCTGAGCTCTACGAGGATGAATTTTCTATCTGCGTCGTCGTACATATTTGAATTAAGCACGGCGTGTGCGGTCGTTCCTGAGCCTGCGAATGAGTCTAAGACGATGCCGTCTGTGTTGCCATGCAGGGCGATAATCCATTCGATTAGTGATAGTGGTTTCGGGGTGTCGAATTTCTTGTTTCCAAAGATTGCCTTGATTACTGCAGTCGCGTCGGCGTTAGTTCCATAGCCATCGAGCCACGTATTCCATCCGAATGATTTTTTTACGTCACGAATTTTCTCGTATGGAACCCAGCGCTCAGTCTCTCCATCTACAACAACCCCTGGGTCGTATGATGTTTTCTCCCAGTGAGCAGCCTCAGGATTGTCCAATAACTCTGACATACCTGCGTGAGCAGGACTCCAACGCCAGTAGCCGTCAGACCCGTCATTCTTGATTGGGAATACTTCTCCACCATTGGGTGCAGTAATGGGGAACCACAATGTCGGTCGATCTGATCGGTCGGAAGTTGCACCCCACTTTCGTAACTCACGCCCTTTTCGATACGGGCCCTTGCTGTCCTTGAGGTCAAGCTTCCCAGTTGTCTTCTCTTCTTTGACAAGACTTGATTGGTCACCCTTGGTGTAGAACAAAATGTATTCGTGCCCTGTTCGCAGGGCCGTTTTATCTTTCCCTCCACTTGGTTCAGAGCGCACTGGCGCACAAGCAAGTCGGTTTGCAGGGCCAAAGATTTCGTCCATGATGCAGCCTAGGTTGGACAGCTCTGTGTCACTTATCGAGACAGCAATCAATCCGTTTCTGGCTAGCAGGCGATGGAGAAGTCTTAGCCGTGGGTACATCATGCATAGCCATTTGTCATGGCGGGAGAGGTCTTCGCCTTCTTTGCCGACGACTTCGCCAAGCCATTTCTTGATTCGTGGGTCGTTGACGGCGTCGTTGTAGATCCAGCCTTCGTTGCCTGTGTTATAGGGAGGATCGATATAAATGCAGTCAACCTTGCCTTCGTACTTTGGTAGTAGAGCTTTGAGGGCTTCGAGGTTGTCACCATGAATAATCATGTTCTGTGAGCCGTTGTCCCCATCGTGTTGGCCGTGCTCGTCATATGAGTATTGGCGGTCGAGGACGCGGTAGGGAACGTCGAGGTGGTGGGTGATCACCTTGTCTTTGCCGACCCAGTTCAGTTCTGGCATTAGCGTTCCTCCTTAGGCTCGTGAGGGTTGTTGGGATGTGGTTCTTCTGCGGCTTGACCGGTGCGGACCCATTCGTCGATTTCTGAGAGTTTGAACTTCCAGACCCTGCCGACTTTATAGGCAGGGAGATTATGGGTTGTTATCCATTTCGTGATGGTTTCCCGGCGCACCCCGAGGTGGGCTTGCGCTTCTTTCATGGTGACCCAGTTTTCTAATTCAGCTTCGCTCATCGTTCCTGCCTTATCGCGTGAAGATCCGGGTTAATAACTGTGGCATTGACGTTGAATGTTGTAGTCGCTTGAGGGAAGCAGTTCTCGCCTTCCTGGTTGCGCATTTCCCAGTGGCTTGAGGCAGCACCTTCATAGCCTTGCGCCCGAAACGTGCAAGAAATCTTGATGAACTTCGCTGTCGCCGGTGGGCTGTCAGGAATGGCGATCTGTGTGGTGCCGACGGGTCGTAGTCGCGGGTCTGTTGGATTCGTACAGATGAGTGTCCGACTGGTCCAGTCGATGCTGCCAACGTTGCGCAGTGTCCATGTGTGAGTGAACTCGACCCAAAATCCTGGCTTGTGTTTTTGCAGTGCGGGCGGTTGCGTCACGTCGACGCGATCTCCTTGATAGAGCGGCTGCGGCGCGGGGTTTATTTCTTCTGGTTCCTGGCCTTCAAGGCGAAGTCGGTAGCAGTGTTCAAGGACATCGCAATGGTCTGGGTCATGGATGATCGCGTCGAACCAATCTGTGAGTGCCCAAATGAACGCTTCTGGTTCGATAGTGAGGGTTGAGGGCAGCCCGGCATCTTTGCCGACTTCTTGGCAACGATCATCCAACGTGCGCTTCGTGCTTGGGAGGGGCCTCAGGTGGGCAAGAAGGAAATCATGCAACGATTTCTTGCTCACCTGTGTAGGAAATGACTCGTATTGCGGTTCGGAGATCGGTTTTGCTCCGGTAAAGATCTTGCGTGCGTACTCGTCATCTAACCGCTCTGCGCTGCCAGCGTGTTGGAATACGG
Source organism: Pauljensenia sp. OF14-1SRA (assembly GCF_027694595.1). Classification (NCBI taxonomy): domain Bacteria; kingdom Bacillati; phylum Actinomycetota; class Actinomycetes; order Actinomycetales; family Actinomycetaceae; genus Pauljensenia; species Pauljensenia sp. OF14-1SRA. The sequence goes on along the minus strand of NZ_JAQEVQ010000004.1, from coordinate 102,607 downwards.
CTTGGACGAATTTTGCCTGGTTAGTGATGGGACTCTTCCGCTTATAAACAGCGCGACAAAACTCGGGCAAACCCATATGCGTCACGCTCCTCTATGCCGAGTCCCAAAACTAGTCCCAGAAGTCCCAGTTTTTGCTTCCCTCACCGATCTGAAGTCCCAAAACCACAGCGTTTGATGAGTATGTGAGCAAAACACGAGCCGACGAGACGAACAACTGTCATCTCATTATCGCACGCCGACTCGCGCGAACGCTCATGAACACGCACCAAGTGGTGGTGGGTGTCGTAGCGAGAGCGAAGGAGGTGAAGCACATGGGAAGGAACCGTAAGCAGACGTCCGCGAAGGTGGCGTCCAAGGCGTCGAAGATTCTGACCGATGGCCGTTATGGCAAGGACTCGAAGTCTGTTGCCGCCTCGGCGTTGGCGCAGACTAAGCCGTCCAAGCGCGGCAAGTAGTCGTACACAGCCCACTCGGTTTCGACACAGTGCGGGCCGGGTGGGTGGGGACGGTAGTGCTGGTGGCCACCGGCACTGACGTTCTCCAAGCCTGAGCGTGATTGTTCGGGAGCTCATCTGGCGGATGAGCAAGCCCTATGGCGGGTGCAGGCCGTGGGGTTAGACAAACAAATCACTAGTGAGACCTGCTCTGGGAGCGCTCGGCGGGTCACCTCACCCAACCCCTCTTTGCTGAGGGGCGTGTGGGGTGGCTCGCCTTTGTCGTCTTCCTAGCAGTTCTCACTAGTGATCTGAGCCAAACAGATCAGGTCTCCACATCACCGGGATTCCCGGAGAAATGGAGATCCTTCGATGAAGGTCACCTTCAGGCACGAAGCAGACAACAACAAGAATGAGTCCATCACTGACACTTTCGACATTGACCCTGGCGAGTTCGCTCTCATGATCGCAACCGACCGGCAGCAACGCGCCGCCGCAACTGGTGTTCCGCTCGACCAGGTTAAGCCCCGCACCGCACAGAAAATCTTGGACGAGTTGTGGAACGCAGAAGAAGCGGCCACGCATCAGGCGGTTCGCGCTGATCGCGGCAAGGGTAAGAAGACATGCACGTGCGGGGCTGGGTGCGGTCCTCGACGTGGATGCCGCGTCCCGAATAACAAGCCGTTTTCGTATGAGCAGATGCTCGACATCGACCTTGATCCAGCTTCACCGGGTATCAGCGCTGAAGACCAGGTCATCGAACGCGAGGACAGCGTCGAGCACACCCGTGAGCTCGAGGCTATGCGTGGCGTCATCGCTGGTTTGGATCCTCAGCATCATGAGGTGATGACGCGCCTTCTTGCAACCGACAAGCTCAATCAGGCGCAGGTGGCACGCGATATGGGGTTGACCCGTGCTCGGGTATCGCAGCTAGTGGCAGAGGTAAAACCGCTGATTCGACAGGCGGTTGAGGAGGTCCGATTTAACACTTCGAGCGGTGTCGGCAGTGGGGTGAAGGGAGAAGCCAACCGGGCTACTCCCACAAATGAGGAAGAAAGGTAAGCCCGATGGCTCGACATAGTCTCAAGCTTCATATTGCCCGGCATATCCCTGACGACCCCGGAATCGTCGCAACTAAGAACGTGACGCTGCGTGAACGGCTCATGCGCCTACTGCTTGGTACCCCGCGCAAAGTCATGATTCTCGTTCCCGGTGACTCGGTCAAGCAGATCGACATCACCGAAAACACCGATGACGACCTCATGGCCCTGGCCGATGCTCTCAAGACGGGTGAATCCAAATGATGATGCCGGAAATTAACGCCTTCATTCGTGATGGAAACCAGACGATGCGATCGCTCGCCGATTTGCTTGCGCGGGCTCAGCAGATCGTTGAGGAGAGCTTCGAAGACCACGCAGGAATGCCTGGTGAACGCCCGGAGCTTGCCCTGCAGATCAAGGAACCCTTCGGAACCATCCCAGCCACGCACGCCCAGCCAGAACTACTTGCGGACGAGCCAGAGGTTGAACCTGAACCGACGGTGACGTTGGAAGAAGTACGTGCTTTTCTTTCCGAGCTCTCAGCGCAAGGTCACACGGCAGAGGTTCGTGAGCTGATCGTCGAGGCTGGTGCGGACAAGCTCTCAGCGGTGGATCCGTCGAAGTACGGGTGGCTGCTGGATCGGGCGAAGGAGATTGCTGATGGCACCGTCTGATCACTCACTCCTCTCGGCGTCGGGTGCGCACCGGTGGATCAACTGCCCACCCTCCGCCCGCCTCGAATCCGATGAGCCAGAATCCACGTCTGCCGCTGCCGAGCAAGGCACCGCCGCTCACGCGCTGGCTGAGCACAAGCTCCGCCGAGTGTTGAAGCAGCGCTCGAAGCGGCCAGTCTCAACTTGGGTTGATGACGAGATGGAAACCCTCACAGACGACTATGTGGCGTTCGTCCAAGAACGCATCTCCATCGCCCAAGAATCCTGTGCTGATCCGCAGGTGCTGATCGAGCAGCACCTCGATTTCTCACATATTGTGCCGGGAGGTTTCGGTACCGGGGATTGCGTGATCATCGCCGAACCCACCTTGCAGATTATTGATCTGAAGTACGGGCAAGGCGTCCTCGTCGAAGCCGCACACAATCCGCAGCTCATGTTGTACGCGCTCGGAGCGCTCCACGCTTTCGGCGACCTGTACGGCATCGAGACCGTGGCGGTGACGATCTACCAGCCGCGCCGGGCGAACGTCGACACCTGGGAAATCCCCGTCACTGAACTCGAGCACTGGGCCGAAGCGGAAGTGAAACCGAAGGCTGAGCTGGCAGCGGCTGGCGAGGGCGAGTTTTGTCCGGGCTCGTGGTGTCAGTTCTGCAAGATTGCACCCACGTGTCGGGCACGAGCTGAAGCCAATCTTGCGCTGGCCAGGTTGGAGTTCGCCCCACCAGCAGAACTTAGCGATACAGAGATCGCTGACGTGCTGGCAAGGATTCCGCAGCTCAAAACTTGGGCGGCGGATGTGGAGGCCTACGCCCTGTCGAAGGCCGTCAACCAGGGAGTGGTCTTTGAGGGGTTCAAGCTCGTAGCCGGACGGTCGATACGCAAATACACCTCCGAAACCGATGTCGCTGCAGCGGCTGAGGCGGCTGGATATAGGGACATCTGGGATCGCAAGCTCATCACCCTCACAGCCATGGAACGCCTCATGGGTAAACCCGCCTTCAACGAGGTCCTCGGTGATCTCGTGACCAAGCCTGCAGGAAAACCTACGTTGGTTCCTACATCCGATAAACGGCCAGCGCTTGACCTGGTGAGTGCGGCCACCGATTTTCAACCAAACAAGTAACGAGTAGAAAGAAGAATGATTATGTCAACGACTAACACAACTCGTATTGTGACCGGCGAAGTTCGCCTATCCTACGCACACGTGTGGGAGCCGAACTCCATCCAGGGAGGCAAACCGAAGTACTCCGTCTCCCTGATCATCCCGAAGTCCGATACTGCCACGATTGCGGCGATCGAGAAGGCCGTGGATGCAGCCATCGAGGCCGGGACGGCCAAGTTTGGTGGCAAGCGCCCCAACAAGGCCGCCCTCAAGTTGCCGCTGCGCGATGGGGATATTGAGCGTGACGACGAAGCCTACAAGGGCGCCTACTTCCTCAACGCCAACTCCCTGACCGCTCCGCAGATCGTCGATCAGAGCGTCGCCCCGATCCTGGACCGCGCCGAGGTGTATTCCGGCTGCTATGCCCGTGTCAGCCTCACTTTCTATGCGTTTAACACGAATGGCAACCGAGGCATCGCCTGCGGACTCGGCAATATCCAAAAGACCCGTGACGGCGAGAGCCTTGGCGGTGGACGAGTTTCCGCTGAGACCGACTTCGGTGCCTTCGCCGCTGATGACGACTTCCTGAACTAACCATCCCCACACGTGGAGGGAATCAGCACATCTTGTTGGTTCCCTCCACTTTTCCTCTATGTGAAAGGAACCCCGTCATGCGAACACTCTTCTGCGATATCGAGACTTTCAGTCCAGTTCAGCTCGCCAAGGCGGGCGTTTACCCGTATGCCGAGCACCCAGACTTCGAGCTGCTCCTGTTCGGCTATTCGATTGACGGCGGCCCAGTCGAAATAGTGGATCTTGCCAGCGGCGAGACCCTGCCCGATGAGGTTCTAGCGGCTTTAGTGGATTCGGGTGTGGTCAAGTGGGCGCATAACGCCGCCTTCGAGCGAGTCTGCTTGTCCGCTTGGCTACGCACTCATCATCCCGAGCTTCTCGCTGATGGGTTTCTTGGCCCAAGGCAGTGGCGCTGCACCATGATCTGGTCGGCCTACCTTGGTCTCCCGATGAGCCTCGATGCAGTAGCCACAGTTTTGAAGCTTGACGTCCAAAAAGATTCTGCGGGGCGCAAGCTGATCAAGCAGTTCTGCACACCCGCCACACCCTCAGTCCTGAACGGCGGCAAACACAGGAACCCACCATCAGCTGACCCGACCGGCTGGGCACGGTTTATCGACTACAACCGGCGCGACGTCGAAGTCGAACAAGCCATCCACGACAGACTGGCGTCTTTTCCGATGCCCGATGCCGAATGGGACACCTACGCCCTCGACCAACGCATTAATGATGCCGGGATTCTTCTCGACCACACGCTCGTCGATAATGCCGTTGCCGTGGACGAGCACCACCGCAACGCGACACTCGCTCGGGCACAGACATTGACTGGGTTGAAGAATCCGAACTCGCCGATCCAGCTCAAACAATGGCTGAGCGAGCACGGCTGCGAACTCGAATCGCTGACCAAAGCCGACGTCGATGCAGCCCTCGATACTGCGACCGGTGAGGTGAAAGAAGTCCTCGAACTTCGCGGCGATCTAGCGAAATCAAGCGTCAAGAAATACCAGGCCATGCAAAACGTCGCAGGATCCGATGGCCGTACACGTGGGCTCATCCAGTTCTACGGCGCAGGACGTACCGGACGTTTCGCCGGACGCCTCGTCCAAGTCCAGAACCTCCCCAGGAATTATTTGCCTGATCTTGACCAAGCCCGATCGCTCGTCAGAACAGGCAGCCTCGATGCCCTTGAGCTTCTGTACGAGTCCGTGCCCGACACCCTCAGCCAACTCATCCGTACCGCGTTTATCCCTTCACCTGGGCACAGGTTCATCGTTGCTGATTTCTCTGCAATTGAAGCACGTGTCATCGCATGGCTCGCAGGAGAAACCACCACCCTTCAAGCCTTCCGTGAAGGTAAAGACCTCTACTGCGAAACCGCGAGCCGTATGTTCGGAGTGCCAGTCGAAAAACACGGCGTTAATGGTGAGCTTCGGCAGAAAGGAAAATTAGCAGTTTTGGCTTGTGGTTTTGGCGGCTCAACGGGCGCTTTGGAGCGCATGGGAGCACTCACCATGGGTTTAGCCGAGCATGAGCTCAAACCGATCGTGGACGCCTGGCGGCAAGCTAACCCACACGTCGTGCAGCTCTGGGCAGACGTCGAAGAAGCCGCTATCGCTGCAATCACGTTGCGCCAGCCGATCCGGCTGCGGAATCTGCGATTTACCGTCGAGTCCGGGATTCTCTTCATCGAACTCCCCTCAGACAGACGACTTGCGTATGTGCAGCCGCGTCTTGGGGAGAACCGTTGGGGCGGCACATCCATCACCTACACCGGCACCACCACCGCCAGAAAATGGGGACATCTCGAAACCTACGGAGGGAAGTTGGTTGAGAATATCGTGCAGGCGATCGCTCGTGATCTGCTCGTGGTTGGCATGCACGCAGTCGCCGAGGCAGGGCACCAGATTGTGATGCATGTTCACGACGAAATCGTTATCGACGAACCCACAGATTCGGGCTTCACCGTTGCTGACGCGTGCGAGCTCATGACGACACCGCCCGACTGGGCAGCAGGGCTCCCACTCGACGCCGACGGCTACGAATGCGATTACTACCGCAAGGACTAACTCCTACTCGTCGCCGAGCAGCAGCTTCGGGTCGGTTTCCATGAACTCTCGAAGATACGCGGCGATCTGCTGATTCGCAGCAGAGGGCGCTGGATCGTTGTCAAGATCGTGTAAGTATTCCAAGAACGCAAAGAGACGCATGCGCATTGCCATCGCCCACACCGTGGCTTTATCAATCTCACCCATATCTCCATGATCGCTCGTGCAGCACTGTTTGTCTGCGGGGTATACCCTGCATGGATTTAACACTTTTAGGTTCGTCGGCAGTGGGGTGAGGCCCTTAACTCCTTGTGCCGCCCGGCACGACTTTTTCTCGACGGGGTCTCGGGAAGGAACCCCGCCATGGGAAACCAGATTCAAACATTCACCAACGACGTGTTCGGCACCATCCGCACCATCACCAATGATGGCCAGACGCTGTTTTGTGGGAAGGACGTCGCCACTGCGCTCGGCTACGTTAACGCCAGCAAGGCAGTACGCGATCATGCTCGCGCCGATGGGGGTCTAAAACGTTACCCCATCGTCGATGCCATGGGACGCGAACAAGAAGCCACCTTCATTACCGAAGGTGACCTCTATCGCCTCATCATCTCTTCAAAGCTCCCGGCAGCACAGAAGTTCGAAGCCTGGGTGTTCGATGAAGTGCTACCGACGATTCGCCGCCACGGCATGTACGCATACGACGAACTACTCGCTGACGATGAATTCCTGGAGCATGCCATCGCCACTCTGCGGGCCGAACGGGCCAAGCGCCTGGCAGCAGAGCAAGCCCTGCTCGAAGCGGAACCGAAAGTCTCGTACTACGACGTTGTGTTGCAATCGGATTCGTTGTTGACGACGACTGCGATTGCGAAGGACTACGGACTTTCCGCGAAGAAGCTCAACCGGATCCTGCGTGATGCTCGCGTGCAGTTCCATCAGTCGGGCCGGTGGTTCCTGTACGCGAAGTACGCCGAGCAGGGATACACCCAGTCCAAGACCCACGAATACGGCGAAGGCCAGACCCGCACCCACATGTACTGGACCCAGAAGGGACGTCTGTTCATCTACGACCTGCTCAAGAACCAGCTCGGCATCCTCCCGGTGATTGAGCGTGAAAGTCAGGTGCAAGCATGACTGTCGCGACTCTTGATATTGGGTTTTCGAAGAAGAACACCGAAGGCTATCTGGACCTGACGAGCTACCACGCGCTCAAGAAGCTCCAGCGCGAACTATTCGGTTACCGACCCTTGGTTTATATCTGCTCGCCCTACTCAGGTGACACCGAGGCGAACGTTGAGCTCGCCCGTCAATTCTGTGGGTTTGCAGTAAGCGCGGGCAAGATCCCGTTCGCTCCGCATCTGCACTATCCCCAGTTCATGGATGATGCAGACCCTGATCAGCGTGAGTTGGCGATGTTTTTCAACCGTGTGTTGCTCGCCAAGTGCGAAGCGCTGTGGGCATATGTCGGACGCGTTAGCCCTGGTATGCGCCTGGAGATCGGGTGGGCACGCGACCTCGAGTTGCCGATTAAGTATTTCGATTCTGATTTCAAGGAGGTCACCCTATGACCACGCCTTTCACCTTGTACGCCGCCACTGTTGCTGGCGTTCAGAACAATAACCACTACCCGCATCGACACGAGGTCACTGATGCGGCTTCGCTGACAGCGGTTGCTGGCTTTGATCACGTGGCAGCCACCTACGTGAATGACCGCCGCTCAACTGCAGCGTTCATCTCCTCGGATTGCGTAGTGATGGATATCGATAACGACCACACCGAAACCCAAACTGACTGGATCACGCCTGAGAAACTCGGCAAGTTGATGTCTGGTGTGGAGTTCATGACCGCCACCTCCCGCAACCACATGAAGCCGAAGGGTGTGCTCTCCGCCCGGCCACGTTTCCACGTCTACTTCCCAATCCACAACGTGCAAGATGCGGACGAATATGCAGGATTGAAGCATCGCCTGGCATCGCGCTTTGGTTTCTTTGATCGCAATGCTCTGGATGCCGGTCGCTTCATCTACGGCACCCCTAACCCACAAGTTACGGCGCATGAGGGCGACCAGTTGCTCGATGCATGGCTGGACGCGGCTGACGAGATCGACGTGTTCGCTGCCTTCGATCAGAGCACTTTGGTGATTGGTGAAGGCTCCCGTAATGCCACGCTCTCTCGCTTCGCCGGGCGGGTCCTCATCCGCTACGGGCAGACCGATCAAGCACGAGACCTCTTCGACCGCAAAGCCAACCTCTGCGAACCACCGCTCAACGAGGGCGAACTGCAGACGATCTGGAACTCGGCATGCAGGTTCGCTTCGAAGGTCGCCTCCGACCCGAGCTATCTGCCACCAGAGGCGTATGAGGCGTTAGCAGGTTTACGTCCGGATGATTTTTCCGATGTCGGTCAGGCAGACACATTGGCTGGCGAGTATGCGAACAAGATCCGCTACTCACTGGCTACCAAGTGGCTTGTCTACGACCATGGCGTGTGGGATGAGAACGACCTGTCTGCACAAGGAGTGGTTCAAGAACTGACTTCTCGTCAACTTGAAGAAGCACAACACCTTATCGCCACAACATGGCAAGACATGGTTTCTACCGGTGCTGACGTGGTGATGGCATCGGCTTCATCGAAAGCCCGCGGCCTAGCAAAACTCAACCCCGCCCAAGTCGCAGCATTCAAGGCGTGGGATGAATCCAAAAGCTATCACAAGTTCGTTCTCTCCAGGCGTTTGTCACGCAATATCACGGCCACGTTGAAAGAAGCCGGGCCGATCTTGCAGGTACGTGTCCGTGACCTCGACGTCGACCCCTACCAACTCAACACCCCGGCAGGTACCTGGGATCTACGCGACAGTAGTAGCCACGAGCACAATCCCGCCGATCTGCTGACTAAGCAGACCGCTGTCGGCCCCAACGATGAGGGTGCACAGATCTGGGCCGACGCGCTTGACGTCTTCTTCCAAGGAGATCCTGAGTTGATTGGTTACGTGCAGCGCATTGTGGGGTTGGCGGCGATCGGGCAGGTTTTCGTCGAAGCGCTCGTCATCGCTTACGGGGACGGGCGAAACGGCAAATCCACGTTCTGGAACACCATCGCCCGCGTGTTGGGAACGTATTCGGGCACGATTTCAGCAGATGCGCTCACTGTCGGGGTGCGTCGCAACGTCAAACCCGAACTCGCCGAAGCCAGAGGTAAACGTCTCTTGATCGCGGCTGAAACCGAAGAAGGCATGCGCCTATCGACCTCGAACGTTAAACAGCTTGCTTCGACCGATCAGATCTCGGCAGAGAAAAAGTTCAAGGACCCCTTCGCCTTCACCCCCTCCCACACGCTGGTCTTGTACACGAACCATTTGCCGCGTGTGGGAGCCATGGACGCAGGCATCTGGCGGCGTCTGATCGTCATCCCGTTCAACGCCACCATCGAAGGCGACACGGATGTGAAGAACTATGCCGACCACCTGTTCGAACACGCTGGCGGAGCAATCCTTTCCTGGATCATGGAAGGAGCGCGACTCATTCACAGTGAGGGATACAAGCTCACTCCGCCGCCTCAGGTGGTTCAAGCCTCGCAAGCATATAAGGAGGATAACGACTGGTTCTCGCAGTTCCTTGAGGACTCGTGCGACGTCGAGGACGGATTATCGGAGAGGGCTGGTGACCTCTATCAGACGTATCGGGCGTGGGCGCAAAACACCTCAGGATGGGCGCGCCCGATGGTCGACTTCAACGCCGCATGTGAACAAGCAGGATTCGAGCGCAAGAAAACCAAGTCCGGTATCCGCGTCTACGGGCTGGCCCTGACCAGCGAATTCAACAGCTGAAAGTTATGAGGGTGCAGACCGGTGCAACCCGTTTTCCTACCTTACGCATGTGAAATTACATGGTGTTTTTCTCTATGTAAAAGGTTAGGAAATACCCTGCACCACTCTGCACCCCTTGAGAAACCATTCAAGGAGTGATCATGAACGAACGAACCATAGAACACCAACTGAAGAAAGCCGTTGAAGCCTCTGGCGGCTTGTGCTGGAAGCTTGTCTGCCCTGGAACCACGGGTGTACCTGACCGGATATGCCTGATGAGAAACCGGGCTGTTTTCGTCGAGCTCAAAGCACCAGGCAAACAGCCACGCCCAATTCAACAACATCGGATGAACCAACTGCGCGAGCAAGATTTTCAGACCTTCGTTGTCGATTCGGTGGACGGCATACAGGAGGTGCTTGATGCACTATCAGCCGCATAACTACCAACGCCAGGCGACCCAGTTCATCATCGACCACCACGAGGCGGCGATCTTCCTCGGCATGGGTTTGGGCAAATCAGTGATCGCGTTGACGGCGATCTGGCAGCTCATGCTCGACTACTTCACCATCCACCGAGTCCTCGTCATCGCACCATTGCGGGTAGCCCGTGATACCTGGCCCGCCGAAATAGCGAAGTGGGATCACCTTGACGGGCTCACCGTCGCGGTCGCTGTTGGCACCAAACAAGACCGGCTGAACGCTCTCGCGGCGTCTGCGATGGTAACCATCATCAACCGTGAAAACATACCATGGCTCATTAGCCAACTCGGGGGGAGCTGGCCGTTCGACATGGTCATCATCGACGAACTCTCCAGCTTCAAAAACCACCGGGCAAAACGGTTCACTGCGCTGGTGAAAATGCGCCCATACGTTAAACGCTGGGTCGGACTGACCGGCACGCCAGCGTCGAACGGGCTGATGGATGTGTGGGCGCAGTTCCGTCTTCTCGACGGTGGCGAGCGTTTGGGTCGTTTCATTACTCGTTACCGCGAGCGCTGGTTCACGCCGGATAAGCGTAATGGGATGCAGATCTTCACCTATAAGCCACGCGTGGGTGCTGAGGATGAGATCTATGCGGCGATTGGTGACATGACGTTGTCGATGCGAACCACCGACCACCTTCAGCTACCAAAACTGACGGTGACGACCACGCCCGCGCATCTGGAGTCGAAAGAACGACGCGTGTATGAGCAGTTGAAAGCCGACCTCGTCCTCGACCTTGATGGGGCGACAGTTGATGCTGCGAACGCCGCAGCACTCTCAGGCAAGCTCCTGCAGTTGGCATCGGGCGCGATCTACACCGCAGGCGGTCAATGGGCTCCGGTTCATGAGCGAAAACTCGACGCTCTCGAAGACCTCATTGAAGCCGCCAACGGCAGCCCGTTATTGGTGGCCTATTGGTTTACCCATGACCGCGAACGTATCACCGCCCGCTTCCCACAAGCTCGCGAACTGAAAACGAGCGCGGATATCGAGGCGTGGAACAGAGGCGAGATAACCCTCGGGCTGATCCACCCCGCGAGCGCTGGCCATGGACTGAACCTCCAGAGCGGTGGGCATCTGCTGGTGTGGTTCTCGCTCACGTGGAGCTTGGAACTCTACCAGCAGACGAATGCCCGCCTTTATCGGCAAGGACAAACCGAACCTGTGACGATCACGCATCTTGTTGCGGAAGGGACGCTCGATGAAGCCGTTCTCAAAGCTCTTGATGCGAAAGACGCTACTCAGGCTGCGTTGATTGACGCGGTCACAGCAGAAATTACAACCACTGAAAGGACAAGCTCATGCATGTGATGACCAAATACCTCGACACAAGGAAAGCCGCGATCGCTGCGCTGCAGGATTATGCGGTGATGGAACAGATCATCGAGAGTACCGACGAGCAGATCAAGGCGGCTTACGCTGACGCGGCAAGCCCAGCATCCCCACGCATGGACGGCACACCACCATCAGGCAACCTCCACGCTTCGGAGAATCGGATCGTGGCGAGCATTGAGCGAATCGACGCCTACAAGGCTCGCTACCTACAGGCCCGCCAGTACATGGACTGGTTCTTGCCTGCGTGGGAAGTCATCGCTGAAGACGACCGCTTCATCCTCGAAGGCTTCTTCCTCAGCGAGGGGACACAAGATGAGAAGGTATCGATGATCGCCGATCATTTCTACGTCGAGCGTGACACGGTCTATCGGCGCAAGAACCGGGCCCTCGACAGGTTCGCCACCGCCTTGTATGGACAGCTCTAGCGTTAGCGGGTATCCGAAACATGCGATAGAAAACCGCATATCAGTGTGAGAACATATAAGTGGTTGAAAAGTAGGTGAAGCCCCAAGAACCCACACGGGAACTTGGGGCTTCACCATGTTCGGGAAGGAGCTAGCGATGCCGGTCAAACCAGCGTCCCCGTGCTCCCACCCTGGCTGCCCTGAGCTCACCCGTGAACGTTACTGCGACGCCCATGCCAAGGCAGAAGACGCCCGGTATCGGAAGTATCAGCGTGATCCGAAGATCAACCACCGCTACGGCGCGCGGTGGCGTAAGATCCGCGCCGCCTACGTCGCCGCCCACCCGCTCTGCGAAGACTGCCTAGAGGCCGGATGCTACACACCCGTACAAGAGGTTCACCACATTCTCCCGCTCGAACACGGCGGCACCCACGACTTTGATAACCTCCGAAGCCTGTGCAAGCCCTGCCACTCGCGCCAGAGCGCGCTCGATGATGACCGATGGAGGCAACAACCTCGGGTCTACACCTACTAGATTTTTGAAAATCGCGACATAACCACTAAGCACTTCCCCACCCTAAAAATATTGACCTTGTTCCAGCGCCAAGTTACGGAACAAGTCGAGGATTCGGTTAGGGGTTGGGGGCGTCGAATCTCTACGACTCGCTGAGGGGTCAGCGGGCGGGGCCGACCGTGCGCAAAAAGACCGAATCAAACAGGGTATTAACACTTCGGGCTTCGTCGGCAGTACCAGTGAGGGGTGAAATCCCGCTGAGTGTTGCTCGGTTTTCTTGCGCTTTGTCCGTCCGGATTTGGGTTTCCCAGGGACGTACAGGTGAGGGCAATAAACTCGGAGCTTCTCATCCGGTGTTCTGGATCCCTCCCTGGCAGGTGTTCGCCTGTCTTGAATTAACAAACTGGTTTCCAAAAAGGAGGAATCATGACAGATCAAATGGTGCTAAAAACACAGCAATGGCTTAATCGCACCTATAGGAGCAAGGCTGGTTTCGGTTCAGTCATAGAGGACGGATATACCGGCTGGGGCACGGTCAACGCTTTGATTCGGGCCCTGCAAATCGAGCTGGGTATTACGACAACGGCGAACAATTTCGGACCGGGAACTATCAGTCGCTTCCAGTCTCGGTGGCCTAACGGCATCCGCCAACAGGATGACGGTGCACAGGAGACTTCTAATGTGTACGGCATTATCCAAGGCGCCTTGTGGTGCAAGGGATATTCTGCCGGTGCCAGCGATATCACGACTCACTTCTATAGCGGAACTGGAAAGGCCATCAAACAGCTTAAGAGCGACATGGGCATTGGTGGAGATTCCACTGTGACGCTCGACGTCATGAAAGCGCTGTTGTCAATGCAGCAATTCGTCCTGCTTCGCTCTTATGGGGGCATTTCAGCGATTCGGCAAGCACAGCAACAAATCAACCAACAGTATCGCGCTTATACCGGAATCATCCCAACCGATGGACTCTACGGTCGGGAAATGAACACTGCTCTGATTCAGGTTTTGCAAGCCATTGAAGGATTTAGCCCTGCGGAAGCCACAGGTAATTTCGGCAATGGCACCAAAGCGCGTCTAACAATAGTTACACCCAGCAATGCGGCAAGTTTACCGAAGTGGGCTTGGCTAGCTCAGGTTGCTCTAGTGTGTAACCGGATTTCTCCCGATATCTATCCTTCTGCACAAACCGCACTGTCAACGTTCGTTCCGCAATTCCAAGCAAAGTATCAGCTCCCACGAAGCGGGGTGGTCGACTCGACTACATGGATGAGCCTGTTGACCTCGAAAGGTGATCCGAATCGCGCCTGTAAAGCATGCGATACACGCTTCGAGATTACGGCTGAGCGACTCAACCTACTTAAGGCGAACGGCTATGAGATCGTAGGACGTTACCTGACTGAGCCGAATCAGGATTCAAAAGATCCGTCCAACTATTTCAAAGCAATTCGCCCCGGAGAACTTGAACGCATCACCAACGGAGGGATGAAGTTCTTCCCGATTTTCCAGGAGTACTCAACCAAGCTTCGACACTTCACGCGGGAAAACGGCGCTCGGCACGCGACGCTCGCAAGGCAAGCAGCCCAAAGACTTGGCATTCCGGGAACGTATATCTATTTCGCAGTTGATTTCGACGCGACCGACCCCGAGGTCACAAGTCACATTCTTCCGTATTTCCAAGGTGTGCGAGGAAGCCTGGGAGGCGGATACAAAGTAGGCATCTACGCCTCGCGTAACATTTGTAGCCGCATCATTAAAGCCGGCTACGCTGGAAGCGCGTTCGTCTCGGACATGTCTACAGGATTCTCCGGCAACCTCGGCTTCCCTATTCCTGACGATTGGAACTATGACCAGTTCACTGAAATCAGTGACTACAAGGGTGCTGGTTTTGACCTAGATCGGGTCGCCTATTCAGGACAAGCAGCGGCAGTTGATCATGTTGCTCCTTCGAGTGCCGGTGACGCTGCGCCCGACACCAGCATTGATTACAACAAGCTGGCTCCGATTGATCTGATCTGGCATTTAGAGAAACGCTTCGAAGAACTTCGTGCCAGTGGCAAGGTTGGAAAAGACTACGTTGCAGGATTTCATGGTGGAGGAACATGGGTCACTGTTCCAACTTGGCGTTGCATCCTCAACTATTTAGCAAAAGCCTACCTGCGTGACGGTGGTAGTGGATCTGCGGTGAACTGGTCCGTGTCTGCCGAAAGTTTCAGGAGCGCTGACGCGAGCGTACTCGAGAAGGACGCTGTAGGCAAGAAGATCATCGCTGCCTTGAATCGCTATATTGATAACACGTGGCGGCAATCCATGACCGACAAGACCGGAGAATCGGTTGATCTAGCGCATCTGGCGGCAGCAACGCTTGGATACACCAACTGGAATGTTATCCCTGATGCGTGGACTGGCTGGGCTGGAGACCTAGCTACTGCCATGGAAAACATTCAGAAAACGCTTGAGTGGAATCCCAGTGCGAACCTGGATCAGGTGGCCGCAGCTCTAGTCGGTCAAGGTAACGATTACCGTCAGCATCCTGGCTTGAAGGGGCTAGTACTTGACAAGAAAAACGACAAGGGAGAATGGGAATCGGTAGGAAACAACTGTAACCGTGACGACCTCTGCTGTGACGGAGACGCCATCGTCATCGCTAACACGCTAGAAAACGGCAACGATTCCAACAGTCATCTTCTGTCAGCAACACTGCGAGAGTACTACAACAACTCCAGCAAACTAGCCAACAGATTCAAGCAGATTGGCTGGAGCTTGGGGGCGAATAATTCCACTGAGGCATATCAGAAAATAAGTGAATATGCCGACTTGGATAGCGCCGTTTTAGGATGGTTCCTGGCTGGATACGTCAAGGAAGAGATTCGTTTGACAGCTTGCCGAAAGCTAGCTGAATTCATCTACCGATAATTGATTTGGTCTTTTCCTTGGTGTGGCGCTTGGGTAAAAACGCTAAACCCAAGCGCTACACCACCAGCAACAAGAGCGCCGATGGCGGGAACGGAAAACTGGCTCAGCAGTTGAGAAAAAGAATCACTATGAACTAACGAGCCGACACCATCGAGTGAAAAGAGAAAAGCTGAGAGTCCGATAAAGGCTCCTGCTGAAAGTTGCAACGCGCGGGCAGATTGAATACCGATGAAATGCTTATTAAAAAGCAGAAGAAGAATCGTGAAACACACATACATGAGTGGCATCAATAAGAAGACCACAAAAAATCTCTGATCCTGATCCTTGCACCGTAGAAAGATGGCGGCGAAAAGCCACGCGCCGACAAAATATGCCAGAGCGGATACAAGAAACACAGATATTTTTTTGATGACCAGTCCCTTCAACTTTTCGCTACACATTTTGATACGGCAACGGCATCAGGAGTTGTATGCCCAATAAGTTCTCATTCTACAAGAAGGGTTTCCCTGCATTGCTAAGGATAGCGCTGATCGGGCGGATGTTGCGTGAATGCAGGCACGAGGCCTGGTGCGTTGAATCCGACAGTCACGAAAAGGCGCACGGGAGCGCCTATACCAGAGGCTCCCGAGTATCTGTCTGTGGTGTACAGCGTGGTAAGAAGCTACTGGGGGGCGGCTTGGTTATGGGGTTGTTCTGGCGGCTTTCTGGTGAATGCACGGAGCTTTTTGATTGCCCATTCGTAGTGGCTTGATGTGGCTGACACGCAGTAGGAGCCGAGCGAGGTTGTGCCCGTCCACGGGAAATGCGCCTTGGTGAATAACTCCTCGTTGGTGAACTCGCCGATGAGAGCCACTACTGCGGTGTGGCTGTCAGCGAGGTTCTCGCGGATAGCCTCAAGCTCAGTGCCCTGATATTGAGTCCAAATCTCTTGGTTGAGCGTTGGCGTGGTTCGCCACGTGTGAGGAAACGGAAGAAACGGTCGAGGCTGACCCTGGCGGTTGGCGTCGACGAAGCCAAGCAACATGCGCTGCCACTCGTGCAGGTGGGCAAGGACGTCGCGCAGGTTTTTATCCCGCGCCCAGTGGGCTTCTTTACCGATTTGAGTGATGCTGGGATCAAAATTCGTATGCTGATCGTCGGAACTCATGCCCTCAATGAGGCTGTCCAGTTTCGCATACTGCGCCTCGGCGGCATCCAATAGTTCAGTTTTCGTCTTCGGTCTCGGCACGCCACTAATTATCTCAAAGCAGGAAAGCAGATGAAAACCCATGGCGAAAGACGGAACGAACCGTGGTGGCCGCCGCGTGCGAGCTGGCGCGAAGCCTGATCCGCTGAATGAGAAGCTCGCAGCTGGCCGCCCAGCCACTCGGCTTGAGGATCCGCTGGGTGAGCCGTTTGACTTTGCAGGCTCAGATATCGGGGATGGTGCGGTGCTTGCTGGTGAGACCATGCCTGAACCATCGGATTATCTCTCCGACATCCAGCGCGATGGCAAACCACTCGGCGCAGATTTGGTCTACCGGGAGACGTGGCAGTGGCTTGATGCTCGTGGTTGTTCTCAGTTCGTGGCACCCAGGCTGATTGAATCCTATGCGCAGTCTTTCGCGCGGTATGTGCAGTGCGAGCAGGCGATCTCCAAGTTCGGTCTGCTCGGCAAACACCCAACCACAGGGGCAGCGATCGCATCCCCGTTCGTTGCTATGTCCCAGTCTTTCGGGAAGCAAGCGAACGTGTACTGGTACGAGATTTACGAGATCGTGCGCGCCACCTGCACCACCGACTACTCGGGCGCTGCACCGGGTGATGACGTGATGGAGCAGTTGTTGAAAGCCCGCTCCTAACAACTCTCTGATTTTTGTGCTCCCGCCCCGGATGGGTGGGCACTTTTCTATGCCTTGATTCTTCGGAAAGTGAGTATGTATGTCTACGAAGACTGCTGAGGCCGTGTGTATCGGCCATCCCGATAAGCTCTGCGATCTGATCTCAGACACAATCCTTGACGACATTCTCTACGAGGACCCAGCCGCACGCGTTGCAGTAGAAGTGATGGCATCTGGCCACAGGATCATTGTGACTGGCGAGATCACTTCGAAGGTTCGTCCGCGTATTCGTGAGTCGGTGCGTTACGCGCTGGTGAAGGCGGGGTATGTGCCGTGGCGGTTTGTGACCTTCGTGTGGGTACGTCGCCAGTCCCCAGACATCAACGCAGGAGTTTCCAAGTCCTTGGAGGCTCGCTTCGGAGACACGAGTGAGTTTGCGTTGCAGGGCGCGGGCGATCAGGGCACCGTCTACGGCTACGCCACGGCGGAAACCCCGGAGCGTTTGCCGTTGCCGTTGGTGCTCTCACACGAGATTTGCGCCCGCCTCGATAAGGCCCGCAAGGACGGCACGATTACCGGTATTAAGTCTGATGGTAAGGCACAGGTGACAGTTCGTTACGACGCTGCTGGTAGGCCCGTGGCGGTTGAGACCGTGGTGGTGTCGATCCAACACAAAGCGGCGAAGGATTTGGATGAGTTGGCGGCAGAGGTCAAAACCCTCATCGTCGCACCCTCGTGCAAACCGTACCTGCCGATTAGCGCTGACACCGAGATTCTGGTGAATCCCTCGGGCTTGTTTACGGTGGGTGGTCCAAAGGCCGACACGGGTCTGACGGGTCGCAAGTTGATGGTTGACACTTACGGCGGTCTCGCCCCACATGGTGGTGGTGCGTTCTCAGGCAAGGACGCCTCGAAGGTTGATCGATCGGGTGCATACATGGCGCGTCTGATAGCCAAGACCATCGTCGATGCCCGTCTCGCACTCGAATGCCAGGTCGCGATTTCCTATGCGATTGGGAAGGCTGCCCCGGTCGCCTTCAGCGTGGACACGCTCGGCACGGGCCAATACACCGACGAGATCCTCGCTAAGGCCGTAGCCGAGGTGTTTCCGCTACGCCCCGGTGGAATTATCGATGCTTTGAATCTTCGCAAGCCTGGTTTTACAAGGTACTCGACCTACGGACATTTCGGCTATCCCGGTCTGCGCTGGGAGAACTCGTTCGCTCACGTCGACGCATTAAAGAAGGCGGTGACTACACATGCTCATGAAGCCAATGCCCATTAGTGAACTCAAGCCCGCTGACTACAATCCGCGTAAAGACCTCCAGCCCGGTGATCCTGAGTATGAGAAGCTCAAGCGATCCTTGACCGAGTTCGGCTACGTCGAACCCGTCATCTGGAACTCCACCACTGGTCATGTCGTTGGTGGCCATCAGCGTTTGAAGGTGCTCGAAGATCTAGGCCACACGGACGTGGACGTGATCGTCGTGGAGCTCGATGAGACCCGCGAGAAAGCACTCAACATCGCGCTCAACAAGATCAGCGGCGAATGGGACAACGACAAACTCGCCCTCCTCATCGCCGACCTCGATGCTTCGGATTTCGATGCTGAACTAACTGGCTTCGACGACGCCGAAATCCAGCAGTTGATCGGCTCCTTGGATGAGGGCGAGGTTGAGGACGACGACTTCGACCTTACCGCCGCCCTGGAGGCCGCCGCGTTCGTGGAGCGCGGGGATATCTGGACGCTTGGCCGCCACCGACTCGTGTGCGGGGATGCCACCTCGCAAGCAGACGTCGAGGTGCTCATGGATGGCACGCGCGCCAACCTTGTGCTCACGGACCCGCCGTACAACGTGGCGTTCGAATCGTCTGATGGCTTGTCGATCCGCAATGACAAGATGGGTGCGGACGCGTTCTACGAGTTCCTGCTCGCCGCTTTCACCCAGATGGCGGAAGTGTGTGAGAAGGGCGCATCCGCGTATGTGTTTCACGCCGACACCGAAGGATTGAACTTCCGTCGCGCCTTTCAAGACGCAGGCTTCAAGCTCTCCGGCTGTTGTATCTGGGTCAAGGACTCTCTGGTACTGGGGCGATCCCCATACCAGTGGCAGCACGAGCCGATCCTTTACGGCTGGGTAAAGACGGGTAAGCACAAGTGGTACGCCGACCGGAAACAAACCACGATCTGGAACTTCGCCAAGCCACGCCGCAACGCCGACCACCCAACCAGCAAGCCACTGGACTTGTTGGCGTATCCGCTTCAGAACTCCACCCAGGCGAACGCGATCGTGCTCGACACGTTCGCGGGCTCCGGCTCCACGCTCATGGCAGCTGAGGCAACCGACCGCATCTGCTACTGCATGGAGTTGGACGAGAAATACGCGAGCGTTATTCTGCGCCGCTACGCCGACGCCACCGGAGACGCCGCAGGAATCACGTGTCTCCGCGACGGCCAGCAGCTCGCCTACCTGGATGTCGTGAAGGCAGTGGATCGAGGCACCACATGACCGCGTTGACGCTTGGCTCTCTGTTTGACGGGTCGGGCGGCTTCCCACTCGCCGCCCTCCACGTCGGTATCCGCCCCGTCTGGGCGTCCGAGGTGGAGCCGTTTCCGATCCTCGTCACCTCCACCCGTCTGCCCGAGGTCACCCACCTCGGCGACGTCAACACTATCGACGGCACCGTGATCGAGCCGGTGGACATCGTCTCGTTCGGGTCGCCGTGCCAAGACCTGTCGGTCGCAGGACGGCAGACCGGGCTGGCAGGTTCACGTTCCGGCCTGTTCTTTCAGGCTGTTCGCATCATCAAGGAAATGAGGGAGGCGACTAATGACCAATATCCCCGATTTGCTGTCTGGGAGAACGTGCCGGGAGCCTTCTCCTCCAACCAAGGGGCGGATTTCGCCGCCGTCCTCACGAGCCTCATCCAGGTCGTCGCGCCGTCCGTTGCTGACGTGCCTGTTCCTGACACGCGGTGGGCCGACGCTGGGACCGTCGTGGCAGGCGGATGCTCGGTTGCATGGCGTGTACTCGATGCGCAACATTTCGGCCTCGCCCAACGACGCCGCCGCATCTACCTTGTCGCAGATTTTGCAGGCCGATCCGCACCCGAGATTCTATTTGAGTCCGCGAGCCTGCCAAGGCATTCTGAATCGTGCGGCACGCAAGAACAAGACCATGCCCACACCCCTGAAGCAAGCCTTGGAGGCCGTAGCAGCTCGGTGATATTGATGGATCATCATCCGCAGGACTCGAGGTTGACCGTTAACTCCTCGGGGGTGGTGCAGACGCTGACTGCCCGGATGGGCAACTCACCCACCAACGTCCCCATCCTCCTCGACGCCCCAGAGGAACGCAGGGTGTTTGGCCTAAATTCGATCCACCAGTCCCGCAGCGGTGGCGGCCACTACGGCTACGAAGCGGAAGTGTCGAAAACCCTCGACCTGAAAGGCGGAGAGCCGACCTGCAACCAGGGCGGCATGGTCATCTTGGAGCCCGTCTATGCTACATCCAAAGCCGACTATTTCACCCGCGCCACCAAGAACCAAGCAGGTGCGCTGCTGGCCACGGATTACACCGACCCGCCCATGGTCGCCAGCTCGTCGCTGCTCCCCAGGCGGCTCACTCCGGTGGAGTGCGCCCGATTGCAGGGGTTTCCTGACGATTGGTGTGACGGTCTTGCTATCGAGGATCCGACAAGCGAGGACATCGAGTATTGGACGGGCATTTGGGCTACCTGGAACTGGGCGCGCGGCGTGAAACCACGAACCGCACGCCAAGTCACTACTTGGTTGAAGAATCCAACCAGTGATAGTGCCCAATACAAGTTGTGAGGTAACGCGATCGCTTTGCCCGTGACTCGCCACATCCTTGAAAGACTGAAAAATTTTGCTCGCGCAGGGACTGGATAAGCTCCCACACCTATGGCTGTATGTACATGACCAAACAAACCCCCGACAAGGGGAAATACGAGATGGAGGATGGTCATGAGTGATCTGCATATTGAGATCAGCGAGATGCTTGAAGCAGGCATCAACATCTGGGACGTCGAAGAAGCCCACGACATTGCACGAAAGTGGAACTTCTCCCTGGTTGCGGGTGCGATCGAACACGACACAACCAGCTACCTGCAACTGGTCCAGTCTTGGTTTGACGGTGAGGGTGTGGCGGCATGAACCAAATTTCGTTCGCCTCGAACAAGAGCGGGCGTAAGAAACTCGCCGACACCATCGCCTCTCACCTTGGCGTCAGAGCGGAGTATACGGGCACGCCCACGTTCGACTACCTGATCGGGCAAGCCCGGCTAGATCGGGACTGGGTGCTCCACCTCCCACAGGACATCAACGCCGAAGCGCTCATTGAAACCACACAGGAGGCCGGGTTCGCGCCCACGAGCGAGGAGTACGGGCTGACGCTCGCATTCCCCACGATCGGGTGGGACGAGGCCACAGGCGCGAAGCTTGAAACCCTGCTCGCCGCCAAGGGAGCACTTATCGCCAAGGCGCTGGGCATTCCCGCTACGCCGATGAATTTGAATGCGGTGGAGGGAACGGTTGAGTTTGCCTGGTTCGAACAACTTCCCGAGACGGAGGTGATCGAGGCTGCCAGCGTGCTTATCCAGCTGATGATCGAGCAAGCCAAGACCTCCACCCGCATCTCACCGAAACCACCTGAACCAGGGAATGATAAGTATGCGATGCGCTGCTGGCTGCTACGGCTGGGGATGATTGGCAAAGGTTACAAGAACGCTCGCCGCGTTCTGCTCGCGAACTTGGAAGGCAACGCGGCGCGGAAAACCACGCCCACACAGGCCGAATAAACGGGAAATATGCAAGAGATCAGAATCTCTATTCTTCCTGTGTAAATACGCCGAAAACGGCTGGATAACCGCGCACACCTATGGCTGTATGTACATGACCGAACAAGAGGACAAGGAGAAAGTCATGAACAACGGCAAGACCACGATGGAGCAGCTGCAGATGACAACCGACAGCTACGGCACGGTGATCCCCTACGGAGACTTCGTCCTCGCCTCGGCATACCGGCACCTGGGCAAAGACCGGATCGGAAACGACGCCCGCGTCTACAAGCTCGCCGAGCAGCCCATCCCCGGCTGGGGACCAGACGCACGAGCCTTCATCGAATGCCGCCTCGACCTCGTTGCCGAAGCCGACAACCTCTTTGAGGACGCCGGGCATGCCATCGCCTGGGCCTTCGCCCACACCAACTAACCAGCACAGGAAGGAGCCTGACGGGCGTGATGCGCACTCTCGACACCTACACGCCGACCCAGTTCATGGCCACAGGCTCACGCTACGACAAGCGGAAAGCCGACTTCGCGGTCGCGTTCATCCAAGCCCTGAAACACACCAAAGGCCGCTGGTCAGGCAAACCCTTCCAGCTCATCGACTGGCAAGAGCAAATCATCCGCGACCTATTCGGCACCGTCAAAGAAGACGGCTACCGCCAATTCACCACTGCCTACGTCGAGATACCCAAAAAGATGGGCAAAAGTGAGCTCGCCGCTGCCGTCGCCCTGCTGCTCACCTGCGGAGATGGTGAAGAACGCGCCGAAGTGTATGGGTGCGCCGCTGATCGTCAGCAGGCTTCGATCGTGTTTGAGGTCGCGGCCGACATGGTGCGCATGAGCCCCGCCCTGTCCAAGCGTGTCAAGATCCTCGCCAGCCAGAAGCGGATCATCTACAAGCCCACCAACTCCTTCTACCAAGTCCTCTCGGCTGAGGCGTATTCGAAGCACGGGTTCAACATCTCCGGCGTTGTTTTCGACGAACTGCACACCCAACCAGGCCGCGCCTTGTTCGACGTGATGACCAAAGGTTCGGGTGACGCGCGCACCCAGCCGTTGTACTTCCTCATCACGACAGCGGGCACCGATACGCATTCGATTTGTTATGAGCAGCATGAGAAAGCTGAAGACATCCTCGCAGGCAAAAAGCACGATCCGACGTTCTATCCAGTGATTTACGGGGCTGGCCGCGAAGATGACTGGACCGACGAAGCCGTGTGGCATAAGGCTAATCCGAGTCTCGGGATCACTGTTCCGATTGAGAAAGTCCGCCAAGCTTGTAACTCAGCCAGGCAGAATCCAGCTGAAGAAAACACTTTCCGACAGTTGCGTTTGAATCAGTGGGTGAAGCAGTCGGTGCGGTGGATGCCCATGCACGTCTGGAACGCTAACAACGCACCCGTCGATCTGTCTGATCTGGAGGGGCGGGTGTGTTACGGCGGGCTGGATCTTGCGTCGACAACGGATATCACGGCGTTCGTGCTCGTCTTCCCACCCGAAACAGGTGACGAAGCGTATGTGATTGCGCCATGGTTCTGGATACCGCAAGACAACCTCAAACTGCGAGTAGCCCGTGACCATGTGCCCTACGACCTGTGGCAACACCAAGGCTACCTAGAGACGACTGAGGGCAACGTCGTTCATTACGGAGCAATCGAAGCCTTCATCGAGCAACTCGGCACACGGTTCGATATCAGGGAGATCGCCTTCGACCGGTGGGGCGCAGTCCAAATGAGTCAAAACCTCGAAGCCTTAGGTTTCACCGTTGTACCGTTCGGGCAAGGATTCAAAGACATGAGCCCACCGTCGAAGGAGCTGATGAAGCTCGCACTCGAGGGCAAGCTCGCCCACGGCGGGCACCCGGTGCTGGCTTGGATGGTCGATAACATTCACGTGCGAACCGACCCAGCAGGCAACATTAAGCCGGATAAGCAGAAGTCTACGGAGAAGATTGACGGCGTGGTCGCCACGATCATGGCCCTCGACCGAGCTATCCGAACCGGCAGCGGGCACGTCAGCGGCAGTGTTTATGACGAACGCGGATTATTCGTTATTTAGGCGTGACAGCATCGCGTTCGGATTATCTGCTCGAGCTTATGAAGTTTGATTTCATCCAGCGGGAGGTCAATATCCGTATGGAACTGATCGTTGAGAACTGCGTTCTTAACCCACTTATCGGCCTCGAGGTTGCATGTCGGGAATTTTAATTCTGAATGCGCACCTGGTCGAAGCTTCGGGTGCGGAGCATCGCAAAAAGGAATAACGCCTAAACGATCAAACAGGGCATGCACATTTCTCGATGTATTTTTTAACTTGCCATCCTCCTCTTCCCAATCCCAGTCAAGGACTTGCAGTGTGACGAGAACCTGGATTGAACGATCGCTGAGTGACGTTCCTCCTACCCACATCCAGTTTCTTAGGTCTAGTTGTGGGCGAATGCGCGTTGATCTCTTTGGGTAGGAGAAAGGACCTTCTCCGGCTTGAGGGCCGTCGACTACTTCGAAATTCATGGATCGAAGCAAGTTACGGATTTTCTCGCGTTCAACGAGACGCGCTTTTCGATAGGCCTCTTTTGCTTGTTGGAACGAACTCTCGGTCATCGCTATCTCCTCCTTCTCTTACCGATTCTCTCATTGAAAGGTATGCACATGGGTTTTCTGAATTGGTTGCGTGGCGACACTGCCCGCTCCGTTGACGATAACGCGATCAGCTCTGGTTATAGCTTTTTCTTTGGGGCGACGTCTTCTGGGCGTCCGGTGACGGAACGCTCGGCGATGCAGATGACTGCGGTGTATTCGTGTGTGCGGATTTTGGCTGAAGCTATCGCGGGCCTGCCGTTGCATGTCTATCAGCAAGACGCTGATGGCGCGAAGGTGAAGGCGTTCGATCATCCGTTGTATCGGTTGCTGCATGATGAGCCGAATCCAGAGATGACGAGCTTCGTGTTCCGCGAAACGTTGATGACCCACCTACTGCTCTGGGGTAATGCGTTTGCTCAGGTGATCCGTAACGGCCGCGACGAGGTCATCGGCCTGTATCCGCTCATGCCCAACCGCATGACCGTCGGACGCGACGAAGCCGGGCGTTTGTATTACGAGTATCAGCGCACATGGGACGAACCAACAGGAAGATACGAGACCATCACGTTGGCCGCGCGCGATGTCCTCCATATTCCCGGCCTGGGCTTTGACGGCCTGGTTGGTTATAGCCCGATTGCGATGGCGAAAAACGCCATCGGCCTCGCCCAAGCAACAGAAGACTACGGCGCATCGTTTTTTGCTAACGGTGCTGCTCCTGGTGGGGTGTTGGAGCATCCGGGCACGATCAAAGACCCCGCCAGAGTTAGGGAGTCCTGGCAGGCAACGTTCGGCGGCGCACGGAACGGCAACAAGATCGCGGTACTGGAAGAGGGCATGAAATACACGCCCATCTCCGTCAGCCCAGAACAAGCTCAATTCCTTGAAACGAGGAAGTTTCAGATCAACGAGATCGCCCGCATTTTCCGTATTCCGCCGCACATGATCGGCGACCTCGAAAAATCCTCGTTTTCCAATATTGAGCAGCAGTCGTTGGAGTTTGTGAAGTACACGCTTGATCCGTGGGTGATCCGCTTCGAACAAGCCATCACCAAAACCCTGCTCAGCCCGCGCGAGAAGCCGCAGATCTATGTGAAGTTCAACCTCGAAGGCTTGCTGCGTGGGGATTACGAATCCCGAATGAATGGGTATGCGGTGGCACGCCAGAACGGGTGGATGAGCGCCAACGATATCCGCGAACTAGAAAACCTCGACAAGATCCCTGCCGAAGCTGGCGGCGACCTCTACCTAGTCAACGGCAATATGCTCCCGCTCGGTCTCGCAGGGGCATACGCGCAGACAACCGAGTCTGAACCAGAGCCTGAACCGGCTGAGGAACCTATGAGTGAATCTTCTGTAAGGAGGAGGATATGAGACGTTTTTGGAACTGGCTCACACCCGAGCCACACAACACTGACCCGGACGCAAGTAGTGTCCGGGTTTTGCGTATTAGCGGCACAATCGCTGAAGAATCCTGGTTCGATGATGACATCACACCCGCCATCTTCGCAGCCGAACTCAACGCGGGTAGCGGGCCGGTGACGATCTGGCTCAATTCGCCTGGTGGTGATGTTGTGGCTGCGGCGCAGATCTACAACATGCTCATCGACTACCCAGGCGAGGTGACCGTCAATATCGACGGTATCGCCGCATCGGCCGCGTCCGTGATTGCAATGGCCGCATCCACCGTGGCTATGAGTCCGGTTTCGATGCTCATGATTCATAACCCAGCGACGATGGCGGTTGGCGATAAGGACGAACTCGCACGTGCGATGAGCATGCTTGATTCGGTCAAAGACTCGATCCTGAATGCCTACCAGGAAAAGACGAACCTGAGCCGGGCGAAGCTGTCCAAGCTCATGGATGCCGAGACGTGGATGGATGCCCGTGCCGCGATTGACATGGGTTTCGCCGACGAACTCCTCACCGGCCAGCGCAACCCCGCCTTCGCGGTCGAACCCAAGAAGCCCGACGATGACCCGGATGACGACCCAGATGATGAGGACGAGGTCGACTCTCCAGACGATCCAGACGAAGACGACGATGAGGAGCTGAAGCGGCAGGTGTTCCCACCCAAGAACGTGGGACAAGGCACGGTGTTTTCACGCCGAGCAGCCGAGCAAAAACTCGTCGCACACCTGACCGCCACATCACCGCCGAAGCCGGTGCGACCACCACACCCCACCGCTACTCCCGCCGTGCCTGTTGGTCGGCGGGTTCTTGATTTGTACGCCGAACTAGCTAACCAACCCCACTGAAAGGACCAACACTCATGTCTACTTCACTTTCTGTTTCTGACCTTCGTACCAAGCGCGCAGATGTTTGGGAGAAGGCGAAGGCCTTCCTCGATGAGCGCCGCGATGCTACATCGGGCTGCTTGTCGGCTGAAGATGATCAGGCTTACGCGAAGATGGAAGCCGAGATCGATTGTCTCACCAATGAAATCGCCCGTTCCGAACGTGCACTGCGCCGCGACGCCGACCTCGCCAAGGCAACCAACACGCCGCTGACCTCAATGCCAGGCATGAACCCTGATGATGAAGCCAAGCCGACTGCACCTCGAGCAACCGCCTCGTATAAGCGGGCGTTTTGGGATGCGATGCGACTGAACATTTCACCGATGGAAGTACGCAACGCACTGTCCGAGGGCGTCGATACCGAGGGCGGCTATCTGGTGCCTGACGAGTTTGAACGCACGCTGATCTCCTCACTGGAAGATCAGAACATCATGCGCTCCTTGGCGAAGGTCATTCAAACCACCAGCGGGGATCGGAAGATCCCGGTCGTCTCCACGCATGGTACTGCTGGGTGGCTCGATGAAGGCAAGCCATATACAGAGTCAGATGAAGCCTTCACGCAGGTGACGCTGAGCGCGTTTAAGCTCGGCACCTTCCTCAAAATTTCAGAGGAACTCTTGAACGATAGCGCGTTTAATGTCGAGCAGTACCTGGCGGCGGAGTTTGCTCGCCGTATCGGCGCTGCCGAAGAAGAAGCCTTCCTCACCGGGGACGGAAAGGGCAAGCCCACCGGTATTTTCGCAGCCACTGGTGGTGGTGAGAAGGCACTGACTACGGGCAAGGCGAGCGATATTACGGCTGATGAACTCATCGATCTGCACTACGGTTTGCGCGGCCCGTATCGGAAGAACGCGGTATGGCTGATGAACGACTCGACCGTGAAAACCATCCGCAAGCTCAAGGACGGCAACGGCCAGTATCTGTGGCAGCCAGCCCTGACCACAGGAACCCCAGACCTTGTCCTTGGCCGCCCCGTCCACACGAGCACCTTCGTGCCGGAAATCAAGGCTGGTGCGTCCACGGTTGCTTTCGGTGACTTGTCGTATTACTGGATCGCCGACCGCCAGGGACGCTCGTTTAAGCGGCTGAACGAGTTGTTCGCCACCACCGGGCAGGTCGGATTCCTCGCCTCGCAGCGACTGGACGGCAAGCTCGTCCTACCCGAAGCGATCAAAGTTCTGACCCAAAAGACTGGAGCCTAAACAGATAAGGAGGTGGCCGCAATGACCACAACAGAGCTCGTCGACCTGGTGAAGGCGAATCTGCTCATCACCTTCGACGATGACGATCAATTGATCGGCGCGTTGATCAATGCGGCCACCTCCTACGCGACCGCTTTCCAGCACCTGCCCGAAAACCACTACGAAAAGAACGAGATGTCTGGGGCGACGCGGCAGAGCATTGTCATGCTCGCCTCGCATTTCTACGAGTCGCGTGATGGTTCCACGGCAGGGTTTTGGGCAGATAAACCGGATGCCGCTAAAGCGGTGTGGAGCGCGGTGAACAATCTGCTGCGTCTGGATCGGGATTGGAAAGTCTAAGGAGAACACTCATGGCTTCTTTGGGATCCATGCGCACCACGATCGACCTCATCATCCCGGTCGTCGTCCGCGATAAGGCGGGGTTCACCACCACACGCGATGAAGTGCAGGCGACGGTGCGGGTGCAGGTCGAGGTGCGGCACGCGAGTGCTGCGTGGGTGAACCGGGCAGCGTACTCACAGGCTGACGTTCTCTTCCGCATCCGCACCATCCCCGGACTATCCGTGACCACTGATATGGAGATCAGCGGACCAGACGGGCGGTATGTGATCGACGCCGTCGAAGTCATCGGCCGCTACGTCGAGATTCTTGCCCACCAGACCACGCCCGAAGGAGAGCCCCGTGGCTAGAGTTCAGATTCGCTTGCCAAACGCGTTCATTGATTCCCTCAGCGCCGCCAGCCGCGTGCTGGAAACCTCGGCTGATGAGGTGTTGGAGGCGGGGGCTGCGGTGGTTGAGCCGCGTATGCGAGCCAACCTCACCGGCGCGATCGGACGCGCCACCAAGAATCCCTCGCGTTCAACAGGACAGCTTCTCGCTGCGCTTGGTACGACCTCGGTGAAAGTAAACAGCCGAGGTGATCACAACATTAAGGTTGGCTTCGCTGAGAACCGCCGCGACGGCAGAGCGAATGCGTTGATCGCCAACGTCCTCGAACACGGCCGATCCAACCAACCTGCGCGCCCGTTTCTTGCACCCACACGGTCGCAAACAAGGCGGGGTGCGATCGAGGCTATGAAAACGGCGTTGACGGCGCGGATTGAGCAGGTCAAACCATGACCGCACTCCTCGAACAACTCACGACGATCGCTGACGAGCTTGGTTTGCCGTTCGAAGTCAGCCTCTACACGACGACGCCAGCGTCGCAGACGTATCTGGTGGCAACCCCGCTGACGGACGTGTTGGACGTGTTCGCAGACAATCAACCCAGTATCGAGGTTGAGGAAGTTCGCCTCGCACTTTTCACGAAATCTAACTATCTCGACCTGCGTAACCGCATTACCCGCGCCCTGCTCGACGCCGGTTTAACGATTACTGGCCGTACGTATGTCGGCTTTGAAGCTGATACCGGATTTCACCATTACGCGATAGACGTCGCAACCCACCACATCTACAGATAAGGAGAATTTCTCATGGCAACTATTGGTTTAGACAAGCTCTACTACGCCACGATCACCGAAAACCCCGATACGGGTGAGGAAACCTACGCCAAACCCAAACCGCTGGCCAAAGCTATCTCCGCTGAACTCTCCGTCGAGGTGGCTGAAGCGATCCTGTATGCCGATGACGGCCCTTCCGAGATCGTCAAGGAATTCAAATCCGGAACCCTCACTTTGGGGATTGATGATCTGGGTGGTGAAGCAGCCGCCGCCTTGACTGGCGCGAGCGTGGATTCTAACGGGGTGCTCATCTCAGCCTCCGAGGACGGTGGGTCTCCAGTGGCGATAGGTTTCCGAGCCGCACGAAGCAATGGGAAGTATCAGTATTTCTGGCTGTACCGTGTCAAGTTCGCCCTGCCAACAGAAACGCTGGCCACCAAGGCTGACTCGATCACGTTCTCCACCCCGAGCATTGAGGGCACGATTCTGCGCCGCAACAAGCCGGATACAAAGGGGCGTCATCCGTGGAAGGCCGAAGTCACCGAAGGCAGCACCGGGGTCAAGCCCGAGACGATCACGAACTGGTATGCGCAAGTCTATGAACCCGCCACCACCAGCGCGAAACCCGCATCCAACAGCTAGCCCGAGAGGACTGAAAGCCATGAGCAAGAAAACCAGCAACGCTAAGGCTGCAAGCACGGTGGAGTCTGGCCGGTCAGCGACTGTGCTGATTGGTGGGGAGCCGTTCGAATTGGTGCTCACCACCCGCGCCACCCGGCTCATCGCCGAACGCTACGGCGGACTTGAGCACCTCGGCGAGGCCCTCGAAACCTCTGATGATCTGGGTAAAACGCTCGGTGAGGTGATTTGGCTGATCACGCTGCTAGCCAACCAGTCAGTCCAGATCCACAATCACCGCCACCCAGACGGCAAGCGCCCAGAGCTGAGCGTGGATGAGGTTGAACTACTCACTGTGCCTGCTGATCTGGCGGACTATCGTGGCGCGATCGCCGAAGCCCTCCAGCGAGGCACACGCCGAGACATCTTTACCGAGCCAGTCCCAAAAGCACCAGCAGCGGTGGACGGATAGTCGAAACCGACAATTCTGTGTTCACGCGGCTGGCGTATATCGGAATGGCCCATCTCCACCTATCGCGGGTGGAGGTGGGCTTAACCGTGTTTGGTGAGCTGTTGGATCTGGTCGACTGCTGGCGACTCGAAACCGGCAGAGCCCAACCCTTACGTCAATGGTTCATCGACGACGTGATTCCTGCCGGGATTTAGATACTGTTCCAGTGGGCTTTTAGTTCGTGAGCGAATTGCGTGGGCATTGATTGATGCCACTGATGACCCGCGTCTGGCACAACGATGAGGCGGGCATGTGGGATCTGTTGGCTGATGGTGCGGGCGGCAGGAAGATTCGCACGGTCTTTCGAGCCGCACGCAATCGTCGTTGGAACCGCGATATTTCCAAGCTCTGGCTCAAAATCAATGGCTGATATTTGACGCAGGATTTCCAGCAACTGTTGCTTGGAAATCTGTGGTGGGCACACGAGACGCTCAGGCAAGACTCGCATGAGAACGCTTTGAATGCACATCAATGCTTTAGGAGGGCGCGCCTGCGGAGCTGAAAGAAACAGCGACCGAACCATGCGCGGGTGCCGAATTGCCAGATCAAGACCCATCACCGCACCAAGAGATAGCCCAACCACGTCGACTGGATCATTCAGTGATGCGGCGAGTTCGTCCGTGCGCTCATGTAACGACCATGGCGTTCCTGATGGCTGATCGAAAACAGTGGGCGTGAGCGCGTCAATGCTCTCGAACTCGTTGATGACGCCATTCCAGGCTTGCGGGGTCTCACCAAGTCCGTGGAGGAAAAGCACCGGAATGCTCATCGCTGCAAACCACGAGTGGCAAGATGCCACGCTACAAGCCCGATCGCACATATTGCGAAACCTGCTGCATTAGCGATGCCCGTGACGGGATGCACGACACCGCTCATCCACAAAACAGCGAAAACGACCGTACCGATGACGAGTAAAGCAAACAACGGCCATACCCACCGGCGATTAGTTACAACATTGGCCCACACGATTCCTCCTCATCCTCTAGCCAATTTTAACCCCCAGCAACGCGAAGGAATACAGACCTATGGCCGACTCCAGTTTTGGTTTGAAGATTGGGCTTGAGGGTGAGCGTGAGTTCAAGCGCGCGATCACGGATATTAACCGCGAGATGCGTGTGCTCGGCTCGGAGATGAAGCTAGTGGCGTCCTCGTTCGATAAGAACGACCAGTCCGCCGAAGCCCTCACCGCCCGTAACCAAGTGCTGGGCAAAGAAATCGAAGCTCAAAAAGCCAAGATCGAGACCCTACGCGCCGCACTCGAAAACTCCGCCACGAGCTTTGGTGAGAACGATAGTCGGACGAAGAATTGGCAGATCCAGCTCAACAACGCAGGCGCGCAACTCAACCGGCTCGAAGGCGAACTCAAAGCCAACAACGACGCCCTCTCAGATTTCGGGAACGAGGCAGACGGTGCGGGAGATGATGCGAAGGGCGCTGCCAAAGATGCGGGCAAACTCGAGGGCGCGGTCGATGATCTCGGCGTGGAGATGGACACCACCAGCTCCAAGACCCGCATTTTCGGTGACGTGTTGAAAGCCAACCTCGCCTCCGAAGCTATCATCGCCGGAGTCAAAGGAATCGGGCATGCGATCGCCTCGATCGGTCGCGGCATGGTAGGCGCGTTGAAGGAAGGCGTGGAGTACAACGCCCGCATGGAGCAATACTCGACATCCTTTACGACGATGCTGGGTGACCAAGCCAAGGCTCAGAAGCTTGTGAATGATTTGAAGGCCCAGGCGGCGAAGACTCCGTTTGGTATGGAGGACCTCGCGGGCAACATGCAAACCCTCCTGAGCTTCGGGATGAGCCTGGAGGATGCGAAAAAGCACCTCAACGAAATCGGCGACATCTCCCAAGGAGATGCGGTGAAGATGGAATCGCTCACGCTCGCCTTCGCCCAAATGTCCTCGACCGGCAAGCTCACGGGTCAGGACTTGCTGCAGATGATCAACGCCGGATTCAACCCGCTCGAAGAGATCAGCCGCAAGACCGGCAAAAGCATTGGTGAGCTCAAGGAGGAAATGGCCAAGGGAGCTATCTCTGCGGACATGGTTGCGGACGCGTTTGCTTCTGCCACGGCCGAGGGTGGCCGGTTCTATGGGGCGATGGACGCCCAATCCAAGACTTTTAGCGGCCAGCTCGCAACAATGCAGGACGGGATCGAAAACCTCAAAGGCCTCCTCGCAGGCGGAGTCTCTGAGGCGTTGGCGGGTTCGGTGTTGCCGATGGTCAACGGCTGGATCGACGAACTCACGACAGCGTTCGAAGAAGGAGGCACGCCTGCCCTGATTGACACCCTCGGCACCGTGTTACAGGAAGCTCTCGCATTTATTGCTGAGCAGCTACCGATGGTGGTCGAGACCGGCATGAGCATTTTGACCGCGCTCCTTGAAGGCATTATCAAGGTGTTGCCACAAGTAGCAGAAACAGCCGTGACGCTGATCATCGCTTTAGTAGAAGCAATCATCGAAACGTTGCCGTCTTTGTTGGAGGCGGCGATTCAGATCATCGCCACCCTCGTCTCTGGTATCGGCGAAGCACTACCGGAACTGGTTCCTGCGGCGGTGGAGATGCTCATGGCTTTAGTGCAGGGCCTGGTCGATAACCTCCCGTTGCTTCTTGATGCGGCGTTGCAGCTCATCACCGGACTTACCGAAGGACTCATCGCATCAATTCCCATCATCATCGAAGCAGGAATCCAACTACTCACCGCCTTGATCGGGGCGCTGCCTCAGATCATCACAGCAATCGTCGCAGCACTCCCACAGATTATTACCGCGATCGTCAGCGGCGTGGTGGGTGCGATCCCACAACTGATCCAAGCAGGCATTCAGTTGTTGACGGCGTTGATTGGGGCGCTACCGCAGATCATCACGACGATCGTCGCCGCGCTCCCGCAGATTATCGCCAGTATTGTATCGGCGATTGGTGGGGCTATCCCGCAACTCGTCCAAGCAGGAATCCAACTCCTCACCGCGTTGGTGCGAAACCTGCCGCAGATCATTTCCACAATCGTCGCAGCAATCCCATCGATTATTTCTGGGATTGTGTCTGCTGTTGGGCAGGGCGTGTGGCAGATGGTGGAGGCGGGTAAGAACCTCGTCTACGGCCTGTGGAATGGCATCCAAGGCTTGGCGAGCTGGTTGTGGAATCGGGTCTCGAACTGGGCAAGCGGAATTTGGGACTCGATCACCGGCTTCTTCGGTATCCACTCACCATCTCGCAAGATGGCGTGGGCAGGACAGATGCTTGTCGAAGGCCTCGCAGGCTCCATCCGCACGGACGGCAACGAAGCCGTCACCGCCGCTACTGGTTTAGCTAGGGACACGATGGACGCCTTCGCCGACCTTGAAGACGGGCTGAGCGTCCCGATCGAGGCGGTTGCGGATCTACAGGTACCTGCCGTTGACCTCACCCCACAACCCATAGCTATCAGTCGCGATACGAGTGGCGGTGCTGATAGTGAGCGTGTGGATGTCGCGAGCATCGTCGATGCAACAGCAAAACGCATCCTCGGGTCTTTGGATATTTCAGTGACGTTGTCGGATGGGACGCTGGTGGGCAAGCTCGCACCCGCTCTCGACAAGCAACTCGCGCGCCTTGATCGGCGGCAGACTGTGATGGCAGGAGGCTACTGATCATGTTTGGCTTCACCCTGAACAACACGGTGACTTCGGCGTCGCTTGGTCTGCGACTCACGGCACCGGTGGCGATTCCCGCCGCCGTCCGTGCGGTGGATGATATTGAGGTCGAAGGCCGCGCCGGGACCCTCACGCGCTTCACGGGCTGGGAGGATACCGAGGTCGAGCTTGAGCTCGCCGTGTCTATCCGTGACGGGCTCCACCAGTATAGACAGGCTTCTCACGAGCTGACGGGCGCGTCCATGATCGCGTTCACTGGTGAGTCGGGTGTGTATCGGAAGGTTAAGCACTGCGAAGTTGGCGAGTTGCGCCGGGAGCTGTCGGGGTGGGGGCTGTTCACCGCGCGGCTCACCTGCCAGCCCTTCAGCTATTTGTCTGAGGGCTTGAAGTCGGTAACGATGTCGGAGTCTGGGGCGATCACGAACCCCGGCCTACTCGATGCCGATCCGATCATCACCGTCTATGGCACCGGGGCGCTCTCGCTGACGATCAATGCGCGCGTCTATCACGTGAATTCGCCAGCAGGTTCCGTCACGCTCGACAGCGCGCGTCTCGTCGCACACGCCCACGGGAAAGTCCAGACCGATGCGCTCAGTGAAGCATTCCCAACCTTCAAGCCTGGGGTCAATCGGATCACTCTCGGTACTGGCATCTCACAAGTGCTCATTGTGCCGAATTGGCGCAACCCCTAATCCGCCGCTCACTACATCTTTCTTTGACGGCCATCCCTTTACGGGGGTGGTCGTTGTGTTTTGTTTGGAAGGCTCACTCATGATTACGGTTCACGACCGCACCGCCACGACATTCACCGCCACCGGCCTCGGTGTCCTCGACCGAGAGATCATCAACCCGATCGTGACGGAAGAACTAGGTGGCGAATTCTCCCTGACCTTCACCTACCCAGCAGACGGCCCCGCAGCCACGCACCTCGTACTTGAGAACATTGTGGCAGCGCCCGTGCCAGGATTGGAGCAACGGCAGGGTTTCCGGATCAGCGAGGTCGTCACCACCCTCGAAGGAACGCTGGAAGTGACGGCGTTTCATGTCTTCTATGATCTGGCCGCGAACCTCATCGCCGACACCTACGTTGTCAACAAAACCGCGAAAGATGCACTCACTCAAATCCTTGGCGCGGCAAACACCAACCATAATTTCACTGCCACAAGCTCGGATACGGTGACGCGATCCTCGGCACGGATGGTACGCATGCCCATCGCCCAAGCTCTCATGGATGCGGGCGAGGATAACACGCTCATCTCGCGCTGGGGCGGCGAACTGGCCCGCGATAATTTCCATATCCATCACTCCGCTCGGCGTGGGCGAAATACAGGCGTTGTCATCCGTGATCGGAAGAACCTCACTGGGTTTGAGTCATCCATTGATTTTTCGACGGTGGCGACGCGGATTCTCCCGGTGGGCTACGACGGCCTACTCCTACCCGAGCTCTATGTGGATTCGCTGAAGTTGGGTGATTATGTGGTGCCGCGTATCCGCGTCATCCGCTACGGACAAGTCAAAGCCATCACGGATAAAGACAACCCACGTGAAGGCGAGCTTCCACTCGACCAAGCACACGCGCAGTTGCGCCATCTGGCAGCAGCAGAATTCAGCGCCAAGCATGTGGATGAGCCGTCCGGGTCGTACAAGATCCGCTTCACTGACCTTTCACAAACCCGTGAATACGCTGACCTCGCACGGCTGGAAACCGTCGAAATTGGCGACACCGTGACCGTCCGCCACGCTGATCTTGGTGTTGCGCTCACGGCACGGGTGGTCGCTTACGAATACAACCCACTCGCGCTCCAGTACATTTCGGTCGAACTGGGTTCTACTGCTCGGAAGTTCACGTCCGTCACCCGGCAAGTGAAGACTGCCATCAATACGGCGGTGGCTGCATCGGATACGGCAGGATTCGCCCTCGCAAGCGCTGATGGGAAGAACACCAACCACTACGGCACCACCCAGCCCGAGAAGGCACAGCTCGGCGACACATGGTTCAAAAGCAACGGCGAAACCACCGAAATCTGGATATACCGGCTCACCGACACCGGGCAGCCCGGCTGGGTCGCCCTCGCCACCGATCTGAACCATGCACAGATCAGCGCGGAACTCGACGCAGCACGCACGCAGGTCGACCAAGCCCTCACCACCGCACAAGACGCACAAACCGCCGCCGATGCTGTCGCCACTCAGATGGCTTCGGCGCAGGTCGATATTGACCAGGCCAATACCGCAGCCGCTGGTGCTACCCAGTTGGCGCAAGATGCCCACGACGTTGCGGTTACCTCGGATGGGCGGCTCACGGTTGCCGTTGTTGACCCGAGCGTAGCGGACGCGGCTGGCAGGCCGGAGGGTGCGCTATGGCAAGTGCGCGTAGACGGCGTGATCGCCCGCCAATACATTCTCACCAACAACCAATGGGAGCAGACACCGGTGGGTGGCGCGATGATCGGGTCGAAAGCGATCAGCCAAGCACACATCGCAGACGCCGCCATCGGCACCGCACACATCGCTGATGCCGCGATCACCAACGCGAAAATCAGCTCACTGTCGGCAGACAAGATCACCTCGGGCTACCTGGCAGCGGCACGCATTCAGGCTGGATCCATCACCTCAGACAAGCTGACGATCGCCAACGGGTTTATTACGAATGCGATGATCGCGAATGCGGCGATCACGGATGCGAAGGTTGGCAGCCTATCCGCGAACAAGATTATGACTGGCACTTTGTCGGCTGCACGCATCGCAGCAGGGTCCATTACCTCCGATAAGCTCACGATCGCCAACGGATACATCACCAATGCGATGATTAAAGACGCTGCGGTCACATCGGCCAAGATTGCTTCGCTGGATGCTGGGAAGATCACCACCGGGACGTTGTCGGCGGCTCGGATTGGGGCGCGGTCGATTACGGCCGACAAGCTCGCGACCAACGCCATCCAAGTAGGCCTGGCAGGTTGGACGCAATCTATCCGCATCACCCCGTATCAGATCGCTTGGTATGACGGCTCCATGCTGGAGGGCAAGATTACGAGCGCTGGGATGCAGTTTTGGTACGGCACCCGTTATATCGGTGAGTTCGCGCGGCGGGCTCATAAAGATAAGCCGAATGTGCAAGGAATCGTCAACCAACTTGCTTACAAAGGCGACTACGTTGCCTGGACCTACCAGAAGGCAGACGGCGGCACCTACTACACGTGTTTGACGTTGGATCCGAAGGGATTGTTTTACGGGAAATCCGGTATCCATCTCGGCTCCGATCTGCGTACTGGTGGCTATAAGTTCTACACGACGGGCTCACGATATGTGACCTTGCAGGACTGCACGCTGACGGGCAAGGGAACCTATTCGGGCTGGGTGGGGCCAAGCGGGCTGTCGAAGATCGTGTTTCACACCTATGACCTGATGGTGGTCACTAACGGCTCGTATTACAACATGACCCGTCTCTTTGATCGCACCAAGGATTTGATGTCGCGGATGAACGCAATCCTGACCTTACTCAATCAGGGGTGGATCACATCCATCTCCGGGTCTGGGTCGAACATCACGTGGCGGTACTTCTCCAACACTGGCTTATCGACCATGTCCACCAACCTCGCATAAGTAAAAGGAAATACTGATGAAGATCATGCTCGCCAACCACCATTTGCAACCCATCGCCGACCTACTCACCAATATGCCGCTCAAGGCGGCGCAGTCCCGTGCTCGCTCGAAACTCCTGACGCTAGTGAAGGAAGCGATTGCCCGGTTCGGGGAAGATGAATACGACCTCGTCACCCAATTCGCAACACTCGACGATCAGGGTCGCCCAGTGTTCGCAGACGACGGCACCTTCATGCTCGCCAACCCCGACAAAGCCAGTGAATTCCTCGACGCACGCCAATCACTACTGGCATCTGTTGCGGAAGTCTCCGGGCCCACCTACGACGGCCACGACAAGGACGTGAAAGCACTTCTTGACGGCTATGAGGGTGAACTGTCTGGCGTGTCGGCGGAAGCCTACGACGTCCTCTACGACGCCATCACCAAGGGTGGCCAATGACCACCGAATACGAAAACACAGAACTGGCCGAAGTCACGGCCGATGAGTCAACGTCTAGCGAAGAAGTACAGCTACCCATCATCCCGGTCGAATCCGATGCCACGCCCACGCCACCAGCCAGACAGGTCGAGGAAATCACGCTACCCGTGCCGCAGGCGGCCTCATTCGACTTGAGCCTGCCAATCTTGGAGGTGCTCACCGACCCAACCATGTAACCCGCTGCGCTACACCAATTTTTGATGCCTTCACCCACTGATGGGTGTGGGCAATTTTTATGCCCACGAAAGGAATCATTCTCATGTCTCTACACGCCATCTGGCACGCCATCCAAACCGGCATCGCTGGTATTGGTGCGTGGCTCGCCGCTTATCTTGGAGGTCTCGACGGCCTCGTCTATGCCCTGA
Source organism: Pauljensenia sp. OF14-1SRA (assembly GCF_027694595.1). Classification (NCBI taxonomy): domain Bacteria; kingdom Bacillati; phylum Actinomycetota; class Actinomycetes; order Actinomycetales; family Actinomycetaceae; genus Pauljensenia; species Pauljensenia sp. OF14-1SRA. Next base: position 63,920 of record NZ_JAQEVQ010000004.1, on the reverse strand, counting down.
TCGTCTTCGCTATCGCCGACTACATCACCGGGGTGCTGGCCGCCATCAACGAGCGCCGCCTCAGCTCATCCGTCGGTTTTAGGGGTATCAGCCGCAAAATCCTCATCTTTACCCTCGTCGGCCTCGCCCACCTCATCGACGTCCATATTCTCGGAGCACCCGGCGTGCTGCGAGCGGCGGTCATCTTCTTCTACCTATCCAACGAAGGCATCTCCCTGGTCGAAAACGCCACCCGCCTCGGCCTACCCGTCCCATCCCAAATGCGCGGCGCGCTCGATGCGATCGCCAACCGCGCCGAAACAAGACCCTCACTGACCGAAACAACCGCTGAACACCCAACAGATAAGGAGATTCACTGATGAAGAATTGGCTCGCGCTTGAGGCCGACATCGACCTCATCATGAACACACACTACACACCCGGCAGGAACGGTCGGCGGATCGATAAGGTCATCATCCACCACAACGCCGGAAACCTCACCATTAGGGGCTGTTACGACGTGTGGCAGTCCCGTCCTGCTTCCGCCCACTACCAAGTCCAAACTGACGGACGCATCGGCCAGCTCGTGTGGGACCGGGACACCGCCTGGCATGCAGGCAACTTTGCCGCCAACACCACCAGTATCGGCATCGAACACGCCGATGTTTCTTCCGATCCTTGGTCGGTATCCGACGCATGTTTGGATAACGGAGCACACCTCGTCGCGGCCGTTTGCAAGTTCTACGGTCTTGGCCGCCCGGTCTGGGGTAAGAACGTGTTCGGGCACAAGGACTTCTCTGCCACTGCTTGTCCGGCATCTCTTGCTGGTTCCCAGCACGCCGCCTACATGGCTCGCGCTCAGTATTGGTATGACCAGATGACCGGCGCTACATCAGCGCCAGCGCTCACACCAGCACCTGCTCCTGCAACGCCGAACATCGACGCTCTTGCCGATGCGGTGATTCGCGGCGACTACGGCAACGGGGATGAGCGCAAACGTCGCCTCGGAGCCAGCTACGCCGCTGTTCAACAGCGAGTCAATGAGAAGCTCTCTGGCAACACGCCTACGAAGCCCGCAGGGCCCAACATTGATGCTCTGGCTGACGCCGTCATTCGCGGCGACTACGGCAACGGGGATGAGCGTAAGCGCCGCTTGGGTAACCTCTACGCCGCTGTTCAGGCGCGCGTGAATGCCAAGCTCGGCTACTAACCCCGCACGCTACTACGGCGTATTGAAGCCCCGTCATCACTGTGACTTCCCAATCCTCGGGGAGCCGGTGGTGGCGGGGCTTTTCGTCGTTTCATGGACGGATTTAACACATACGGGTTTGTCGGCAGTGGGGTGAAGGGAGTGACCTCACTGTGAATGATCTTGACGAACAACGTATTCGTAACCTGCGCACGGCGGGCTGGGGGTATAAAGCGATTGCCGAGTTTTGCGCCCTGACTCGTGACCAGGTCCGCTCGTACTGCACCAACCGAAATCTCGACGCCGGGTTGGTGATGGCCTGGCAGGTATGCCAGTGGTGTGCCAGCCCCATTCGGGGAGGTGTTCGGGCTCGGTTTTGCTCGCCCGCATGCAGACATAAAGCGTGGCGGCACCGACAGAAAACCGAGCCAGTGCGCGAGCAGACCTGTACGCACTGCGGACGCCGCTTCGCGATCGTGGACAAACCGGGCCAAAAGTACTGCTGCCACGCCTGTTATGTACGTGCTCGCTTCGGCACCCGTGGCGGACGACCATGAACGCTCTCACGGCTCGGGTTGATCAGATGACACAGCCTGAGATGTTCGCCCGAGAACTCGCCTTTATTACTGACGCTCACGTCTTAAGCATGCTGGCAAGTCGGGGTGTGCTCACATCTTCAGAGTATCGGCGTGCCTATCGGCTGTTGTGGGAGGACCGGAACCCGATCTATCAACCACAGATTGTGGGCGAAACGACTGGATAAACACCGCCTTTAGAGCGTGTATAGACCTAACGCGAAAGGAGAAAACGTGGCACACATCAGTGTGGTGACACCAGTTCGGCCGCCGACCCCGAAACTGGTCAACGTAGCAGCATACGCGAGGGTCTCAACCAACGGCACAGAGCAGTTAGCATCCCTATCGGCGCAGGTTTCGTATTATTCGCGCCTGATCCAGTCCACACCCGGATGGGCCTATGCAGGCGTGTTTATCGACGAGGGTATCACCGGCACGTCAACGAAATCCCGGCAAGGCCTGGCCGACTTGATGGACGCAGCCAGGGGCGGGGGTGTCGATATTGTGTTGTGTAAATCAATCTCACGCCTGGCCCGCAACACTGTCGACCTGCTCGCTACGGTCCGTGAGCTCAAAGACCTTGGCGTGGCCGTACGGTTCGAACGCGAACGTATCGACACCCTTAGCGCTGACGGGGAACTGCTGTTAACCTTGCTGGCCTCGTTCGCCCAAGAAGAATCACGCTCGCTATCCCAGAACGTGAAATGGGCAATCCGCAACCGATACAAGAACGGTGGCACGAACTCCTTCGTTGTCTATGGCTACCACTGGGCAAACGGCCAGTTCACCATCATCGACGAAGAAGCCAAGATCGTGCGCTTACTGTTTGCCAATTATCTCGATGGGATCAGCCCGGAAAAGACCGCTGGCATGCTCAACGCTGAAGGTAAACGCTCTCGGGGAGGGGGACGGTTCTACGGATCCGTGTTTCGTCGCATGCTCGAAAACGAGCGGTACAAGGGCTGCCAAATGCTACAGAAAATGTACCGCCCCACAATCCAAGCACCCACACGCTCCTTCAACGACGGGGAGCTGCCGCGATACTGGGTCGAGCAAGCCCTCCCAGCGATCATTGATCAGGCGATGTTTGACACGGTGCAAGCAGAAATCGCGCACAGGCGTGAGGTGGGCCCGGCGGCGACCCCGTCAAAGAACACGGGCGTATTCACCGGGCGGATCTGCTGCGCGGCGTGCGGGAAGAACTATCAACGCAAAACCCGCACCTACAAGTCTGGAACCTCATACAAGTTCTGGCGCTGCTGGAGTGCCTGCACCGGGAACGGCAACCCCTGTAGGGGGCACAACCTGCGCGAAACACTCCTCGAACAAGCCTGCGCAGACATGCTCGGCACCCAGGGTTTCGACCCCGTCCAGGTTGGCGAGCAGATCGTGATGATCGAGGCCTTCGAGCATCAGCTCACCTTCCACCTCGCGGATGGAACCATGACACCAGTGGGGTTAACCAGTGAGGGGAGGCTGGCATGAACCGCACCGTCACCGCGATACCCGCAACAAAGAAGCTTCGATCTGCCGCAGCCTCATCTGGCGCACCGGCACGCAGACGGGTCGCCGCCTACGCTCGCGTCTCTACCGAGATGGAAGAACAAACCTCCTCCTACGAGGCTCAGATCGACTACTACACCACCTACATTCATTCCCGTAATGATTGGCAGTTCGCGGGCATGTACTGCGACGAAGGTATCTCTGGCACCTCTATGAAGCGCCGTGAGGGATTCCAAACCATGATCGATGACGCCCTGGCAGGCAAAATCGATCTGATCCTCACCAAAAGCGTCTCCCGGTTCGCACGCAACACCGTCGACTCGCTCACTACCGTGCGCAAGCTCAAGGATGCAGGCGTCGAGGTTTATTTTGAGAAGGAAAATATTTATACCTTTGACGCCAAAGGCGAATTACTCATCACGATCATGTCGAGCTTGGCGCAAGAAGAATCCCGCTCCATCTCCGAGAACGTCACCTGGGGACATAGGAAACGTTTTGCCGATGGAAAAATCATGGTGCCCTACAAATCCCTACTCGGATACAAGAAAGGCGAGGGTGGCAGCCTCGTCATCGACGAGACGCAGGCTCCGACCGTGCGGTTGATCTACCAGCTTTTCCTTGACGGGATGGCGATCAGTGAGATTAAAACCGAGCTCGCGCAGCGTAAGATTCTCACCCCGCGTGGGAAAGAAGTGTGGTCAACCTCGACAGTGCGCTCCATTCTATCCAACGAAAAATACAAGGGCGACGCCCTTCTCCAAAAGACGTTTACCACCGATTTCCTTACTAAGAAGATGAAGGTCAACGAGGGTGAAGTGCCCCAATACTACGTATCAGGTAATCACGAGCCGATTATTGCTCCGCGTATCTGGGATCAGGTGCAATACGAACTCGCCACCCGCCATGCCAACATATCGTCAGCGAAAGTCGGCTTATTCTCCACCCGGCTGAAATGTTCTCAGTGTGGGGCGTGGTATGGGCGTAAAACGTGGGCGTCGAACACGAAATACAAGTACACAGTCTGGCAATGCAACCACAAATACACAGACGAACATCCCTGCAGCAGCGCGACGGTGAAAGACGAGCAGATCAAGGATTCTTTCGTCCAAGCGCTCAACCAACTGATCGCCCGCCACCGGTACGAAAGCCAGCTGCCGCAGGTGCTTGGCGACATGTTCGATACGAGCCGTTTGGAAGAACAAGCCGCAGCGTGCCAGGCAAAACTTGTGGAACTCACCGAGCAGATCGAGACGCTGATTGCGGAAAACCAGCGGTGTGCGCTCGACCAAGACGCCTACCAAAACAAGTACACCAAACTCGATACTACCTACCGTAAGACGCTTGCACGTAAAACAAGCCTGGAAGCAGATATCGTAGCGAACACTGCCAAGCATGCCGCCATCACCACAACCCTGAATGATCTGGCGGGCGAACCGGTGAGCGAGTTTCGTCCCGCGCAGTGGAGCGCACTCATCGATCACGCCATCGTAGGCGAGGATACGATCCGGTTCGTGTTCCGAGTTGGCGAGGTAGTGAGGGTTCAGCTGTAGGAGGTTAGAGGGAAATTTTTAGCCCGTTCGTGCATGAGTGCGCGGACGGGCTTTTCTCATGCCCAGAAATCGTGGCAACAGCGAAGTGATAGTGCTCGGGAAGTATTTCGGCAGGTCAGAGCTAACGCGCTATACACTCGCTAACGTTTTGACCCCCTTGGGGTGTACTCGCTAACGCAAACGCCTACTTATCATTTTCGACGTCATAGTGGAGCGGGCGACGGGAATCGAACCCGCCTCTGAAGCTTGGGAAGCTTCCATTCTACCGATGAACTACGCCCGCAATTCATCGCCATTGGCAACAGGTTAAATCATACCAGAGGCCAAACACACTGGTCAGCCAAGGCGACAGAACAAGGCGACAGACAAAGAGAGGAGGGGCGCTATCCCACAAGGAATCACGCCCCTCCTCTTCATCAACGCTTGACAGGCCGACAGCATCAGCCTGGCGCACGCAGATCAGTGTCGTTTGCGGCTCACTGCCAGCGCGCCGGCTCCGGCGAACGCCAAAGCAAGAATGCCAGTAGCGCCACCAGCAAAACCGGTGGATGCAAGGCGCTTCTTCAGGGTCTTCGCCGCACCGGTAGCAGTCGGAGCCTTTGCCTTGACGGTGAAGGGCTGTTCAACCGATCCGCTACGACCGCTTGCAATGACGGTGTGTTCACCGGCGAAGTTGTCTGGGACAGTCCACTTGGTGCTTGCCACACCATTCGCATCCGCATCGACAGTCGCGACAGTAATCGGATCCGAGTGAACGGTGAAGGTGACAGCCTCTCCGGCTTTGAAACCACTGACGGTGAACGTGACCTGATCACCTTCCATGACAGTTTGAGCCGACAGCGCAAGCTTCAATTCGGCAGGCTTTTCTGTCACGTCCACGAGGGCGGTCACGTCTTGCTTAAGGGCGGTAACCGTTCCTGGAACCTGAATTCCCTCGGCAGGGGTATCCCACGTCAGGCCCTCGATGTTCCACTCGACAGCTTCATCGGTGACGTCGCCATTGCTCCACGTGACCTTGAGGGTATTGGGGAGTTGCGGAGCAGTACCAACAGTCGTCGTAGCCCGCAGTTCTTCCACCTTGACGACCTTTGCCGGCTTCACGGTGACCTTGACGCTCACGGTCTTTGCTCCGTTAAGGACGGTGCCAGCCTGATCGTACGATCCGCCTTCACGAACCGTGTAGCCATTGTTGTCAGCCCACGCGATAGTTTCGCTGGTGCTTTCACCGTTCGACCATGCGACAGTGGCCCTCTCGGGGAGCTTCGGCGCAGTGCCAGATTCGGTTTCCACTTGGGTGGGATCCACGGTGACGAGGCCGATCGTCGCAGGATTCACCTTCACCTGAACGGTGATCGATTCACCAGCAACTGTGCCCTTGACAGTGAATGATCCACCTTCACGAGGCGAATACTGTTCAGGTGTGATCGCATCCCACGCGATGTTCTCCGTGGTCTTCTGACCGTTCGACCATGTCACCTCAGTGGATGCCGGAAGCGTAGGAGCAACGCCCGATTCAGTGGTGACCTCAGAAACAGGAGCAACATTGGTCACCATCGCCGTAACAACGTTGACCTTTACGGTGACTTTCTGGTTCAGCGCGGTACCGTTCACCATGAAAGTGCCCGCTGACGCATATTGCGTTTCAGGAATCGTTTCCCAGGTGATTGTTTCCTTTGACTTATCACCATTCGACCAAGTGAAGTCCGCCTGAGACGGCAGGGTCGGGGCCTTCTTCTCAATCGTGGTGACATCGGCAAGTGGTTCAACCTTCGTGACGGTTGCGGGGGTGACAGTCACAGTCACAGAAAGGGGCTTGTCCCAACCTTCAGCAGTACCGTTCAGAGTGTACTCGCCACCTTCACGCACCTTGTACTTGTCAGACGCCGAGAACGAAAGCGAGGCCTCGGTCGTGTCCCCATTCGACCACGTCAACGTCGCCATCGTCGGCAAAGTCGGAGCAGTACCGGCAGGAGTCGTCACATGATCCGAACCCTTCACCGCAGCACCAGTGACAGTCGCGGGAGTGACATTCACGGTAATCGCGACCGGCTTGTTCCAACCTGCAACATGACCCTCAACGATAAAGGACCCACCAGCACGCGCCTTGTACTTGTCAGCCGGAATAACATCCCAGGTAACAGCGACATCCTTGGTCTTACCGCTCTTGTGTGTTGCCGAAACAGTCTTCGGCAGGGTCGGAGCAGTACCCGATGCGACAGTCACGGCCTCAGGATTCGTCACGGCAGTGACAGCATCGTCGGCGACTGTCACCGAGAAGGTCAGTGAGTGCCCATTAGCGGTGAGCTTGAAGGTCGCAGAACCGGCCTTCACAGCTGTGAAAGCACCGTCCGCAGTAACGGTCGCAATTTCCGGATCGTCCGAAGACCATGTACCTGCTGCCGAGTAGCGCTTCTTGAAGTAGTTGTATTTGACAGTTGGCATGGAGCCTGCGTCACCAGTAGACCAACTGAACTTATCCGGTGAATAGCCTTCCTTCACTCGGCCTTCCGACAACGTCGTGACAAAACTGTAGGTCCCGCTGAGATTGAGCTCATCCTGATTCGCTTGAATCGACTCATTCGTCTGGCCTGCCCACACGGCGCCATAATCAGCTCCCGCGCCAACATATCCTGTTATTCCATACGACTTCCACTTTGGATTAATGAGATAGAGGTAGTGTCCCGTTACAGAGCCGTTGTTCGTTAAGTAATTCTTCTTCTCACACTGTGTCTGGCTATTTTTGTCTGTACAAGCCCACTGATCAACAGCGGCCGAGACGGTGCGCCCACCCCACGCAAGTACTTCCGAGCGGGATTCGACTCCGTTGGAATTCAAATCAAACCAATGCGATCCATCAGGACGCGTGTGGCCAGCCTTGAAATCAGCAGCTTCAACGGCTCGTTGAAGGGCGATCTTTTCAAGTTCGTATGACCACTTTGGGTGAAGATAATCAGTCTCAGAAATACCGTTCTGCGCTAAGTACTGCCTCATCGTGGTCTGGGAGTCATACTTTGGCCATGGAACGTTCGTATCCAGAGCATCTTGACGCCACTTCTTCACTGCAGCAAGTGCTTCCGTCTTGACAGCACCACCGAGCTTCACATCCGTGGTCGCTACATATCCTGAACCGCTATCTAACTGAAGGTCAGAAGGCAATTCAGCCGCTTGGGCACTGCCTGCAAGTGTCGGCATCATTGCCACCACAAGACCGCAAGCGCCGAGTAACGCCATCAGTCTGTTTCGTGTCTTCATTTACTGTCCTGTCGATGATGGGGAAGCTGACAATGAGAGCGTCTCTGATGAGACTGCACACATCCATTATCCGACAAGCCTACGAAGGCGAGCAATACATAATACAGAAATTGAACAGGCTTTCAACGCTACCCATGTCGACGCTCAGCACAATTTTTCGACAACTATGCACTACCTTCGTCCCACACGCACCGCCTACACTGCAGTCATGCCCCGCTTAGTTGTTGCCGCAGCCATCGTCGACTCGCTCGACAACCCAACGCAGTTGCTCTGCGCCGCGCGCTCATACCCGCCCGAGCTGGCAGGAAAATTTGAGCTTCCCGGTGGAAAGATCGATCGCGACGAGACCCCGCTTCAGGCACTTCACCGCGAAATACGCGAAGAAATGAACACCGTCATCCGCGTGGGCGCTCAGGTAATGACGGAAGAGGGCACGTGGTGGCCGATCTTGCAGGGGCGCACAATGGGAGTCTGGTTAGCTGAACTATCGCCGGACGCGCCCGCCCCCACTTTGAATGGTTCCCATAGTGAGTTCCTCTGGACTCCTTTAGATAAGGTCGACACCCTTGACTGGATTGGCCACGATCTTGAGATTGCACTGGCCGTTGCACGCACATGCGGTTTCGAGCCAGCGGACCGCTAAGAGCCTGAATATATGACCAAATACCTAGATAATTTGGCGACACATGGGGTGTATCTGTCAGAATAGCCCTATGCCTAAGATCATCGGAGATTCCCTAGAGAACCACCGCACTCTGACTCGCCACAAGCTTTTCGACGCGCTCGGAGGGCTCCTCGCCGAACAGTCTTTCGACACGATCACCATGTCGCAGATCGCGTCGCGCGCCAACGTCGGACGCACCGCTGTGTACAACCACTTCGAAGACAAAGAAGTTCTACTCCTTGCCTACATGAACGAGGCAACCGCAGAATTCTCGGCGCTTCTTCACGAATCAATCGACGCAGAATCCGACCCGATTGAGCGCCTCCGCATCTACGTGCACGCACACCTGGAGATGACCAGTCGCTACCATCTGGCAAGTCGTGTTCACCTGCGCGATCAGATGTCGACGGAAAAGTCCGAACATCTTCACGAGCATGCAGGCGTGATCGGCAACCTCCTTCTCACCATCCTCATCGATGCGATGAAGTGCGAAGCGATCCCCGTGCAGGACCCGCACATTCTGGTCGCGCTGATCCACGCCTGCCTGTCCGGGCAACGCCTGCCCTCGGATCCTGACAAGCGACGCGCACTCTACGCAGCATCGGAAGCGTTCGTCTTGCGTGCAGTCGGAGCCTCGTCGGAGAAAATCCACGCACTCCCCTCGCCGAAAAAGCGCGCCGAAGCCGAAGAGCACAATACCCAGGCCTCTTTCATGCGGTGCCCAGTCGCGCACTGACGCGCAGGTACGAGGCCCCCTGAAACCGCCTTACCGTCAAAGACGTGCGACGCACACCACACTTCTGTAACAATCGCAGGGAATAGATTCACTGCTAACGCCGTTGAACTCTACGAAACGGGAAACCGCAACGAAATAATCAAAGCGATTCCCAGCAATAGAGCACGCGAAAACAATCGCACCCAGGGTTCACTCGAACCCCGCACATAAGGAGACCACATTGGCCACCGTCACTCTTCACAACGACAACTTTGAAACCACCGTCGCCGAAAACGCCATCGTCTTAGTTGACTTCTGGGCAACGTGGTGTGGCCCGTGCCGTCAGTTCGGCCCGGTCTACGAAGAAGCCTCCAACAAGCACACCGACATCGTCTTCGGCAAGGTCGATACCGACGCAGAGCAGAACCTTGCTCGCGCAGCTCAGATCTCGTCCATCCCGACGATCATGGCGTTCCGCGATGGCGTCGCCGTCTTCCGTCAGTCCGGCGCCCTTCCGGGTGCTGCACTCGACGATCTGATCCAGCAGATCCGCGACCTCGACATGGATCAGGTTCGCGCATCCATTGCCGAATCCCAGAAGTGAGCCGGCAGAAACCCACCTTCTCGGTTTGGCAAGTCGCACCATTAGCGACACACTTGAACCATGAGCCACCCGACGATGATCTTCACAATCGTCGGGTGGCTTTTGTTTATTGCAACCGCAATCGCCCTAATTTACGTCATTTCACGGGCGCGCAACGGTGAAAAAACGCGGGGTGCCACCCCACTGAAAAAGAAGAATCACGCTGACGAAACGGGCAACGATCTGCTGACATACCGACCCGCCATCATCGCCCACGAGATCCGTACTCCGCTGGCACTCATCCGCGGGGCCGGCGAACTGCTCGAAGAAGGTCTTGCTGGCGACCTGACCGAACAGCAACGCCACTTCGTTCGCACCATGACAACGAACACTCAGCAGGTCATCGACCTGACCGAGTCAATCATCACCGACCTCAAACTCTCACGTGGCGAAACACTGTCAACCGAGCTCGTCGACGTCCGAGACATCGTTACCTCAACCGCACGAGAAATGCGACGTATCACCAGCACCCCCATCCATGTGAACGCGGTCGGGGGAGTCCTCAACATCCACGCGAACGCCACCATGCTCCGGCAAGTCATGTGGAACCTCATCAACAACTCACTCCACCACGGAGACGGCACCTCGCCGATCACGATCAGCGTCGCCTCAACCGAAGATGGCGGAGCGCAAATCACCGTCGAGGACTCCGGCCCGGGAATTACCCCTGAAACCCAAGAAAAAATGTTCGATGCTTTCACGTCGGACACCACCAGTGGCCAGGGATCCGGAATCGGACTGATGGTCTCCCAACGAATAATCGAGGCGCACGGTGGCAGAATTATGGTGGACTCGTTGCCTGAGTGTGGCACGGTCATCCACGTTGTACTGCCGAAGGGGAAGTGATGGGACAGCACGCACTTGTCGTCGACGACGAACCCCAGATGCTCTCAATCATCGCCTTCGCGCTGGAAACCCAAGGCTTCACTTGCGAAACGAAACCCAACACCACAAAAGCCTGGCAATACCTTCAGGATCGCAGTGTTGATCTGGTTGTCCTTGACGTCATGACGCCGACCGGATCAGGCGTTGACCTGACCCGAAGAATCCGTGGCGCCGGCATGGCGGTTCCGATCATTTTGCTTACTGCCCTTGGTGATGAGGAAGACCGTATCGTTGGCCTCGAGGCAGGCGCCGACGACTACGTGACCAAACCCTTCAGTCCCCGCGAGCTCGCACTGCGCGCCCAAGCAATCGTCAGGCGAACCCAGCCTGTACGCCAACAAGAATCCGTGCACCTCGGGCCCATCACCATCGATGCTGATATGCAACGCATGACCTGGGACGGAGTCGTCATTCCACTCAGCCCCACCGAACAGCGTGTCCTGACAATCCTGGCCTCGCGACCAAACCAGGACATCCCCTGGCGAGACCTCCTGAGCGAAGGCTGGTCCACAACCGACCAAGTCGGCGCACACGACATGATCAAAACGACGATGTACCGCCTTCGCCGTCAGCTAGAACGCGCGGGCATCGACTCTTCGTGTATCCAGTCGGTCAGGGGACGAGGCTACCGTTTCGTCATCGACGCCTCATGACGCTGATTTTAAGCACTCGCCCTTAATAAGGAGCCTCGTGTTCCCCCATTGTGTCCGCAGACCGCGCGCACGCACCTAGCCCGCGCACTTTGGAACGTAGCCCGCGCACTTTGGTAACAGCACTGTTTCCAAGCGCCACCAAAACCCGCCCAAGTTGTCACCAATCAGAAGACACAATCATTAAGTCTTAACTCTTCAACATAAGGAGACAATGTTGTCTTCCCAGTCAAACTCTTTGGGTTTCCTTTCGGCGCCACCGGCAGCATCGCCCGTCAGCCCCGAACGCGTTGACTCGATGTACCGCTCATGGCGCTTCAAGGTGTTCATGGGAATCTTCCTCGGATACGCCGGCTTCTACCTGATCCGTAACAATGTGTCACTGGTGTCGGCAATCCTGAAGGAACACGACATCATGAACGCTGCCGGCATCGGCATCGTCGCCAACGCAGTGCTCTTCGCATACGGCCTGTCGAAGTTCTTCATGGCTATGCTGTCCGACCGCGCAAACGCACGCTACTTCATGCCGATCGGCCTGGCACTCTCGGCAATCATGAACCTGCTGATCGCATTCGTGCCCGTTCTTTCCGCATCAGTCGGCCTCTTCGCGATCATGATGTTCATCAACGGCTGGTTCCAGGGCATGGGCTGGCCTCCCTCGGGTCGCGTCCTAGTCCACTGGTTCTCCACCACCGAACGTGGCTGGATGACCTCGATCTGGAACTGTGCACACAACGTTGGTGGCGCGGGCGTCGGCCTGCTCTCCGCTTGGGCACTCGACACCTTCGCAACCTCCGATGCTGACTGGCGTCCCGCCTTCTGGGCACCGGCAATTGCAGCGCTCATCGTCGCCCTCATTGCACTGATCCTTGTCCGCGACCGCCCCGAAGCCCTCGGTCTTCCACCGATCGAGGAATACCGCAACGACCCGGCAAAGGTGAAGGAAACCTCGGATATGCCGTGGAAGGAAATGCTGTTCAAGCACGTCCTGACCAACCGCGTCGTCGTCCTCCTGGCCATCACCAACGTCTTCGTCTACACGCTCCGCTACGGAGTCCTCAACTGGATCCCGATCTACCTGACCGAACAGGTTCACGGAGTCAACGTCAAAGAAGGCATCCTTGGCTTCGCAATCTACGAAGGCGCCGGCATCGCCGGCACCCTGCTCTGTGGCTGGGTTTCCGACAAGATCTTCAAGGGCTGGCGTTCAGGCGCAGGCATACTCTTCCTGGCAGGCGTTGGCATTGCTCTTCTCGCCTACTGGCTCATGCCTTACAGCGCCCCCATCTGGGTCTTCTACCTGCTCATCGCCATTATCGGTGGCCTGATCTACGGCCCGGTCATGCTGATCGGTCTTCAAGCAATTGACCTTTCACCCACGAATGTTGCGGGCACCGCAGCTGGCTTCACCGGCCTCTTCGGATACCTGCTCGGCGCAACCCTGGCATCGTCCGGCGTTGGTCTGCTGATCCACAACTTCGGCTGGAACATCGCCTATGGCTTCCTTATTGTCGTTGCCGTCGTCGCCGTCATCTTGATGATGATCGTCGGCAAGGATGAACGAGCCCTCATGGAGCGTCACGTAGCCAATAAGTGACCTTCTTCCCCGATGTGTATCGCCGGCGACTTCCCAATCTTGGTCGCCGGCGATACTGCATCCTCGCACTAGTCTGGTTCCTATGAAATCCCTACGCCACAGCCGCCTCAATTCCCTGATCGCGGTGGCAGTCGTGGGGATCATCAGCATCTCGCCGCTCTGTCTTCTTTTCGCAGACTCAAAGCCGGACCTAAGAATCCTGTGCTCCAACACGTCAAAGGTGTGCGAAGCTCTCGCTAGGCGCTACGAGCAACGCGAAGGGACAAGCGTCGACGTCGTACGGGTACCAACGTCAGAAGCCCTTGCTCGCCTGATATCAACCCGTGGCCACTCAGAATTCGACGTCTGGGTTGGTGGTCCAGCCGAAGCGCACGCCCAAGCCGAAAACCTCGGACTACTTCGCCGTGCCCCGGACGTTGACACCGGTGGGCTACCCGATGCTTTCCACTCTCAATCGTGGTTCGGGATTTACGGTGGCATCTTGTCCTTCTGCCAGTCACGAACGGTCACACAATCCCCTCAGGGTCTTCGAAGCTGGCAGGACCTGTCATCAACTTCGCTCCCCCTGATCGTCCCTTCTCCCCTGACCTCGGGAACAGCAGCAACATTTTTGAACGTGCAGGAAGAACGCTTCAGCAGCGCCTCGCAAGCAATCCAATTCCTGCGCCAAGTCGACGCTCACACCTTGACCTACGTGAACTCAGGAACCGACCCCGCACACCTTGTCGCAATCGGACGCTCACCCGCATCTATCACTTTCGACAACTACTGTCGCCTTGAAGCACAACATGGCGCCGACGTCATGGTCACCTACCCGCTTGACGGAACCGGCTTCGAAATCGGAGCGGCATCTCTTCCCCGACGCACTCACGAATCAGAGGACGCACAAAAGTTCCTGCAGTGGGTTGTCAGCGACGAAGGACAGGCGCTTGGTGCCGAGGTCGCAGACCAATCCCCCGTCAGCACACGCCTCCCCGAACATATTTCACGACGCCTTGAAACACTCGGAATATCAATCTTTGGCGATGACCCCAGCGCGGCCTCTTTTCACCGCGCAACCCTGATTAGGCGATGGACGAAAGAGGTCTACCTTCCATCGCCCACCCAGGACGTACCCGCCCCCATTGGCGCGACCAGCGCCAACCACCGCGTGTCAGACACTGAATCTTTACCCCTAGCCGATGAATTGTCATGGAGTGACCTCGTCCCCACTGCCATTCGCACGCTGAAAATTAGCACGCTAGCCGGACTGGGCGCGACAATCCTCGGAATCGCAATCGCACTCCCCCTGTACCTGCGCTCCCGACGAACATTCATCTGGATTCTTCCAGCACTCTTGCCTGCACTGATCCCACCGGCAGTCATCGCTCAAGCACTGATCTGGATGGGCGCCCCACCCTACTCGCAGGCAACAATCATCGTCGCACTTGCCATCAACGCAAGCCCCTTCGCTGCCCTCATGCTGAGCTTCATCCTGTCGTCCTTCAACCACGCTGAAGTCCAAACAGCAGTCGCATTCGGGAACCCCGAGCGAAACATTTTTAAAAAGCTTCTTGCTCCACGCATCCGAGCAGCCCTGATCCCCGCATTCGCGTTGACCACATTCATGGCAGCTTCCGACGTGTCAGCAACAAGCACGAACGCGTCGGCTGAACCGTACCTACCGGTGTTGGCGCTCAATGCGTTGAACTCAGGACTCGATTCTTCCGTCCCCACTCACATCGCATTCATCTACGTTGGAGTCGCGTCCGCGACCACGTTCATCGTTTTGCATAGCTTGACGCTGACTCGTTACACAGCCCGACAGACAACCTATCCAACCCCGCTGAAGGAATACCTTCCGACTCTATCCGCAAGCGTCATCCCCTTCGCGTTGATATCCGCAATTGTGAGTGCAGGAATCATCATCGTGATGCTCGTCGGAGCATCCCATTGGTTCATCCACACCGCATCTGCGGAACTCTTGGGGCAGACCGTCAGAGAATCACTGCTGATCCTGGGCATCGTCCCGCTGAGCGCAGCAATAGGATTCTTGATTGCCCAGCATCGCTGGGCATTCCCCCGCGCGATCAACGCCCTGTTCTTGACTGCCTTACTGTCCGCCCCCATTGCCGGCGGAATTCTGATTCACTTAGTTTTCCAACACCCGATATCAATCGGCGACCACACGATCCTGCCACGCTTGTTGGGCGGCGGCTCGATTGCGGGTGGCATGCTGACGGTGGTTCTCACCAATCTTCTTCTTGCCCTGCCGGCCTCATATTTCCTGATGTCGTTCTCACTGCTCTCTGTTCGCCAAGCGATGAGGATCGCGGAAGAACTGGGAGCAAGCACTACGCGCACCACTCTCACAGTGGTGATTCCCGCCTTGGCAGCTCGACTGATCGGTGTGTTTGCAGCACTCAGCGGGTTGCTCATGTGTATGAGTGCCCCCTCGGCGTTCGTTGTCCCCGTCGGTTCCGCGTTCCCCGCCGTTGCGCTTCTTCCACTTGGCATCCACGGCGATCACTGGTCAGTGTTAGCTCTTGGCACGCTCGCCGCATCATCTGCCCTGGTCATGATTAGTTTGGGCATCGCATTCATTACCTCAACAACACGTCACTCCGGATATGTCAGGAAGAGCCTATGACAACCTCTATTCACATGAACTCCGGACTGCATGTTCGTGGTCTGGACGTTCACCGTGGCTCACGCATCCTGAGCGACATTTCATTCGACGTTGCCTCTGCCGAGATCGTTGCCGTCGTTGGGCCGTCGGGGTGTGGCAAGACGACGCTCTTACATACCCTTGCGGGCATCGAAACAGCCAGAAGTGGTTCCATCGTCGTTGACGGCTCGGACATCACCACTCTTCCCGCAGGAAAACGCCCAACCGGCCTACTTTTTCAGACGCCCTCGTTGTTCAATCACATGAACGTCCACAAAAACATTGCTTTCGCGCTGGAGAGTACGGATGTTCCCCCTGCTCAGCGCGAGTCTTTGATCGATTCGATCATGGTTCGCATGGGTATCGTCGGCCTAGCATCACGCTACCCCTACCAGCTGTCGGGCGGTCAGTCTCAACGCGTCGCTCTGGCACGGACACTTGTGCGACGACCCTCCGTCCTGCTGTTGGATGAGCCTCTCGCACACGTGGGTGCATCCGTTGCGTCAACAATCCGAGCCTCCCTGATTCGCGAGGTTCGACGCTTGGGCAGTGCAGTTCTCTACGTGACGCACGATGTGACCGAAGCATGTCTGGTCGCCGATCGAATCATGCTGTTGGATTCGGGTCGATGCTTGCAGATCGACACCGCGCGAATGCTGTATACACAACCGAATTCCATCGAAGTTGCGCACCTGATGGGCATCCCCAACATCGTGTCGGGCACGGTCGAAAGTGTTGACAAGGTTCCCGCTTCATCGCTTCTGCTGGCAACGGTGACGTGTGGGACTGTGACCTATTCGATTCCTGCTCCCCACGGCACGAAGCCGGGAGACGCTCAGATCAGCATTCCGCCCGAGAATATTCATTTGACTCCCAGTGCTCCGTATTCGGTAATCGGGCGCCACGGGCAAATCATTTCCGCTTCGTTCGTCAGATCCCATATGTCCTATGACGTAGAAACCGAGATCGGGACGTTGGTTGTCCGCACGCCCAACACATCAACTCCCTTTGAAGTCGGTGCACTGGTTGAGTTTGATGTGACGTCGGGGTGGGTGCTTCCGAGCTCAGATGCGGACAACGAAGTCGCGTAAAGGAATGGGGCGCTGGGGTTTTATCCCAGCGCCCCTTCCCTAGGCTTGGCTTGATGCGCCTGGTCAGGCAAGCAGTTCAGCTGCCACCAGTTCGGCGACCTGGATTGCGTTGAGGGCAGCGCCCTTACGCAGGTTATCGCCGGCGACGACCAGAACCAGACCGCAGTTGTCATCGACAGCCTGATCCTGGCGAATACGACCGACCAGAACCTCATCACGCCCCGCGGCTTCAAGCGGAGTCGGAACGTTGACGACGCGGACACCGTCAGCGGTTCCCAGGACGGAACGCGCCTCATCGGGGGTGATCGCACCGGAGAATTCGGCGTGGATCGAAAGCGTATGGCCGGTAAAAACAGGGACGCGGACGCAGGTGCCCGACACCTTGAGGTCCGGGATATGCAGGATTCGGCGGGACTCGTTGCGGAGTTTCTGCTCTTCATCGGTCTCTTCCGATCCATCGTCAACGATCGAACCGGCCAGGGCCACAACGTCGAATGCGATCGGGGCGACGTAGACCTGCGGATCGGGCAGAGTGACCGCGCGGCCATCTAGTGCAAGACCGGCAAGATTCTGAGTGACGCCGGCTTCGGTCTGGCGCACGAGTTCTTCGACGCCCTTCAAGCCGGAACCGGAGACTGCTTGGTAGGACGAGACGAACAGGCGCTTCAGGCCACCCGCCTTGTCAACCAACGGGCGCAGAACCGGCATAGCTGCCATGGTCGTGCAGTTTGGGTTCGCGATGATGCCCTTGGGACGGTTCGTGATGTCCTCGGGATTGACCTCAGACACGACCAGTGGCACGTCCGGGTCCTTGCGCCATGCGGAAGAGTTGTCGACAACAACCGCGCCGGCCGCAACGAGCTTCGGCGCGTACTCAAGCGAGGCTGAGGCACCCGCAGAGAAAACAGCAATATCGATACCGTCGTAGTTCGCGGTGGCGACGTCTTCGACCGTAATCTCTTCACCCTTGAAAGTCAGGGTCGTGCCCGCCGAGCGAGCAGAAGAGAAGAAGCGAATCGACTTCACGGGGAAGTCGCGTTCTTCGAGCAGAGTGCGCATGACTCGGCCAACCTGTCCGGTTGCTCCGACGACTGCGACGTTCAGTCCGGTCATTGTTTTCTCCTTTGGTGTGGGCGCCCATACGGTGGGGCGACCGAGGGATCCGGCGTGGTTTTCACGCGGAAGTCTGCGATTTTAAACTGACGAGGCCGCCTAGCGTTTCTCTCATAATCCCCATAAGGGGCGAAGCGACGAGCGGTGCGCCTTTCAGCGTCCGGTGCCACCGTAGACGACTGCCTCAGATTCGGTGGCGTCAAGGCCGAATGCCGTGTGGACGGCCTGGACTGCGCGGTCAAGATCGTCGAGGCGGGTGACAACGGAGATACGGATTTCGGAAGTCGAAATCATCTCGATGTTGATGCCGGCATCAGACAGGGCCTCGAACAGCTTGGCGGACACACCCGGGTTGGTGCGCATGCCCGCTCCAACCAGCGAAAGCTTGCCGATGTTCGGGTTGTAACGCAACTGGTCGAAGCCGATTTCGTCGCGCGCAGCTTCAAGAGCGTTGAGCGTGCGCTGTGCATCGCCTTCGGGAAGCGTGAAGGTTACGTTCGCGCGGGTCGAGTCAGAGACTGGAACGTTCTGAACGATCATGTCGACGTTTGCGCCGACCTCGGCGCAGATGGAGAAGACGCGCGCTGCCATACCGGGGGTGTTCGGCAGGTTGGTGACGGTGATCTTGTCCTGGGAGCGGTCGTGGGCGATACCGGAGATGATTGGCTGTTCCATGGGGTCCTCCTGCGGATCGACAAGTGCGGCTGAGGGAACGAGTCCCTTAAGTTCTGGGTTTGCTGGACCGTCGAAGATCCAGGTGCCGTTCTTTTCTGAGAACGATGAGCGGACGTGAAGCGGCACCTTGTAGCGACGCGCGAATTCGACGGCGCGCAGGTGCAGAATCTTTGCTCCGTGCGCAGCAAGTTCGAGGGTTTCTTCCTGGGTGACGCGACGCAGACGGTGCGCCTTGGGGACAATACGAGGATCTGCGGAGAACAGACCGTCGACGTCGGTGTAGATTTCGCAGACGTCAGCGTGCAGGGCTGCCGCGAGCGCGACTGCGGTCGTATCCGATCCGCCACGGCCCAGCGTGGTGACATCGTCATCTTCGGAGATTCCTTGAAACCCGGCGACGATGGCAATGTGACCGTCTTTGACGGTGCGGGCAATGCGTTCGGTAACCAGACCGACGATCTGGGCACGCCCATAGTGTGAAGTCGTTTTAATACCGGCCTGAGCGCCGGTGAACGCCTGGGCTTGAACGCCGAGTTCGTTGACTGCCATGGACAGCAGAGACATGGAGATACGCTCGCCGGCGGACAGCAGAATGTCCATCTCGCGTTCGGGGGCGTGCTGGGTGATTTGCGCGGCTGTGTCGAGCAGGTCGTCGGTAGTGTCGCCCATTGCGGATACGACGACAACGACTTGGTGTCCTGCCTGGTGAGTTTCGACGACTCGGCGGGCGACTCGTTTCATCGCTTCAACATCTGCGACGGATGAGCCACCATACTTCTGCACGATGAGTGCCACGGTTCCCCATTTCTTCTTTTACTACGCACTTTCGTGCGTCCTTTCATCCTAGAGATGCGCCCTATCTAGCGGGAGTGCGACCGCCATACGGGCAAAGGAAACACAATGGGCGGACAAACGAAACATCAATCGGGGCCCTTCTAGGTCACTTGTGCAGGATCAGGGTTGACAATCGCTTGTGTTCAAGTGAGCTTTTATGCTGGTCACAGCACGTGACCCGTTGAGCAAGGAGGCTCGCATGGCTGACCCGATCACAATCTATGGAACTCCTGTTGTTCAAGGTGTTGCCTACGCCCCGGCACTCTGGGTGCGCAGGCCTGAACTTCCGCCTGAGTCGGCTCCTGCTTTGCCGGATGATGTCCGCGAAGCCGAAGTAAGTCGCTTCCTTGATTGTGCAAATGCCGTGGCTGACTCGCTCATGAATCGTGCTTCAAAAACCACCGGGCAAGTGGCTGACGTTCTGATCGTGACCTCGTCGCTGGCCACTGACCGCGCGTGGACGAAGGACGTGTCGAAGCGCATCCGCGACGGCATCCCTGCGATTCAGGCGGTGATGAAGGCGACCGAGCGGTTCGTCGTCATGTTCGAGACTGCCGGCGGTGTGATGGCGGAGCGCACGACTGACTTGCGCGACGTTCGTGACCGCGTGATCGCGCACCTGCAGGGCGTGCCTGAGCCGGGTATCCCGCACTGCGATTACCCGTTTGTCCTGCTGGCGGATGATCTGTCGCCCGCCGACACCGCAAGCTTAGACCCGAATTTATGCGTCGCAATCGTGACTCAGTTAGGTGGTCCGACCTCGCACACGTCGATCATTTCGCGCCAGCTGGCGATTCCGTGCATCGTGGCAGCACGCCAGGTGGATCAGATTGCGTCGGAGGTGCCCGTCTTGGTCGACGGTGGGACGGGTGCGATCACAACCGGGATCGACGAGGCCGCGGCACTCGAAAAAGTCCGGGCTGATGCAGCGCGACTGGAACTGATTCGTTCATGGACGGGCCCCGCGCAGACCTCGGATGGGGTGCATGTCCAACTGTTGGCGAACGTTCAGGACGGGCCCAGCGCTACTTCGGCTCACGAGTCCAGCTTCGCTGAGGGCGTCGGTTTGATGCGCACCGAGCTAGCATTCCTTGACCACCCGACTGAGCCCAGCGTTGAAGAGCAAGCGCGCTCCTACTCTCAGGCACTGCTGGCATGGAGCGGATCGAAGGTTGTGGTTCGCACTCTGGATGCAGGATCTGACAAGCCGGTTGCCTACGCGACGCTACGTGATGAGCCGAACCCCGCGCTGGGTGTTCGCGGTATCCGGATTAACGGCATTCACCCGAATGTTCTGGCTAATCAGCTGGACGCGATTGCCGTCGCAGCCATGACTGCCCCCGACACCGACGTGTGGGTGATGGCACCGATGATCGCTACTGCCGCTGAAGCACGCTGGTTTGCCGGGTTGATTAACGAACGTAACGACGTTTTTGGCGTGTCATTGAAGGCTGGGGTGATGGTCGAGGTCCCCGCGACCGCAATCCTGATCGACCAGATCATGGAGTACGTGGACTTTGTTTCTATCGGTACGAATGACCTAACCCAGTACACGATGGCCGCTGACCGTCTGTCAGCAAACCTGGCGGAGTACTCCGATCCGTGGCAGCCCGCCCCGCTTGCGCTGATCCGTAAGGTCGTCGAAGCGGGACTGCGGTTAGGCAAGCCCGTTGGTGTGTGCGGTGAAGCAGCCGCCGATCCGCTTCTGGCGTGCGTACTTGTGGGCATGGGTGTGACATCGCTGTCGATGGCGTCAAGTGCGATTTCCGGTGTGGGCGCTCAGCTTGGTCAGGTTTCTCTTGAGCAGTGTCACGCGGCCGCCGATGCGGTTGTCGGCGCCTTCGATGGTGGAGATGGGCGCTATCGCGCGCGCCACGCTCTTGGACTTGAGTGAATTCTTTCGTTGAACACCGTTTTGCCTGATTTTTAGTCGTTTTGTTTCAACTCAGAATCAGCACGCTCAAAACGGAGTACCCGGTTTCATATTCTGAGATATTTTCGACCGCTCTATGTTCACCCACTGAACACCCACTCCTTGAAAACCACTTCACTCGTTAGCGTCATGGAAGAAGGTCAGCCCGGCTGGCCCTCCAACCGTAAACGTCAACACGTGGAGTTCACCATGAAACGCACCGCGCAGATCAGTGCTGTCACTGGCGCAGCGCTCGCCCTTGTCCTTGCTGGATGCTCCGGCTCAGCATCGACCGGATCCGAATCGGGAGCAGCCGGTGCGTCTGAGGAATACTCGATCGGCATCAGCCAGATCACCACTCACACCTCGCTCGATGCTGCACGCGAAGGCTTTAAGCAGGCGTTTACCGACGCTGGCTTAAACGTGAAGTTCGACGAACAGAACGCCCAAGGGGATCAGGCAACCGCAACCTCGATCGCTGCGAAGTTCGCAGAAGCAGATCACGACCTGATCCTAGCTATCGCAACCCCTTCAGCTCAGGCAATTGCGCAATCCATCGTTGACACTCCCGTCCTGTTCACGTCCGTCACCGACCCGGTTTCCGCTCAGCTCGTAGACTCGCTCGACGCCCCCGGCTCGAACCTAACGGGCACCACCGACATGAACCCGGTCGAAGAGCAGATCAAGCTGGTCAAGCAGTTCACACCCAAGGCGAAGAGCATTGGCATCATCTACTCCTCCGGTGAAGTGAACTCCGAAGTCCAGGTGAAACTTGCCAAGACGATAGCCGAATCCGAAGGTCTTTCTGTGAAGGAAACGACCATCACGAACTCCGCTGAAGTTCAGCAGGCAGCCCAGGATCTGGCGGGCACGGTCGACGCTATCTACGTCCCGACCGATAACACCGTCGTCTCCGCATTCGCTTCTGTCGTCCAGGCAGCTGAAGACGCAAAGATTCCGCTGATCGCAGGCGAATCTGATTCCGTTGCTCACGGTGCGCTTGCCACATACGGCATCGACTACACCACACTCGGCTACCAGACCGGCCAGATGGCAATCAAAATCCTCACCGAAGGCGCCGATCCTGCCACCATGCCTGTCGAGTCCCAGACCGAATACGAACTGACCGTCAATAAGACGACCCTTGAAGCAATTGGTGTGACTCTTCCGGATGCTCTCAAGGACACCGCCGTCCTGGTCGGCGAATAATTCAACGCGCTGACGCGCAACCCACGCGCGGGTGCTCAGCGAACAACCGGTGTTCCTGAGCACCCGCGCGTGAAAACAAACCCTGAAAAGGAAAACCAGTGCTTACAGCTCTCGACCTTGGCCTGATCTACGGCCTCATGGCACTCGGCGTGTACCTGACGTTCCGAGTACTCGATATCGCTGATCTGACCGTCGACTCATCCTTTACAACGGGCGCAGCGGTTGCAGCAATCATGATTACCGCCGGCCAGAACCCGTGGCTTGCCTCGATCGCCGGCTTCTTTGCCGGTTGTATTGCGGGCTCAATTACCGGTTTCCTTCACGTCAAAGCAGGCATTCACCCCCTGCTTGCCGGCATTTTGACGCAGATCGGCCTGTACTCGATCAACCTGCGTATTCTCGGCAAAGCAAATGTTCCGCTTCTTCGTGGTGTAGAAACTGTCCTCACTCCCCTGCGCGACGCAGGCCTGAACGGCTCGTGGGTATCCGTCGCTATCTTCGCCGTCTTAATCGGCCTCGTCACCACCGTCTTCAACTGGTTCTTGTCGACCCAGATCGGTCTTGGCATGCGCTCGACCGGTGACAACGAAGGTATGGCTCGCGCCCAGGGTGTTCCCACGGGAACGATGAAGATTATCGGCCTTGCCCTTTCAAATGGCCTCGTTGCCGCCTCTGGCGCTCTTGTCGCTCAGTACCAGGGCTACGCCGACATTTCGATGGGCATCGGCTTGATTGTTGCCGGTCTGGCATCGGTCATTATCGGTACGGCACTGATCGGGTCGCGTGGCGTATGGATCACCTCGATGTTCGTCGTGATCGGCTCGATCGTCTACCGCGTCATCATCCAGCTTGCCCTCGGCATCGAGTTCCTTGAAGCGAATGACATGAAGCTGATCAGTGCGATCATCGTATTCCTCGCACTGATGATTCCTCGTGTCGGTTTCTTCTCAAAGATCCGCGAGCGCCGTCGCGCGCACACACTGGTCCGAGAACCTGACATTACGCACACGCCTGAAGAGCGCGACAACGAAAAGGTGGTGCTCTGATGCTTGATATCGAAGCCGTCACTAAGACATTCTTCCGCGGTACCATCAACGAGCGCGTGGCGCTTCGCGATATTTCACTCCACCTTGACGAGGGTGACTTCGTCACGATCATCGGCTCAAACGGCGCCGGTAAGTCGACACTGCTGAATGTCATTTCTGGCCGTTACCAGGCTGACGTGGGTCGCGTGACGATCGACGATAAGGACGTCACGAAGCTTCCGGATTACGCGGTTGCGCGCTACGTTTCACGTGTCTTCCAGGATCCGATGGCTGGCACCGCACCCCACCTTTCGATCGAAGAGAATCTTGCGCTCGCATGGTCACGAGGCAACCGCCGAACCCTGGGGCCTGCTCTGACAGCGAAGAAGCGCGCCATGTTCCGCGACGTTCTGGCGCCTCTCGAACAGGGCCTCGAAAATCGTCTGACTGCCAAGGTTGGTCTGCTGTCCGGTGGCCAGCGTCAGGCTCTGTCGCTGACGATGGCGACCTTCTCTCACCCGCGCGTCCTGCTTCTTGACGAGCACACCGCCGCTCTTGACCCGAAGCGTGCTGCTCTGATTACCGAGCTGACCCGAGATGCTGTCGCGTCGAAGAATCTGACGGCGCTGATGGTCACACACAACATGGAGCAGGCACTGTCCATGGGCAACCGCCTGATTATGATGCACGACGGTCGCATCATGTTCGAGCTGGCGGGTGAAGAAAAGAAGAATGCAACTGTCGAATCCCTTCTTGCTCAGTTCGATAAGCTGCGAGGCGAAGGTGGAGCGGGACTCTCTGATCGCACCCTCTTGGCCTAGCACCCGGTGATGCGCTAAAGCGTTACCAACCGTGTTGGGGGGAGCACGTCGATGACGTACTCCCCCCAACACTGCTTTTCACGGTTAACCACTCGGTGACAACGGCAGACGGCAAGCAAAGACTCTTCATCCACAACAAGGATGCGAGCGGGCGTGCCATCAGAGCGAACACATGACGATTCAGATGCTGGACTCACGCTCAGATCGTTTCACGCTAGCTCACTATCTGTCCCGCTCGCCTACTGTGGGTTCCCTGTGATCATTCACCGCACACATGGTCTGGCTCGTGACACTTCCGTATGCCCGTAGTAAGTAGTACCTTAGTTGTATTAAACGTTCTCACAACGAAACGAGTTCATACGATGACAACACCGACTCCGCAGTTCAACGGCCAATCAGACCCGCAGTACACCAACCAAGAGCAAGCTTACGCCCAGCAGGGACAGCCATACGGCCAGCCTACATTCGCAACCTCCGTTCCGGCGGGCTACCAGCAGAAGTCAAAGATTATCGCCGGTATCCTGGGCATCTTCCTTGGAGGTCTTGGCATCCACAACTTCTACCTTGGTCGCACCACCCGCGCTGTCATTCAGCTGGTTCTGACAATCTTCACCTTCGGTATTGCTTGCCTGTGGGGCTTCATTGAAGGCATCCTCATTCTGGTGTCCGCCCCGGGTAGCGAGTGGCACCGCGACGGCAACGGCATTGAGCTCACCGACTGAGTTCCTTCGTCTTTGCCGGACTTGCAGTCCGAACGCACCGCTCTGGGATGACACTGTCAGCCCAGAGCGGTTCGTCCTTCAAGGGCCCGACCCAAAGTCTTCGAGTCGGCGTATTCAAGGTCGCCACCCATTGGCAAGCCCATGGCAAGACGCGATGTTGAAACGCCGATGCTCTTCAACATTCTGACGATGAACGCAGCGGTTGCGTCGCCTTCGACATTCGGGTTGGTCGCGATAATGACCTCGGTAATCTGATCGTCTTCAAGACGCGACAGCAGTTGACGGATACGGAGTTGCTCGGGGCCGATGCCACGGATCGGGTCAATAACTCCGCCGAGCACGTGGTAGCGTCCGCGGAATACCCGTGACGCTTCGATCGCTTGGATGTCTTTCGGTTCTTCGACGACGCAGATCATTGTGGGGTCACGTCGAACGTCTCTGCAGATAGAACAGGTTTCTTCTTCGGTCAGGTTCGCGCACACCGAGCAGTGGTGAACCTTTTTCCGCACCGCCTGAATAGCATCAACGAGTCGAGCAACGTCATCTGATTCCGCATCCAATACGTGCATGGCCATGCGTTGGGCAGACTTCGGTCCGATTCCGGGAAGCTGACCGAACTCATCAATCAAATCTTGAAGAGCACCTTCGTACATGGTCAGCGTTCACTTCCGTTCGGGATTGTTTCAATGATCTTGCCACCGAGGACGTCAAGGACAACGGGGACTCCGACCATAGTTGTGGTTTCAATATCTTCGTCATCCATTGAGGGCAGGTCTTCACCCATGTCGAGCGGAGCGGAATCCTGACCGTCATCAATAGACCCATCATTATCGGCATCACTACCAGCGCTATTGTCACCGTTAGCCCAAGAGTCACCTGCAGATTGAGCCGTATCGCCGAAGTCTTCAAAGCTCACCGAGTTCGTCTGAGCAACGGGAGCATCCGCCCACCCACTAGGCGTTGTCACCTGATCGTCGCTCGCATTTTGCGGGTCAAAATCGTCGTAGGTGAAGACGCTCATGGCACGGTGTACCGGCCCCCCGGTACGCACTGGTTCTACCTGAGTCAAAGACTCGGAGTCTGCCTGATCGTCGTCGTGACCATCGGAGGGGCGATCATCGGATACTGCCGACGAATCCGAGTGAACCTTAAAACCCGGGCTGGAATCCGCAGGTGCCTCGGCGGGATCCGAATCCAACCGCGTTGAAGCAGGCTCAGCCTCAGCTGACCAAGCGTCATCACAGCTAGGTTGCGGACCGTTGTGCACCTGTTGCGATTCGCTCAGACCCTCCTGCGGTTCAGGTTCACGCGCTTGGGCTGGCTCTTCAACGTCTTCGTGCGGAGTGCGAATAACTACTTCACCCCACGGGTCATCCGACACTACCGGATCAGAGCCGACGTGCGGGGCCGGATCGGGGGCAACACGTGGCGCTGGATCGCCCACGGCCTGTGAACCAACGTCAGGAGCCTGGACAACGCGGTGCTCAAAAGGGGGCGGCTCCGAAACCCATCCAGCATCAGGCTGCCCAGCTCGGTTCGCGGTGTTGTTGAGTGGCACGTTCTGCGTCTGACCTGAATAGGACTGATTGGCATGAGCCGGATCGGAATATGCATGATGCGATGCAGGTGCCGAAGGTGCCGTTACTGCCAGCCCTCCCGCTGCTTGTCCCACCTGTGCGCTGAGTTCATAGCGCAGACCAGTGACCTCGTAGATCGCGTCGGAGACGATCTGATGTCTGCCACCACGTTCAAAGTTCGCCATGATTCCTTCGGAGGGGAACACCAGCACAAGATTCGACCCCTCAATCGCACCCAACTGCGCGTTCGTGTTGATCAGCGACCATGCGACGCGGCTCATCGAGGCCAGACGGTCAAGCACTTCATTCCATCGAGCTCGAACGATGTCCGCCTGCTTCCCACCGTTCTGGCTTGGTGTCTGGCGAGCTGGTGCTTCAGTTGACGAGGCCGCATCCACCGACTGGGGCTCTGCCTGTGGCGCAGGCGCTGGCTCTTCAGGCTCAACAGCGGGAGCACTGTTCTGAGACTGGGCGACCGACGAGTCATCCCACGAAGACGAAAGGGTCGGGGCCACATCGGGCCACGAGGAGCCCTGCTGAGGCATTGGGGTAGGAGCATCGGAAACCGGCGCCCCCTCGTAATGCGGAGACGAAGGAGCTTGGGCACGTGGTGCCAGATCCGCCGGCTGGTCCTGCTGGTTCGAATCAGGGCGCGAAGCGCGTTGGGCTGTCTGCGCCAACGCAGCGCGAGCCGCCTGGGGGCCAGAAGCTGAAGGGGCGGCACCAATCGGCTTATTTCCAGCATAATCAGCACCGTGATGCTCCCTTGGAGCACCCCCACCGGGCATGCCAACCGTGCCGGGAACCGGCATATCTGCAACAGCCTGACCAGAAGGTGTCGGCACAAGAATGCGCCCAATAAGAAGCTCAAGCTGGAGGCGCGGTGATGTTGCACCGGTCATGGAACGAAGTGCCTCATCGGTCAGATCAGCTGCGCGAGACAGCGGACGCGGACCCCAGTTCACTGCCTGATGGCGCATACGATCGAGACGCTCAGCAGGGATGGATGTCAGCACATCGCCTGCGCCGTCACCTGCGACCGCGATAATCAGCAGGTCACGCAGTGTTTGAAGGAAGTCTTCAACGAAGCGACGCGGATCGTGACCAGAATCCACCATGCGTTCAATAACGCGGTAAGCCGCCGCACCGTCGCCACCAGCAAGAGCATCAACGATCTCGTCAAGAAGAGCAGAGTCCGTATACCCCAGCAGTGAAACAGCGGTTTCATACGTGACAGCCGAGTCAATGGAGCCTGCCATCAACTGATCAAGAACGGAAAGAGTGTCACGCACTGAACCGCCACCGGCGCGCATGACCAGTGGCAGAACACCGGAGCCAATGTTGACGTGTTCTTCGTCCGCCAACTGCTGCAGGTAGGGTTCCAAAACATCTGGCGGAACCAGACGGAACGGGTAGTGATGGGTACGAGAACGAATCGTTCCGATCACGCGCTCTGGTTCTGTCGTTGCGAAGACAAACTTCACGTGCTCTGGGGGTTCTTCCACCAGCTTCAACAACGCGTTAAAGCCCTGATTTGTAACCATGTGGGCTTCGTCGATGATGAAGATCTTGTAGCGATCACGCACGGGCGCGAAGGTGGCGCGCTCACGCAGGTCACGCGCATCATCAACGCCACCGTGGCTGGCTGCGTCAATTTCGACAACGTCGAGCGACCCCGAACCACCGGTGGCCAGTTCGACGCACGACGGGCAGGTTCCACACGGAGTATCAGTCGGTCCTTGCTCGCAGTTCAAACAGCGGGCCAGAATACGCGCTGACGTGGTCTTTCCACACCCGCGCGGACCTGAAAACAGGTATGCGTGGGTCACTTTGTTTGCACGCAGAGCAGCACGAAGTGGCCCCGTCACATGGTCTTGACCGATGACGGAAGCAAATGTGTCTGGACGATAACGACGATACAGAGCTGTGGTCACAGTCCAACCCTACGTGTACCCATGTAGAAATGCGTTTGTATGCCAGAAAAAATGGGGAGAACCACTCCTCCACATTCACCGTCATTATCGCCTCAATAGCAAGGAAAAGTCGGTGTTCAGATTCCGTTTATTGAACGGACGAAAGAATAATCAGATTTCAGTGCTGACCCTTCGCTTTTTCGACTCGCCAGTAGCCCATAAAGGCAACCGCACGACGGAGACATCGAACGCTGGAAAGACGAAATTGACTCTGGATTCCCTCACAGCCCCCTCGAACCGACTGTTCCACGGGCATGGGAATACACAACCCAAGCAATGACCCCTAAGACGATTCGCGTCCCCGATGCGCTATGAAAGCTTGCCGAGACTCGAGCCAAACAGCTCGGCTCCACGCCTTCAGAGTTTGTTCGCCAGGCCCTAGCTCGCCAACTCGTCGAATCCTGACCGCGCTTCTCAAAAACAATCGGGCTCGCACCACGGTAGTGACACGAGCCCGAAAGTTTATGTAGTCAGTTTATGTAGTCAGGGACTTCACCCCATCGCGAGTATCACGCCTGCGGCTGAACGTCGGCCCATTCGCCAAGCGAGACGCGGTGACCGGTGTAGAACGGACGGTCCTCGCGCACGTGCAGGCGAGCACGGGTGTAGCGCTGAGCGTGAAGCACACCCTCCAAGCGATCGAGCGTGTCAGCCTCGAATGCGAGAATCCACTCGTAGTCGGACATACCGAATGCGGACAGGGTCGAACCCTTGACATCCGGGTACTGGCTGAAGCCGTTCTTGCCGTGCTCGGCCATGATGGCGCTACGCTCTTCGGGCTCCATCAGGTACCAGTCGTAGGAACGGACGAACGGGTAGACGGTGATCCAGTCGCGCGGTGCGACGCCTGCGAAGCAAGCGGGCACGTGGCGGGTGTTGAATTCTGCAGGAGTGTGCTGGCCCATGACGGACCAGACGGGAATCAAGTAGGCACCCAAGGGCGACGCGAGCAGACCGCGGTAGGCCTTCTGCAACGCGAGCGGATCGTCGGCGAGCCACCACACCAGCAGGTCAGCGTCGGCGCGCAGACCAGCAAGGTCGTAGGTGCCACGCAGTTCCACGCCCTCGGGGGTGATGGCTGCCAGGGTTTCCTCAACCAGGGCCTTGCGTTCTGCTTCATCGGCCGGTAACGGTGCGCCGGTCTCGAAGACCGAGGTCAGGCCGTAGTGGAAACCGTTATTGATGGCGTCGATATCGACGTCGGTGGCGTCGCGCGGATCCTTGTGCGAGTAGGTCTTTCCGGTCTGGCTCATTGGTTCTCCTTTGATGTGAGCTTTGTGTGAAGCTATTTGATTGTTTGTTTCAGTTGGCGCGAATATTCAGCGAGCAGTTTTCTCCGATTGACGAGGCCGCCCACCGTTCTTACTCACGTGGCTTTTCTGGGGCGGGTTCGGTCGGGTGGTGTGCACCGCGTGGGCGAGCGTGCGTGGGTAGTTCGCCGTTCTTCGCGGCGGTTGGCCCTGCAACCACTGTCTTTCCCGTGTCGAGACCTTCGATCATGCGACAGCAGTGGCTTGTGCATTCGTCCGGCCACGCGCCCAGCGGAAGGGTCGAGGGTTGTTCTGGGTTTTCTCCGCGAGCGCGGGCTGCGCGTTCAAGGATGAGGTCGGCAAGGGATGCGATGAATGCAGGGTGTGTGTCGACGGTGTGCGCGCGGTCGTAGTCGAGTTCCAGGTCGGCCGCGGTTTGCTTGGCTTCGGTGTCGAGGTCAAAGACGACTTCCATGTGGTCGGAAATAAAGCCGATGGGCGCGCATGAGACGGCTTTGATGCCTTCGGATTTGAGTTCTTCAAGGCGATCATTGATGTCGGGTTCCAGCCAGGATGCGTTCGGATTGCCCGAACGCGAGCAGAAGGCCAGGTCGTTTTTCAGCGTTCCTGCTTCGAGTCCAAGCTTTTCTTCGACTGCGGGGACGATCAGTTCCATGAGCGCGAGATGCTGAGCCGCGTAGTCTGAACCGGGCTTGTCGGGATTACCGGATCCGCCCTGCATCTGGGTGGGGATGGAGTGAGTGACGAAGACGAGGTGCAAATCGTCGATCGCAGTTCCTCGATCGAGTAACGTCTTCACTGATTCGCTGACAACGTCGATCTGGGCGGTAAGAAAGCCGGGAGAATCGTGGTACGAGCGAACTTTATCGACGGTCATGTCCTTGCCTCCATCGGGGAGCAGGGCGAGTGCGTCCGCGACATCTTCGCGGTACTGCCGGCATCCGGAGTACGAGGCGTAGGCAGAGGTCTGCATCATCAGGATTCTGCGGGCACCACCTAGGGCAAGTTCCGCAGTTGTTTCCGACATGAAGGGGTGCCAGTTTCGGTTTCCGAGGCCAATAGTGATGTCCGCGCCTCGTGAATGCAGTTCCTCGCGCAGAGCTTCTAGCAGGGCCTCGTTGCAGGCATTGATGGGACTGACTCCCCCGAAACGACCGTAGTGACCGGAGACTTCCAGCAGGCGCTCGTCCGGGATCCCCTTGCCTTTCGTGGCGTTACGCATGAAGGGGAGCACATCGTCGGGGCCGTTCGGGCCACCGTAGGAAACCACGAGAAGCGCATCGTAGGGTGCGGTCAGATCAGTCATTTTCTATTCCAATTCCAAGGACTCGTTCAAGCGCTTCGAGGTATTCATGTGCATTTCCGTCTGCTACTGCTGCCCTGGCAGTACGGCAGGGCGCGTTCACCAAACGCGCCGCCAAATGGTGGAGGGCTCGAGCAGTGCGCGCGGCCTCGTCCCCAGAAAGGTGAGAAAGAGTGGCACATTCTTCTTCAACGATCGCGTCAACTGCGTTTCTAAGGTTCACAATCGCACGGTCGACATCCGCGCCATGGGCGACGTTGACGAAGGTTGTGACAGCGTCGGCAATGATGGCTTCGGCGATGTCGATGTCTTCGCGTTGGACTGCGGGCAGGCGATCAGAGACGTTGTCCAAGCCGATGCGAACCACCTGGTCTGCTTCGAAATCGTCGATTTCAATATCGGGAACCAACGCAAGATCGACAATGATCAGTGGGCTGTCGGCGCCTCGGGTAGATACGACCGCGCAGATCTGATCTGCGGTCAAGACCGGCTGACCACTGCCTCTGCACGAAACAATGAGGTCCGCGTGGGCAAGCTCGTCGTCAATGGTGTCGGAGACAATCGGGCGGGCGCCGTGCCCCTCACAGAACGCTTCGGCGCGCCCCGATGCTGAGTGGACTCCGATCTCGCGGACGCCATGGTCGCGCAGGGCACTGACAGTTGCACCCGCGTAGGACCCGGTTCCAAAGAGGATGGCGCGTTGGTCGCCGAGGTCGCCTCGCACTTCTTTCGCCAAGTCAAGCGCCACGTGAACAATGGAGCGCCCATGGCCAGCAAGGCTTGTTTTCGCAGCTACTTTGCGTGACACCGCGGACGAGGATTGGAAGAGGCGCGAAAGAGCGGGAGTGATCGTCCCCCGTTGCGTGGCCACTTCAGCTGCGCGACGGACTTGGCCGACAATTTCACGTTCTCCGATGACCATGGAGTCCAAGCCCGAGGCAACGCGAAACAGGTAGGCGACGGCATCGCGACCAGAGCGCGATGTCACCGCGTCGAGTCGTTCATTCAGCGCCACCGGGAATTCAGCGGAGTCAACAACAATATCGACGCGGTTACAGGTCGATATCGTGACCGCACCGTCGATTACTCCGGCTTTGAGGAATTCATCGACAATCGACGGGGTGGTGCGACTAGCCTCGGCCACGGCATCAAGGCCCTGGTCGGAATGGCTGACGGATAAAATATGAATTCCCATTTCGTCGCAATCAAACCATAATTAAACGTATGATTCACAATTTATGTGAAACATTTTGAAAACTCATTTAACGACAATTTGACAGATAAAATAAATGACACTTTGACATAAAAACTAATTGTTGAATCTGTCCCCACCATGTAAGGAAAACCGTGACCCTTTCGGACAACGCGCCCTTGGCGACGAAGGCCGCCACGTCACCCGTGTCCGAGTCTTCGTTCATGCAAGCAGTGTCGGGCCGTCGCCCAGCCACGACCCCCGTCTGGTTTATGCGCCAGGCTGGACGTTCTTTGCCTGAGTACCGCGAGCTTCGCGCACGCTCGCAGGCATCAATGTTGGACGTGTGCCTGACTCCCGAATTGGCAAGTGAGGCGACACTACAGCCGGTTCGTCGCCACGGGGTTGATGCGGCGGTGTTCTATTCGGACATCATGGTTCCCCTGCGACTTGCGGGCGTGGATGTGGAGATAGTGGGGGGAGTTGGCCCCGTCATCGCATCTCCGATTCGTTGCGCGGATGACGTTGATCGTCTGACAGAGCGCGGAGCGTCGCTTTCAATCGCGCCCGGAATTGAGCAGATCCACCAAGCCGTACACATGACGGTTACCCAGCTTGGATCCACTCCCCTCATTGGTTTTGGTGGCGCACCTTTTACCCTCGCCTGCTACCTAGTTGCCGGCCAACCTTCGCGCGACCATTGCGAAGCTCGAGCGTTCATGTATTCAGATCCTCAGTCGTGGGATCGGCTGATGACGTGGTGCGCAGATGTCACCGGAGCGTTTATCGCCGAGCAAGTGTCGGCTGGCGCATCAGCCACTCAGCTGTTCGATTCGTGGGTTGGCGTACTAGGCGAAGACGACTACCGGCGCCACGTGTCCCCCTATTCAGCGCGTGCGATCGAGGTTGCCGGTCGCGTCCTGAGTTCAACAACTGGAGCGCGCGCCCCGATGATCCATTTCGGCACGGGCACACCGCAGTTGCTGACCGCGATGCATGATGCAGGTGGCGATGTTATCGGCGTTGACCAGCGCATTTCTTTAGACTCAGCATCCGCGCTTTTTGACAATACTGTTCCCCTGCAGGGCAATTTGGATCCCGCCTACCTGACCGTTCCATTCGACATTCTTGAAGAAAAGGTGCGTCAGATTATTCGTCAGGGTAAGGCCGCACCGTCCCATATTTTCAACCTTGCTCACGGCGTTCCAAAGGACACGGATCCAAGCGTTCTGACACGTCTGGTCGAGTTGGTGCATTCGCTATGAGCGCCAAAGATCGCATGATCTCATCGACAAGCGAATTGTCCCGCGATCACTGGGACACGATCGCGATCGGTGGCGGAATTGCTGGACTTGTTTCCGCCTGGGAATCCGTCAAAGCAGGCCAGGCGACCCTGCTTGTTGAGTCGCGAGGCTATGTGGGCGGGCAAGTCGCATCGATGATGGTGGGCGGTGCTCACGTCGATATCGGCGCGGAGAGTTTTGCTCCACGAGGCACCGCGGTGACCTCTATGGCTGAAGAGCTGGGGCTGAAAGTCACTGCACCCGGTGGAGGACGCTCGCATTATTTCCTGCCACCCGTTCCTGATTCTGCCCAAACCACGTGGGGTCTTCACCGGTTCCCATCGGGCTCGATGATGGGTATCCCTTCGGACCCGGCATCGGCAGAAGTCCGGGCAATTCTTGGGGCGCAAGGGGCGATGCGCGCATGTGAAGACCTGGCTTTGCCTCCCCACGTCGGCGCCGAATGCGCCGACGTGGCCTCGTTTATTGAAGCCCGCATGGGGCGAGCCACACTTGATCGCTTGGTCCGCCCGCTGGTAGCTGGTATTCACTCGCAGGATCCCGAGAAGCTGGATGTCGACCGTGTACTACCCGGGATGCGCGCTGACCTACTCCATCACAAGAGCCTTGCGAAGACTGTTGGCGCACGACTGGAAAAGTCCAGCGGGCCGCGTGGCGACGTCAGCATTGAGGGTGGAATGCAGGTTCTGATCGACGCCCTTACAGCTGAGATTCTGGCAAAGGGTGGCACGATTGCGACGCGTTGCGGCGCGGAAGCGATCTGTCGCACGCAGGTCAGTTCCAGCGACTCGAGCACCGTCCAATGGCAGGTGGATATTCGCAATACGACCCCAGCTGGAGCTCCTTCCGCAGAACCCCATCGCACGCCGGTCGGACGTCTACTAACAGCCAGTCGCGTCATTCTGGCTTGTTCGCACGCACCTGCTCTGCGCGTGCTGACCCCTTTGTTCCCGGAAGCCCAAGAATGCGCGTTTGCGCCGGGCGCGCCGATTGTTCGTTCTTTCCTCACTGTTCGAGCAGAGGCACTGGATAGCGCTCCGGTTGGTCCTGGATTGCTGGTTTCGCCCGATATTTCTAGCGTTGCCGAGTGCCCTGTAGGCGCGAAAGCACTTTCTCAGCTGGATGTGAAGTGGGCATGGATTGCCGACGAATTGCGCGAGGCTCACGGGGAGCACGTTCATCTTCTTCGCCTGTCTTACGGTCGACCCGGAGATGAAGATCGAACGCCATCACTGGGCGAGCTTCTGCATGACGCCAGCGTGCTGACCGGCACAGATCTTGCCACCGAGGACGTGATCGATCACAGGGTGATTCACTGGAATGGCACTTTGGCGCAGGCGACACCCGACTTGGCTCGTCGAATCAGTGCCCTGCGCCAGAAGGCGGAATCATTGCCCGGCTTGCTGATTTGTGGGGCGTGGGTATCAGGTTCCGGAATCGCCAGCGTGGTGGCAGATGCACGTCAGCGCGTACGGGGTGAGAGGCGCTCACTCCTTTTCGGCAGGTGAAAAGAATTCATTTAATCCTGAAATACGAATTACGTCATTACCTATTGCCGAATATCTGTCACATAAATTCCGACTCTCCAGATAGTTTTTAATTCACTCTGTCATAAAATAATTGAATCCGAAGAATTACGTGAAGAGAACCGACTTTTGTCACTATCAATTATCGAATTACCCTCATCTCGTCTAATCTGCAATGGTGACCATGAACTCCCCCATCCCCGCTTCCGATACCCCCGTCCTCAAGCTGGGCACGCGAGCTTCGAAGCTTGCCCTCGCCCAATCGCAGATGGTGGCGGACGCGATCGAAGAAGCTGGCGCAAATGCGGGCGCCCCCGTCCGCGTGGAGCTTGTTCAGATCACGACTCACGGCGACGTTGACCCAACTCCCCTGTCGAAGCTGGGGGGAACCGGGGTATTCGTTGCCCGCCTGCGCGAATCTCTACTTGCTGGCGAATGCGATATCGCCGTGCATTCGTGTAAGGATCTGCCGACTGGCGATATTGACGGTTTGACCCTCGTCGCGATGCCACCGCGCGAGGATGTTCGTGACGCTCTCTGTTCACGAGGTGGCGTGCCGTTGGCAGAGCTTCCAGAAGGTGCAAAGGTTGGCACGGGTTCTCCCAGGCGTAGTGCCCAGATTCTGCCTACCCGCCCCGACATTCAGATCGTCGATATTCGTGGCAATGTTCCGACACGCCTCGCACGCATCAACGAAGATCTGGACGCCGTCATATTGGCAACCGCAGGGCTCAACCGTTTAGGCATGTCAGAGGCGATTTCACAGTACCTTCCGATCAATCAGATACTTCCTGCCGCCGCCCAAGGGGCACTGGCTATTGAAGTGCGATCCGACTGGGATCCCGCGTTGATCGCTCTTGTTGCATCGTTGGATGACCCGGCAACACACATCGGCGTAACTGCAGAGCGCTCGCTCATGAACGCATTGGGTGCCGGATGCGCTGCACCACTTGGAGCGCTTGGCACAATCGACGACGGAGTATTGACCCTGCACGGGCGCGTGATCGCGACCGATGGCAGCCAGGTGCTTGAACGTGTGGCCTCGTGCCCCATTCCCCTGGTCCACGATTCCAGGTCCGCGATCTCCACCGAGATGCACGAGGCCGCAATCTTGCTGGGACGCACGCTTGCACAAACCCTGCTTAGGGCGGGAGCCGAAGAAGTCGCTGATATACACGCCATGAAGAATCAGGCGAAATGAGCACCGACGCACACGTCTTCATTACACGCCCACATTCGACGGAGTGCCCCGACCCGTTTGGGCAGGCAATCGAAGCCCTTTCGACTCCGGACGTGCACGTTCACGCTGAATCTTTGGAACTCACTCGCACCACAGTGAGTGACGAGGAGTGCAAGCGTTTCGCAGATGATCTGATGACGTACGCGTCAACGGGTTCGTGCGGATGGATTCTGTTTACTTCGGCGCGCACGATTCGCGTATGCGCAGATCGCATCGAGAGTTTTGTTGATTATATGAAGTGCGTGCACGAACGAGGCGCGCGCATCGGCGTGGTTGGCCCTGCCACAGCGAAAGCATTGAAAGCGCTCGGCATCGACGCTGATCTGCAATCCGAAGGGTCCGGGGAGGACTTGGCGAACGCTGTTGTCGCTTTTGATCGCGAGCGCGGTGTCCAGACTCGCGAAGTACTACTTCCACAGTCGGCAATCGCCAGGGTTCAGCTTCGCCAGATGCTGAGCGAGACCGGCTATTCGGTCCGTCATTATCCGGTCTACACAACGGTGACGGTCGCTCCGCGTTATTCTCGCAAGCTTGCGACGATGTGCTCGTCCACCTCTGTGACCGCGACGGTCATCACCGCCCCGTCATCAGCGCGGGCTTTGAAAGATGTTGCGCACTACTTCTTCCCGCACATTCCCGTCATTGTATTAGGACAGGCGAGCGCCACAACGATGGCAGAGATCGCTCCCGAAGCTCAGGTCATTGTCGCCGATCATCCCACTCCTGAAGCGGTTGCCGACTGCGTCAAGCGCATTCTTGAAACACATGCTGGTCATTCACCAAAGAAAGGGATCTGACTTTCCATGACTTCTCCCGCTCCATTCTTCCGCCCCCGCCGAGTTCGACAGTCTGCTGCGATGCGTGGCCTCGTCCGCGAAACTCGAGTGAGCGCCCAACAACTGATCGCACCCGTGTTCGTCCGCGAAGGCATCGACTCTCCCGTGCCGATCACTTCAATGCCCGGCCAGTTCCAGTTCGACATTGATTCGTTGCGTCGCTACGCAGCCGAGTGCGCCGAAGCTGGCATCGGCGGAATTGACCTGTTTGGTGTGCCCGAGGTGCGTGACCCGACCGGTTCGCAGGCGTGGGCAGAAGACGGGATTCTGAACCGTGGAATCACTGCCGTTGCCGAAGAAGTGGGCGATGCACTCGTCATCTGTGCTGACACCTGCCTCGACGAGTTCACTGACCATGGGCACTGCGGTGTCCTCGACGAACAGGGTCGCGTTGACAACGATCCAACCCTAGATCTGTACGTCAAGATGGCTCTGTCTCAGGCTGAAGCCGGCGCCCACATGGTGTCCCCATCGGGGATGATGGACGGCCAGGTGCGCGCAATCCGCGAAGCGCTTGACGATAATGGGCACGCAGATGTTGCCATCCTTGCCTACTCGGCAAAGTACGCGTCCGCGTTCTACGGCCCATTCCGCGAAGCCGTCGACTCGACCCTGAAAGGCGACCGTCGCACCTACCAGCAGGATCCCGCGAACAAGCGCGAAGGCGTACGCGAGGTTCTGCTCGACATCGAGGAAGGGGCTGACATCGTCATGGTCAAGCCCGCGCTTGCCTACCTTGATGTTTTGGCTGAAGTCGCTTCACTGTCGAGCGTCCCAGTCGCCGCCTATCAGGTGTCCGGCGAATACGCCATGGTCGAAGCAGCCGCCGCAAACGGGTGGATCAATCGCAATGCCATCATCGACGAATCCATCACCGCGATCGTGCGCGCAGGCGCTGACATGGTCCTCACCTATTGGGCGCTTGAAGTTGCCAAGCGCCTTCGAAAGTAAACCCACGCACCACCCAGCGACACCCGGCAACTGCGCAAAACAGCGCGAAACTGAGCGGCCTCGTCAATTTCTATACAACGTTAGACTGATGAATATACGGAGAACCCGATGACCACCAACGAAGAACTATTCATCCGCGCTTTAGGCGTGATTCCCGGCGGAGTTGATTCTCCCGTGCGCGCGTACGGATCCGTCGGCGGCGTCCCGCCGTTCATCACATCCGCGAAGGGCGCATATGTGAAAGACGCGACTGGGCGCGAATACGTGGACCTGGTATGTTCGTGGGGACCTGCACTGCTGGGACACTCGCACCCGGCAGTCATCGAAGCCGTTCAGAAGGCGGCAGCGAAAGGCTTGTCGTTTGGTGCGCCGACCGAGGCGGAAGTTGAACTCGCCGAACTGATCCGCGGCAGGGTGAGCGCCGCCGAGCGCGTCCGTTTCGTCTCCACCGGCACTGAAGCCACCATGACCGCCATGCGTCTGGCACGCGGAGCGACCGGTCGCGACCTGATCGTGAAGTTTGCCGGCTGCTACCACGGGCATTCTGACGCCTTGCTTGCGGCCGCAGGATCGGGTGTTGCTACCGGAGGCTTGCCCGGATCCGCGGGCGTGCCGGCTGCGGTCAGCGCTCAGACGATCGTGTTGCCCTACCACGACGAGGTGGCCCTCGAAGAATGCTTTGCCACTCGCGGTCAAGAAATTGCCGCCGTCATCTGCGAAGGTGCGCCGGCCAATATGGGCGTTGTTGACCCCGGATCGTTCAACCTAGCGATTCGTCGCGTCACTGAAAAGTACGGTGCGCTGATGATCTTGGACGAGGTATTGACCGGCTTCCGCGTTTCCGCCGGCGGAATATGGGGCTTGCGTTCAGCATCCGAAGGTGGTTGGGCACCCGATCTTTTCGCATTCGGGAAGGTTGTCGGTGGCGGTATGCCACTGGCGGCGGTCGGCGGACGCGCAGATGTGATGAACCTGCTGGCTCCGCTCGGTCCCGTCTATCAGGCAGGAACCCTGTCCGGCAATCCGCTGGCGACCGCAGCCGGTATTGCCACCCTGAAGCTTGCCGATCAGGGCGTGTACGACCATGTTGACTCAGCCGCGCAGACGGTCATCGATATCGTGTCGTCCGCCCTTGTCGCCGAGGGTGTCCCCTTCGGCGTTCAGCGCGCCGGTTCATTGTTCTCCATCGCGTTTGGGGACGAGGCCGCGCAGGCTCCACTGATCAACTACGCTCAAATGCAGGCGCAGGACACATGGCGTCACCCGGCGTTCTTCCACGCTTTCCTTGATGCCGGTGTTTCCTTGCCACCGTCGCTCTTTGAGGCGTGGTTCGTGTCAGCCTCGCATGGCGAACGGGAGTTTGAAGCAATTGCCGCGGCGGCTCCCGTAGCGGCGCGCGCAGCTGCACGCGCCGTAAAGCCACAGTAAAGGCTCGCCTGCGCCCCCAACAATCTGACGAGAATGCCAGAGCACTACCCCTTGATAGGACGTGCCCGCTACTTGGTTTCCCAGGTAGCGGGCACATTTTGGGTATTAACCCCACATCTTTCTGCACGCTTCTTCTACGCGAGTATCTTTAGGGAGCTACGGCTTAGGCTGGCTCGTAGAAGTCACGACTCATAAATGCGCCGTAGCCCGCGGAGGCATTCCAACACGGCACACAATTCGGGCATGAGGCCCACGTATGCCCTATAAGCCACGGTGTCCCCGCTGACGTGCTCGTCAGCGGGGACACTATGCGCTCAATGCGTGGAAACAGCGACCAGATTGGTCTACTTCAGACGCTGGCCTTCCCTGTAGACCTCAGCAACCTCAAAGTCCTCGGTAAAGACAACGGCGTTCAGGACGACGCCAGGCTCGAAAGTGAGGGTCACGCCGGCGCGTCCCTCGATTCCAAGCGCCTTGGCGGGCGCACCAACTCCTGCGCGAACAACCTGTTCGATACTCAAGAATCCGCCTCGTACCAAGCGTTGCAGTTCCTCGGCGATACGGGCCGTGCCACCGGCAATCGTGTCCGTTCCTGCAAGAACAGCAACACCGTCAGTGATGTCCACGTCCAAGCCACCGAGCTGGTAATTACCATCGGGCATACCAGCGCCCGCCATCGCGTCGGTCACGAAGACAACGCCGTGCGGGTTTTCCGGCTCGACGAAGCGGACGACGTCGGACACCAAGTCAGCGTCCACGTGGATCGTGTCAGCAACCAGTTCAACGGCGACCTCACCCGCGCGAGCAGCAGCGAGCAATTCACGGACGGGACCGGGAGCGCGGTGCGTGATCCCAGGCATTGCGTTGAACAGGTGCGTCGCAGTCTGTGGCAGAGTCTTGAATCCGATCTGCTTCGCGTAGGCGGTCGTCTCGGCGATGACCTCGCGAGTACGAGGCCCCGACGACACCGTGTGCCCCCACGACGGGATTGCGCCGTAATCCAACAGGAGCTTCGCAGCCTCGGTAGCACCTTCCACTTCGGGAGCGATCGTCATCGTGCGAATGTAACCCTTGCCCGCTTCAAGCCACGTGCGTAGCTCATCAAGGTCGGGGTTACGTACCGCTTCTGGATTCTGCGCACCGCACTTGTGAGGCGAAATATACGGGCCCTCCATGTGAATGCCGATCAGATCACCGGACTCGCAGGCTACGACCAGTTCACGGATCGCCGGCAATGGGTCCACCAACGACACCGTTGACGCCAGCAAAGCCGTCGTCCCCATCTGACGGTGAGCGT
Organism: Pauljensenia sp. OF14-1SRA; assembly: GCF_027694595.1. Taxonomy (NCBI): domain Bacteria; kingdom Bacillati; phylum Actinomycetota; class Actinomycetes; order Actinomycetales; family Actinomycetaceae; genus Pauljensenia; species Pauljensenia sp. OF14-1SRA. The sequence goes on along the minus strand of NZ_JAQEVQ010000004.1, from coordinate 22,771 downwards.
TGATCGCCGTCATGATCTTTTCAAACGTCGGTTTATCCGGGAACGAGCATCCCCCGCCACCGTGGCAGTGAATGTCAATGAAACCCGGAGTAATCCAGCCCTTCACGGACTCGTCATACGGCAGAACCTCGACAACGCGACCATCCTTCACAACCAGGCCGGAACCAAGCGTGTGACCGTCAGCGTCCAGTACCTGCCCGCTGAGAGTGACGACAGAGTCCTCGTCGACCAGTCCGCTGACTGGGAGTGCACCCGCGGAGCTCATCGCAGGATCTCCCACGCGTTCGTGTACACGTCCTTGTGGGCGAGCTTTGAGGCAGCCGCTTCGTCGAGCAGAACCGTGACGCTGGGGTGCATCTGGATGATGGACGCCGGCCAGAGAGCCGAAACGCCACCCTCGATCATCGCTGCAACCGCGTCAGCTTTGCCTTCTCCGGTGACGATCATCAGCAGGTGCTTCGCGTCCATGATCGTGCCCAGGCCCTGCGTCATGCAACGGGTCGGAACCTGGCTCATGTCACCGTCGAAGAACCGAGAGTTGTCTTCGCGAGTCTGCTTGGTCAACGCATCAACGTGCGTGCGCGACACCAGCGAACCGCCCGGTTCATTGAAGCCGATATGACCGTCTGAACCGATGCCGAGGATCTGCAGGGTCACGCCACCGGCAGCCTTGATTGCCTCGTCATAACCCTTCGCTGCAGCCTCAAGATCGTCGGCGAAACCGTTGGGAACATTGAGGTTTTCTTCGGTCAGGCCGGTCTTGTCATCACCGACGAGCTCGCGGGACAGGACCTTACGGTAGCCCTCCGGATGGTCCTCGGCGATGCCGACATACTCGTCAAGCGCGAACGCCTTGAAATCCGTCAGAGAGAACGTCCCCGCTGCATGAGCATCGCGAATACGAGCATAAAGAGCCAAGGGAGTAGAACCCGTAGCAACGCCCAGCGTCTTCACGTCGGCGACCGACAGGACATCAATCAATTCCTTGATAGCGACATCTGCAACTTCGTCAGCCGTCTTAAAAATACCGATCTGCATGGTGTGGGACTCCTTTGATGACCTAAGTGCGTCTTTTAACCGGTGACATCAGTTTATGATTTGGACGATTATCGCGGAATACGTTCACCGCATGTACGAAGCGCGGTGGAATTATGTCCATAACGTAACGTCGATCATGCCACAGGAACCGGCGACCACAACAAACCCCGCCATTCGTTGAAATGGACTAGCCTCCAAAAGTTGGACTGGTTTAATTCTAGGCGGTTAGCGCTTCAAGGGCGGAGACGGCGGGATTCGAACCCGCGGTACGCTTCAACACGTACACACCCTTAGCAGGGGTGCGCTTTCAGCCACTCAGCCACGTCTCCAGTACGGAAGTACCCACTAATCCTAACGGGTTTCGATGCCGTGAGGGAAATTGGCGCATCGAAATCACATTACGAAAGCATTGGCACTCCCCGGATTATAGGACATTTCATGTTGCTGGGGTTAGTCCCAGATGTTGTGGTAGGGGTGGTGTAGTGGAGTTCGTTGAAGCAGATTGCACCACCCCATCGACGACATACGAGGTGCACAAAAAAGTGTCGCGACACTGCACACACAATGTCGCGACACATATCAGAGCGGAGGGCGAGGGATTCGAACCCCCGGTGCCATTGCTGACACAACGGTTTTCAAGACCGTCACCTTCGGCCGCTCGGTCAGCCCTCCAGTGGGATTCAGAGTACATGAAAAACATTCAAAACTCAGAACCGAACAAACACCTGGGGCCGCGGAATGTATCACGATGACACAATCCGCGGCCCCACGGTCAGCGAGAAGATCAGTCAAGCGTGGCCGGCCTCGTCAATCAGTAACGGAACCAACACCCAACTGAGATTCTCAGTGGCGGAAGTGGAACAGGTTCCACGACTTCTTATCCGACGGTGCCTCTTCCGGATGATCCAACAGTCCGCGCGACAGGGAGGACGCGTAGGGCGGCCAGAGCGGAACTCGGACGGCAAGCATCGCCTGAACAGCGTGGTACACATCCCAGCGCGACGACTTCGCTGCAACAACGGACTGGTTGTGCGCGTCGAGGCGACGAACCCAGCGTCCCGGCTGAGAAATCAGATAGTCATTAGCGAAATCAAGGAAGGAACGGTAGCAGTGTTCAAAGTGCTCAACCTCGCCGGGAGTGACACCATCATCCAGGTAGGCACGACGTAGGGACGCCGCCGCGGTAATGCCTTCACAGACAACCCACTGCTGGTGTTCATCTTCTCCCGGGACGGGCTCACCCATGCCATCAACGCAGGTGGCGAAACCGGGTTCGCCGTCGCAACGTCGCCAGCCATCAACGCGGGCGCGTTCGAATAGTTCGAGGCCCATTTCCATCAGATAGTCGGGCACGGTGCGATCCATAGAGCGTAGGCCGGCACGAATCTGCAGGGCAAGACGCGACCACTGCAGAGCATGTCCGGTGACGTAGCCGTGGTAGACGCGACGCCCGTCGGTCTGCCCCTGAGGCTCTCCGGTCAGCGCCCGCCATGAGTTGTCGTAATACTCGGGCAGGCGCCAGTTGTTCGCGGACGCTGTGCGATACGTGAAGGCCGCCATTGCCTCGGCGCGTTCGAGCCAAACAGGGTCGGTGGTCGCTTCGGCGGCAGCAAGATAGGCCTCGGCAGTGTGAAGCAGAGTGCCCATAGCGCGTACCGGCAACGCTTGCGTGAATGCTTCGTCGAATTGATCAACGACCAGGCCATTTGGTTCGATCCAGTGGCGTTCTTGGTCGTGGAGCAGGGTGGTCAGCAGTTCGTGGGCAGCTGGGCGGTTGGCAACCGTGGCCGCGGCAACACCAAGGATCACGTACGCGTTGTGATACTGCGACTTGTCACGGACGGCGTCATCCCACGGAACGCCGTGTCCGTCGGCGTCGGGTTCAGGCTTGATGGAGGTCCACATGCCACCGTTGACGGGGTCAACGAAGTAGCGATTCATGCACTTGATGGCATGGTCGGCGTAGCGACGTGTGCCAGGCAGTCCCATCAGAACACCCAGCGAGAAGACGTATGCCATTCGAGCGGTGACGGCAAGGTCAATGCTTCGGGTCGGGTCAGGTTCGCCCTGATCGGTCAGGTGCGCGAAGCCCGTGGGCACAATCGCCCCTTCTGCTTCGGCGATTAACGCTTGCATTTGGGCTGATAGCCACCTGTTGTGCTCAATAGAGTCGAACCACCCCACGAGGGCCTCCTGCATCATCTTCGTTGCATGGTCGCGTACGCGCACCGGCGTGACCGGCGTTACATATACTAGCGGTATTGGTGCCTCATCTGCGAATTCGGTTCACGAATACTGTCACTTTTCGCTTTTCATTCATCGACGAGGCCGGCTCCACTTACCTATTCATCTGCCCATTTTGTTTCGCCAGTCGAAAATGACTCCCCATTTCGGCGCTCGAGTGTCAAACTGTGACCATGCATGAAAGAGCTGGCACCATCGCCCTTCCAGAAGACCTCATTAACGTCGACGAGGTCGTTTCCGCTTACTACGACATCGAGCCTGATCCAGCCACTGTCGAACAGCGCGTCTCATTCGGTACGTCCGGTCACCGCGGATCGAGCCTGAATGGCACCTTCAATGAAGCACACATCGTTGCAACCACCGCGGCGATCGTTGAGTACCGTGCAGCCCAGGGTTTTGATGGCCCGCTGTTTATCGGTCGCGATACCCACGCTTTGAGCGAGCCCGCCTGGCGCACTGCTCTTGAAGTTCTGGCTGCCGCCGGTGTGCGCGTGAAGATTGATGCTCGTAATTCCTACACGCCCACCCCGGCGGTTTCTGTTGCCATCCTTGGCGCCAATGGTGCGCCCAAGGCTCTGCGCACATCCGGCCCGGGCTTGGCTGATGGCATTGTTGTTACCCCGTCGCACAATCCGCCGCGCGATGGTGGTTTCAAGTACAACCCGCCTCATGGCGGTCCGGCTGATACGGACGCCACCGGTTGGATCGCGAACCGCGCAAACCAGATTCTAGAAGATGGCTGGCGCAAGGTTCCGCGCATCATCGGCACCTCGTTGTTCAACGATGAGCACCTGGAGAAGTTCGACTACTTGACCTACTACGTCGACCAGCTGGATACCGTCATTGATATTGACGCGATTCGTCGCGCCAATGTTCGTATCGGTGCCGATCCGCTGGGTGGCGCATCGGTTGACTACTGGGCAGCGATTGCTGAACGCTACGACCTGGATCTGACGGTTGTGAACCCGACCGTTGATCCGGCATGGCCGTTCATGACGCTGGACTGGGATGGCAAGATCCGCATGGACTGCTCGTCCGAGTACGCAATGGCCTCCCTACGTCAGGTAATGACGCCGGACGCTAATGACAAGACTCCGTATGACATTGCTACCGGTAATGATGCTGACTCAGACCGTCACGGCATCGTCACCCCCGACGGTCTGATGAACCCGAACCACTACTTGGCGGTTGCGATTGAGTACCTGTTCACACACCGCCCGAATTGGCCGGCGGATGCTGCGATCGGCAAGACCCTTGTTTCGTCGTCGTTAATTGACCGCGTTGCTGAGCACATCGGCCGAAAGCTGATCGAGGTTCCGGTTGGCTTCAAGTACTTCGTCCCCGGTCTACTTGACGCGTCGGTCGCTTTTGGTGGCGAGGAATCTGCCGGAGCTTCCTTCCTGCGCAAGGATGGCACGGTCTGGTCGACGGATAAGGATGGCATCATCCTTGCTCTGCTGGCTTCCGAAATCACGGCTGTCACCGGTAAGACGCCATCGCAGTTGCACGATGATCAGGTTGCTCGCTTCGGTGCTTCGGCATACGCCCGTATTGATGCGGTTGCAAACCGTGAAGAGAAGGCAAAGCTTGCAGCCCTGTCGTCTGACGACGTGACTGCAACGGAGCTTGCTGGCGAGGCCATCACTGCGAAGCTGGTGCGCGCCCCGGGTAACGACGCTGTGATCGGTGGCCTGAAGGTGACGACCGAGTCCGCATGGTTCGCCGCTCGCCCGTCCGGCACCGAGGACGTCTACAAGATCTACGCCGAGTCCTTCAAGGGCGCTGAGCATCTTGCCCAGGTCCAGGAGGCCGCGAAGAAGGTTGTGTCTGACGCCCTTGGCTAAGTCTGAGTAGCAAGACATTCGCTTGACGAGGCCGGCGGGATTCACCAGAATCCCGCCGGCCTCCTGTGTTGCGAAACCGATCTGACCCAGCAGGGATACTCACCGCCACATGGGCTAAGAAGGCACAGCTCAGTAGCCTCGTTAAGAACGGCCTTGCCGTGACAGCTTCGTCCCTGCTATCAGCCGTGCAAATCCTTAAAACCATGCCTACCGACACCTACATAGAAAACGCCTGGAAACAAGCCAGACTGAAACACCAAACCGATGGAATTATCCCAAAATGGGCAGACGTCATCGCATGGAGCGAACTACACCACTCCACCCCCTACAACAACACCTGGGACTACCTCCCCAACACAATTTGTCCTTTAACCCTGGATTTTCCGGCACGATTATTAGCCCTGTCGTGGATCGTTGCGCTGAAGAATGTTGCTGCTAGCAAGCGCTCTTGTAATAGATATAGGACTGCTCTCGTTGTTGAGAACCAACAGCGAGGGCAGTCCTATTGATTAGTCTAGGAGTGGCGTTACAGGCTCGTGTCCACAACTGCACGACCCTGAATCTTCTGGTCGCGTAGCGCCTTGTAGCCTTCGTCAGCTTGTTCAAGTGAGAACTGCTTAGAGACGATCTCCTTGTAGTTAATGACGCCTTCAGAGGCCAGCTCAACTACCGCAGGTAGGTCTTGGCGGGTGCGTGCGCCGTATGAGCCGAGGATGGATTGGGAGCGGCGTACCGTGCGGTTAATCTCCACTCCTGCGGTCTGCACGCCAGCGCCCAAGCCGATGGGTACTATGCGGCCGCCGTCAGCAAGCGCATCCGCGTGTGAGGCCTCGAAACCGGCCACGACAACTTCGTCAACCGCGCCATAAGTTACGTCGAAAGGGCCAACAGGGAACCTTCGAGGTCACCGAATAGGGGTGAGCAACCCCTCCATGAGGCCAGTTCACCACATCGCTAGAATGCAAAGGTGTTCAAGTCATACGCGGAAGTTCTACGCCTCAACAGCGCATGGAAATTCTCGATCTCCGGACTCATCCTGCGACTGCCCATGTCGATGATCGGTATATCCATCATCCTGCTGATCAAGGCAACCTACGGCAACTACACCCTTGCCGGCCTAGTATCCGCCGTGAACATCATCGCGACAGCTCTGGTCGCACCCACGCTGTCCCGATTGGTCGATCAATACGGCCAAACAAAAATCATGGTGCCATCCCTGATCATTTCTGTCGCTAGCGTGTCCGGCATGCTTGCGGTCGCACTGCTTCATGCGTATCCCGGCCTCGTCTGCCTTTTCGCGGCACTTGCCGGAGCTACCTGGGGATCCCCCTCCGCGCTCGTCCGCTCACGCTGGGCAAAAACCGTACGACGCCCCAGCCAACTCACCACCGCATACGCCTACGAATCCGCGATGGACGAAGTCGTCTACACGCTCGGCCCCGTACTCTCGACAGTCCTGGGCACCGTTTTCCACCCAGCACTCGGCATCATCCTGATCGTCGTCTTTGTCCTCATTGGAGGCCTCGGATTCTTTAGCCAGCGCGCAACCGAACCTGAACCCTCGCCTCGACCCACCGGTCACCGCCGTTCATCCGTGATCCGTACACCTGCCGTCATTGTCCTCGCCCTTACCTACGTCGGCGCTGGCATGATGTTCGGAGCAAACGACGTTGCCGTCGTCGACTTCGCGGACGCACTCGGCCACCCGGCAATGTCGGGCGTCCTGCTCGCACTCTTCTCGCTAGGATCAATGTTCGCTGCGCTCGTCTACGGTTCGCGCACCTGGCAAGCCCCCATGTGGAAGCTCTACGCGATCGGCGTCGTCGCACTCGCCATCGGGTCAAGCACGTACCTTCTGGCACACTCACTCCCCGTCATGGCCGTCATCATGCTGATCGCAGGCGTCGCATGCGCGCCCACCATGACGAACGTCAATATGATCGTCGCGCGAGTCGTCCCCTCTGAATCCCTCACCGAAGGACTCACCTGGATGTCGACCTCCCTCAACCTCGGCTTGTCCATCGGCTCAGCTCTTGCCGGCCCTGCCGTGGACGCGCGCGGATCGCACGGCGGATATCTGTTCATGGTGGTCGCAGCCTGGCTAATGGTGTTAGTCATGCTGGCCGGACTGAAGATCGTGCGTAACGCGACGAGTGGCGCAACCTCGACTGCCGAAGTAGCACCCGTGCCGGACGAAAGCAACACCCCCTCCGCGTCAGGCCAGGCAACGCAGGAGCAGGACGCAGACGGACAGTAAAGCTTCAACTGCGCATTGCTTGGAACTACACGGACTGCACCTAGGGCGACGGATCTGGGGTTTTCAGGGCAAAAGTGTCGCCTCAGGTGCAGTCGGGGCCAAGAAACCCGACCGTAGCCACTGCCACAAGGCAGGAGCCGGAGGCGGACGAGCAGCAAATCGGGCACAATGGAAGCTGACCCTCAGGAGATACATGTTCGCCGAACCGCTTATCGATGACGAAACCCCGTCATTTCTGCTCGCACTGACCTCGTCAGTTGGCGAGGCGAGCTCCCGTATCCTCGCACGCGCATTGGAAGAGTGGGGCTTCATCCCCGGCATTGTCGGGTTCGGTGGCCACGGCTCCACGCGCAGAGCGCGCATCCTGGGGCGCGTAATCATGGAACGCACCGCCGACCAGCGTTCGTGGCTGGCCGAGCGACGCGGGTGGCGTCAGTTCTTTGATGCCCAGGTTCCTCGTCAGCCTGTTCTGGTCACGGTTGGTCGCCAACGTCGAATTACTTTCGCTGATCGCGGTGGCTACATTGACCTGACCGTCGAGGGGCATGGTCTGACGCCGGGCTGGCATGATGCGTGGATTCAGGTTCTGCACGAGGGGGATCTTCATACCCTAGGCATCGGCGAGGGCGAGAGCCTGACAACGCAAGATGCCCTCCGCCTGTCGGGGCAGACGGGACACGGGTCGCAGAGGATCCGCGCGGGGAAGCCCGTTTGCGTTTCCCTACGCATCGCTGGTGATAACGAAAAGTTTGGCGTCGTGTCTGACATTGATGACACGGTGATGGTGACGATGCTCCCGCGTTTGCTCACTGCCGCGAGGCATTCCTTCGTTGACCGTGTGTCGTCGCGAGAGGCTGTTCCTGGGATGGCGGGCTTCCTGACGTGTTTAGCGGACATGGCGCACCGCCAAGCTTCGGCTAACACACAAGCCCTTCACCGCCAAGCTTCGGCTGAATCGACAGTCCCCCAAGCTTCGACTCACACGCAAGCCACCCACCCCCAAACCAAAGGCAAGCAAACTCCCGTAACCTCAGCTGACCCGCAAACCCCCCAGACTTCCGCCGACTCCCAGCACGAGGCGTTGCACGCCCCTCTTATCTACCTGTCGACGGGCGCGTGGAATGTTGTGCCCGCACTTCGCGACTTCCTGGGTCGCCTGAATTATCCGCGTGGCGGGTTCTTGATGACGGATTTTGGGCCGTCGAATACGGGTTGGTTCCGCTCGGGTTTTGAGCATAAGCGTCGAGAGTTGCGAAGGCTTGCTCGGATGTTCCCGTCGATGAAGTGGTATTTGGTTGGCGATGATGGGCAGCGCGATCCGGAGATTTACGCTGAGTTCGCGCGTGAGCATCCTGAGAATGTTGCGGGGATTGCGATCCGCTCATTGTCGGAGATTGAGCAGTTCATGTCGCACGGTACTTTCGAATGCCTGTATCCGGATGCGTTGCGCACGGTGCCGAGTTCGATTCCGGTGTGGTTCGGCTCAGATGGGGACGCGTTGAGGGAACATTTCCGTTCTGCGTTCTAGGGTGCTGGGGTACGAGGCCGCGCCTACATCTTCAGTGTGAATACCTACTCTGGACGCGATAGGAAACAGGACATTACCCGGATAAATGCGTAGATAGCACGCGTTTTAGCGCAAGAACAGGTATGCCTAGGCGCTAGGCATACGCCTGCTCCAGGTTGAACCGACCTAGCAGTCAGGAAGCAGATTCTTCTGTCGCAGCTTCTTCGGGCGCACCGGACTCAGGGGTTTCGCCCGATTGTCCGGACTGGCCAGACTGTGCGCCGGACTGCCCGCCGTTTGCGATCCGCTCAAGATCATCGTCAGACAGGGGCAGGCACTGGGCAGGAGCTGTAAGAGCATCGGTGGAGTTGAGGATTTGCTGGATTTCATCAGCATTCAATGCACCGTCGTATAACGTGCCCAGCAGAACGGTGACAGATTTGTCGGTTGCGTCGGTCAGGATGACCTTCGAGTTCGGGAAGAATCGCGCGACCGTGTATGCGTCAACAACGCCAGCGATGCCGGTATCAATTTCAACAGTTCCAGCGTATTCGGTGGAGTAGTTGCCCGGCTCAGCGGGGGCGAAACCCGCTGCGGTCAGCATTTCTGTTGCCTCAGAGGCTATGCCTTGACGCGACGTGGTGTTCAGAACTTGGACTTTCACCGATGCGGGATCAACCGGGAGTGTTTCTTCCGGTGGGCACGGCACTTTACCGCTGGTGGCGAACTTTTCTGCTTTCGAGAAGGAGTTGCCGAAGGGAACTGGAACAATTCCCGTCAGGACCAGCGCGCTGAGCAATGCAAGAACAAGCATGACGACGATCGTCACGGCGAACGTCACGTTTTGGCGACGCTGGCGTTCTTGAAGGAAGCGCTGACGAGGGCTAAGTGCGGGATGCGGTTGACTCACGTCTTTAACCTACTCGAAAAGTGCCCGATTCGGCGGGTTCGCAACACAACTATGGTCTGTCGTACGTTCACTTTTAAAAGCTGAAGTGCATTTTCACCCAGAAAGAGTAGCGTGTTAGGGAAAGCTAACTTTGTGAAAGGACCACGATGGGTTTCCTCTCTGATGAACTGCTTGCTCGTATTCACGAGCGCGCTACCGTTCACGACCAAGAGAACACGTTCCCGACAGACGATTTGGCTGACCTGCGCGACGCTGGTTACCTAGCCGCTTTTGTTCCGAAGGAATACGGTGGCGCTGGCCTGAGCCTCGTCGAAATTGCAGCGGAGCAGACACGACTTGCGAAGGCAGCTCCGGGCACGGCGCTCGGCATCAATATGCACCACATCATCGTGGGCCTCGGCCGTCACCTCGTGCGCAACGGAAACGATCGCGGCGAACTGATCCTGCGCGACGCGGCTGCCGGTGAGCTTTTCGGGTTCGGCATTTCCGAGCCGGGTAACGATTTGGTTCTTTTCGGTTCGATCACGAAGGCAACGCCGGATGGCAAGGGTGGCTACTCGTTCGAGGGTACGAAGGTCTTCACGTCTCTTGCTCCCGTGTGGACGCGCCTGCTGACCTTCGGCCGCGATGATTCGAGCGAGGACGGCCCACACTCGGTGTTCGGCATCATGCACCGCGAAGATGGCGGTTTCACGATCAAGGATGATTGGGACACGCTCGGTATGCGCGCAACCCAGTCGAATACGACGATCCTCGAAGGTGCTCACGTGCCCGCCGATCGTATTCTGACTCGTTGCGAGCCCGGCCCGTCGAAGGATCCGGTTGTTTTCGGCATTTTCTCAAACTTCGAAATTCTGCTGGGCGCCACCTACCAGGGCGTGGGTGAGCGTGCGGTTGAGGTCGCTGCCGAACACGTGAAGACTCGCACGTCGGTGAAGAACCAGACGGTGTACTCGAACGATCCGGATATTCGTTGGCGTATCGCCGAGGCCGCGTTGTCAATGAACGCGGTTGGCCCGCAGATCCGCGAGCTTGCTCGCGACATTGATGCCGGTGTTGACCGTGGTCCGATCTGGATGCCACAGTTGTCGGCGGCAAAGAATGCTTCCGCCGAGGCCACTCTTCGCGCAGTTGAGCAGGCAATTCGCGCGTGCGGTGGCTCGTCCTACTACAACCGTCACGAGCTGTCTCGCCTCTACCGTGATGCTCTCGCCGGCCTCTTCCAGCCATCGGATCAAGAATCACTGCACGGCGCGTGGGCGAACGTGGTCCTTGGCCCAATCGAAAAGTAAGGCTCACCTCGACACAAGCGGGAAGACTACGCGGATCAGCCAGTCGGTGCAGATAGTCCAGTTCGCAGTTTTCCCCAATTGACGAGGCCGGCGCCCCTCACATCACGACAGCGTGTGAGGGGCGCCGGTGCGTTTCAGGGGCGCGAGCCTATGAGGCGCTCGCGTGTTCCCTACTCGCGTGTTCCCTAGTTGTGGCACTCAGACGTGGAGTTCACTGGTTCCAGATGAACTGGGACGGCAGGATTTCACCTTTGGTATCGAACATCCAGCCTTCGCGAGCAATAGCGAAGGACTTGCCGGAAATCGTGTTCCAGCAGGAGATACCGTCTTGAGTTGAGATGCAGGCGACATTTCCGTTCTTCACGTACGAGCCGTACGCGAGGGAGCTGATGTATTTGCCGTTCATCGGCGGGGCAATGTTGGCGCAGGCATAATTCGTGTTCTTGGAGTCGACAGTGAAGAGTGCGCCTCGGTTGTCACCACACACCTCATACCCGGCCGCGCCAGTCCAGTGGGTTTCATTGATCTGGCAGGAAACCATGTCTCCGCCAAGAGTGCAGATGATATTACCGGACGGAGCTGAGAACGTATCAGCAACCTCGGCGCTTGACGGTGCCGGATACTTTTCTTTTACCTCTGGCTTCGCCGACTGCGGTTGCTCGGGAGTTTGCGTCTGCGAATGTGTCTGAGCCGACTGCGTCATTGAATCAGCGGACGTGTCGCTCGACGAACCTGAATCAAACCAACCGGCGAATGCTCCAGCAACTCCAATAGCAAGAACGATCACGATCACCACCAGGACGGCCAGAATGATCACCAGTGATTTGTTCGTGGAGTTCTTTGCAGGCTGCATTGGCACGCCCTGAACGGGGTATTGTCCCTGGTAGTTCATGGGCTGTTGGTATCCCTGTTGCGGGATTGCACCTGCGGGCATGTAGCCGACGGGCATCTGCCCCTGAGTGGGCATGGTGGATTGGGGGTGCGTCGGCGCATATTGAGCTCCCTGATCCACTGCGGGGAATGAATCTGTTTCGCTTGCCTGAGGGCCATTCACCGTGGGGAGTACCGTCGTATGATCGCCATCTTCGGCATTCACGGTCGATTCTGGGAAGATGCTTTGACGGACGGGGGTTTCTTCGACTTGTTCGGGCGCGGGTTGTTCTGCGTCAATACCTTCGCTGGCAATCGCGTCAGAATCAGCATCGGGAGCAGTGTACTCAGCTATCTGCTGCGACTCGACGGCGACCTCTTCGGTTTCTTCAGTTTCGGGCTCTTTAGCGTCAGCCTGTTCGGATTCTCCCTCTTCAGTTTCCGTAACCTCAGACACCGGTTCGTCAACTGCCGGTTCTTCGGACGTAGCTACGACGGTCTCGGGCTGAAGGGTGACGTGGTCAACCGTGGTTTCTGGCTCTTCTTCGACCTGAGTAGGCTCTAGGGTAACGTCCTTTGCCGGCTCGTGTACCTGAGTGTCCGGCTGTTCAATCACATTAACGAACGTTTGGGTTGACGCATCGGTCGGTTGAGGCGTAGGTGCGCTAGGTGGCACAGCCCCCGCATCGAATGCGCGACGCTGTGCGACTGCAGCGACAACCTCTGGATTGCCAAGTGACTCCATCCAGTCAAGCAGGCCCGCGTACACATTCGGGTGGGCTGCGATTGCCGTATGCAAGTCTGGACGCACCGCAGCAATCAGACGAAGATCATCTGCGCTGGTGTTGGGGTCCGCGACAGCGAGTACCGCATCGGGAGCATTTTCAGGCGTAGCCATGGCATTCCTTCATATCTTTGACAAGAGTTGTCTTGCGACCATTGCGCTTGTGCTATCCACTCTAGCGTTCACCATGGGCCAATCGCGGTGTTCGTGCACGTGAAACGATCTGCATCGACCTCATGCCCACTCTATGAAGGTACGTCACCGACAGCTAGGGCATTCAAGCAAGCCGGCGCGTGAAGGTTTCAAAGCCGAGCACCTCGCACGCATCCGCGAGCGCCAGTACTTGCTCATCCCATCCCACTTGTTCGGCGACGAAGGCATCGGGGGTTCCTTGGGCGCGAGCCTGCTGGAGCGCGAACGAGGCTACCCCGCGCTCTTTGAGAGCGAGAGCGACATCCAGTCCATCCCCCGGCCCTCCGGGGTAGACGGTCAGTCGGACCTCGTAATCAACTCCCGCAACGACAGGCGTAACGTGCGCGCGGGTCCCGGCCTCGTCCCTCACGACTCGGCTGGCGTGCGCACCGCGGCGCGCTTCCTCGGCGTAGTCGAGCAGGATGTCGAGGGCTTCCCACGCTTTTTCTCCACTGCCGGAGCGGGCGACGACGGATGGGTAGTTCTCAGGGAGTGCCTTGATATCCAAGCCGACCCAGTCGACGAGCCCTTCTTCGAGGAGGGTGCGAAGGCGCGCGGGATAAGCGCCCGCGGTGTGCAGTCCGACGGCAAATCCGAGGTCTCGAACACGTCGCATTGCGGGGATGAGCGCCAACTGACGTGTCGCTTCCCCGCCAGAGAAGACGACGCCGTCAAGTAGGTCGTGCCGTCGCGCGAGTAGGCGTTCCAAAGCATCCCACGCGACGACGCCCGGGATTCTCGGGTCGAGGATCGCACAATTCTGACAGTACGCGCACTCCCACGGGCACCCCTGGCAGAAGACGGACGCGACGAACTTTCCCGGCCAGTCCACCGTCGACATGGGGACAAGTCCCGCGATTTGCAGGTCATCGGGGGTAAATTCACGAGGCCCGGAAGCGAGCGTCAGACCGATTTGACCAGTGTTCACCGCTCGCCAACCGGCGGGAACGCAGACACCAATTCGCCGTGGTGGGAAGCGGCATCCTCGCTGAACATTGTGCGCTCAGCGTATTCGCCCTTCTTGCCGATATTGAACGACTGGACGGGGCGGAAGTAGCCCATGACGCGGGTCCAGACCTCGCACTGCTGGGGCTCGCGATCCGGGTGGGCGGCGGCGCACTTTTCGCACGTCTCATGCTCGCCAGCCAAGTAGCCGTGAACAGGGCAAATGGAGAAGGTCGGCGTGATCGTGATGTACGGGACCTTGAACGCGGTCAGGGAACGGCGAACCAATTCCTTGCACGCTGCGCCGGACGAAATGCGCTCACCCATGTACAGGTGCAGGACCGTGCCACCCGTGTACTTCGACTGCAGGACTTCCTGATCCTCCAAAGCCTGGAAGGGGTCGTCCGTGTAGGAAACGGGAAGCTGGGACGAGTTCGTGTAGTACGGCTCGGCCGCGGTTCCCGCCTGCAGGATGCCCGGGTAGCGCTTGCCATCTTCCTTCGCGAAACGGTAGGTCGTACCTTCAGCCGGCGTCGCTTCGAGGTTGTAGAGGTGGCCGGTGGCTTCCTGAAGCTCCACCATGCGATCGCGAATATGGTCGAGGATGCGGACGCACATGTCGAAGCCGCGCTCATCGGTCAGATCGTAATCATCGTGACTGAAGTTTCGGACCATCTCGTTCATGCCGTTCACACCGACCGTTGAGAAGTGGTTGTCCAGGCTTCCCAGGTAGCGACGAGAGTACGGGAACAGACCGCGATCCATGTGGAACTGGATCGTTTCACGCTTCAATTCAAGGGACTGTGAGGCAAGGTCAATGAGGTGATCAAGTTCAGCGATGAGGGCTGCTTCGTCATCGGCGAAACGGTAACCGAGACGCGCCATGTTGATCGTCACCACGCCGATTGAACCCGTCAATTCTGCCGAGCCAAACAGACCGTTGCCGCGCTTGAGCAGTTCGCGCAGGTCAAGCTGCAGGCGGCAGCACATCGAGCGGATCATGTGCGGGTCAAGGTCGGAGTTGATGAAGTTCTGGAAGTAGGGCAGGCCGTACTTCGCCGTCATTTCGAACAGGCGATCCGTGTTCGGCGTATCCCAATCGAAATCCGGGGTGATGTTGTAGGTCGGGATCGGGAAGGTGAAGACGCGACCGTCGGCGTCACCACCGGTCATGACCTCGATGAAGGCCTGGTTGATGAGGTCCATTTCATGCTGGAGCTCGCCGTAGGTGAAATCGCAGACCTCGTCGGCGATCAGCGGGTATTCCTCTGCCAGGTCATCCGGGCACGTCCAGTCGAAGGTGAGGTTCGTGAACGGGCACTGGCTACCCCAGCGCGACGGAACGTTGAGGTTGTAGATCAGTTCTTGCATGCACTGGACGATCTCGTCGTACTCCATGTTGTCCAGGCGGACGAAGGGCGCCATGTAGGTGTCGAACGAGGAGAACGCTTGGGCGCCGGCCCATTCATTCTGCAGGGTGCCAAGGAAGTTCACAATCTGACCACATGCGGAAGAGAAGTGTGCGGGTGGTCCGGAAGCAATCGCGCCACCCACGCCGTTGAAGCCTTCCTGGATCAGGCGTTTCAGCGACCAGCCTGCGCAGTAGCCGGCGAACATGTCGAGGTCATGGATATGGTAGTCACCCCGGCGGTGCGCTTCGCCAATTTCACGGGTGTAGACCTGTTCGAGCCAGTAGTTCGCAATGATCTTGCCGGCTGAATTCAGGATCAGGCCACCGAGCGAGTATCCCTGGTTCGCGTTTGCGTTGACTCGCCAGTCAGAACGGTCGAGGTATTCGTCGACAGTTCCCAGCGCATCAACGTCATAGCGCGATTGGGTGCTGGTGTTTTCCGCGAGCGGGGATAGTGTGGATGGCGAGGCTTTTTCAGCGGCGTTCATTGGTTGACCTTTGGCAATTCTTCGTTGAGGAAAAGCTCTGACCAGTGGAAACGGTGTGTTCCCAACGGTCAGACACGAACGCAAGCACTATATCTAGTGCTTGCGCGAAGCGCTCACCACTATATGTAGTTGCTCAAGTGAAATCGAGTCTCTTTGACGCAACACGCCCTAGCATCTTTCGATCACGACACACAACAACGCAAAAATGGGCCCAACGTCCCGATCGCCGTTTTGAAGGCGGGCGAGTGTCGACTCTAGGCACGCGCCAGATAACAAGAATTAGCGTTCGTTCCCACTGAGTGAATCAACCTCATCAATGACCCAGCCGGAAATCACAACAACCCACAGTGTGCCCGCGATAGCCAGAATGCGCGCGCGACTGGGAGATTCTTCAAGGAACTCGGCGAAGCCGTATCCGGACGGTCCCGGGTTTGCGACCGCTGACACGTCTACGCCCGCAAGCGCCACAACCGTCAAGATCGAGGCAACGATAAAGCCAATCACCAAGGCCATTGCGACGTACGCGCGCATCCCGCCGATATGTCGTGTGCGGTGTTCAATCGGCGCCAATGCCAGCGCCCAGGCGCCACAAATCAGGAACGCGACAACGACGTCCGCGATCCGGTGCCACGCTGAAATCATCACCGATATCCCCATCAGGGCAGTCCACACCCAACCAACCCACGCTGAAGGCGCGCGAAGCCACGGTGGCGCAACCATCACCAGAGCAAGAGCAATCGCCATGGCAACTGTTGTATGCCCAGATGGCAGGGAGTTTGCAACATCTGTTGTCACGCCGAGGTTTGGCCGATCCAGCAGATATTTTGCGATCTGAGTTGTTGCGTTAGCCCCGATCACGACGAACATTGCTCGACCCGCCAATGTTGGGCGACGACGGATCACTGCCACAACAAACACGACTGCGCCGACGATAATCATCACGGGAACAGATGCAATGGATGTAATCAGACGCGTCAGGTTGCCTGCGCTGTCACTCCAGCGGATCGCGGCCTCCATGAACAGGGTGTCCAGAGCCTGCCCCGCGGGCGTCGTGACGGCGACATAGCTGATAACAACTGCGCCGATCACACATGCGATCGCCGAAACGATCCTGCGACGAAGCCGGCGCGCATACCAGCGACCCGTTGACGTCCCACGGGCAGATGCCTGGCTAGTTGGGGACGAGGCCACGCCTGCTTGCGCGCCTCGTGGCCGGTTGAGGCGCGATAGTTGAGGCTGGCGCGCTTGGGGAACGTTTGGGCGTTGCATACGCGTGTCACCTCTTCTTGCCTGTTGCCTTGAACTGTCCGCTTCGTCTGATAAAAGTGTCGAAGCGGAACCCTGGGAGTGTCCGCACCATTTTCGTGGTCTATACAAGTAAACGGTACGCACATACCTTATCGATAACCCGTCCGTATCCGCTGAACAGAGCGGGTCAGGCGTGAACAAGCGCGCTTGAACGCGCCGGCGCACGCATACTTCGATAGAGTAAATCAACTCTTTCGAACGTCGTTCGCCGAATCACGATCCGTGGCGATGGACGGCCTCGTTCCTTCATCTTCAGGAGAATCTGAATGTCCACGACGACGCCCGTCAACACCGAGCGGATTCGGCAGTTGCTTTCCGATCGCGATGTTTCGTTCGGGGAATACGGCGAGGCCGAACTCGCGATCCCGACGCGCAACGCCGTTTTCTTCTGGAATATGTCGAACCCGCAGGTATTACAGTTGCGTGCTCAGTGGCGAGGAATTGCCACCGACGACGCTCAGTTCACCGCACTGGTCAACGAGGTTTCGACGTGCAACTCGTCGCGCATCCTGCCCAAGGCGTACCTTGCTCCGCTCGAAGACGCCGGGAAGTTCGGCCTGATTGCCGAGTGCAATGTGGTCGCGTCGCAGGGGTTCACGAAGGCTCAGCTGGATGCGTTCTGGGAGTCGTCGATGTCGATGATCCTGACATTTATTACCGACTTGGAAGCAGCACTTCCAGAATTCGTCACGTGGTCTGACGAGCTTGATATTCAGGAGGACAACTGATGAGTGCTCCCTTTGCCGTCCCGAACGATGATCAGACTCCCTACCCGATTACTTTCGACCGTCTGCTCAAGGCGTTCTCGGATAAGAACTTCCAGGTGGAACAGGTCAGCGAAGGCCGTGTTGCCGGCGCCATGTTCGATACGACGCCATTCCTCATCATGCTGGATACGTCGAACCGTTTCATCACGATCCGCGCGATGTGGGCAGCCGACATTCCGCTTGCGTCGTCAACCCAGCAAGTTTTTGCCGCCGCAGATTCGTGGAACCGCGAAATGTACTTCCCGACCGTCTACTCAATGCCGGACGAAGATGGAAACCTGCAGGTGTGCGCTGATTTCAGCATCGACGCGATCGCCGGGATCTCGAACGACCAGCTGTCCGAAAACATTGACGCAGGCATTTCGACGGGACTGAAGGCAATCGAATACATGAAGCAGGCCGCCGAGCAGACTCTCGGTTGGACTGACCCGCGCAAGTGAACGAGGTTCCCGCGTCAGGTATAGCCGGTCAATCCGGTGGTGAAACACCTGCGCGCACCGACGCCTCCTTCACCCCAATTCCGTCCCCGAATGCCGGTGATCTTGCGCGTCTGCTGATGGATATCGGTGCGGGCGATGATCGTCTGATCGATATGCACGTCATCGAAGGGCGGGCCGAGCGCACCGCTGAGTGGCCCACCTGGGTTGCACTCGACGTTGTAGAAGCATGGAAAGCACGAGGCGTTCTTCGCCCGTGGTCTCATCAGGTTGAGGCGCTAGATTCCATTGCGTCCGGCAATGATGTTGTCCTCGCGACGGGCACAGGGTCTGGTAAGTCTGCACCAGCATGGACCCCGATCCTCTCTGATCTGGTGAGCGCCGAAGACTCTGGGCGTATTTCGCAGATTCGTCGTCGCCCGACCTGCCTGTATATTTCGCCGACGAAGGCGTTGGCCGCCGACCAGATGGCAAACCTGGGTGCGTTACTGTCAGCTGCGCCCTCTGATTCTGCTCTGCGTCAGGTTCGCGCGGTGACCGCAGACGGTGATACTCCGCGGGAAACAAAGGATTGGGCACGAGCCAACGCCGACATTATTGCGACGAACCCGGACTATCTGCACTACGTGATGCTCCCCGGCCACGAACGCTGGACGCGATTCCTGGCTTCCTTGAAATACATCGTCATTGACGAACTTCACCATTGGCGAGGCGTCGTCGGCGCCCACATTTCGCTGGTCATCCGCCGTCTGCTACGCATCGCGCACCATCTGGGCGCTGATCCGATCATCATCATGCTGTCGGCGACAATTCGTGATCCCGAGGCCGTCGGCCAAGCTATGACCGGACGCCCGTGCATCGGCGTGACTCATGATGGTTCGCCCGCTTCAGACCACCAGTTGTTCCTCTGGCAGGGGCGCCTCGTCCCCGATGAGGCCGAAGTGGATATGAGCGCATTCTTGAAAGCGGTCGCAGGGGAAGAGACCGTTTTGGAAGCGCCGATGCGTCGCGTTTCTGCGCAGACCGAGGCCGCGTCCCTGACTGCCGCGATGATCGAAAAGGGCGCGAGTCTTCTGACATTTGTTCGTTCACGTGCGGGTGCTGAGTCGGTTGCGGCGCAGGTTCGGAATTCGCTCTCGTCCCATGGTTCGCCTCTGGCCGGGCGTGTTGCCGCGTACCGCGGTGGCTTCTTACCTGAGGAGCGTCGCGCCTTGGAAGCAGCATTGCGAAGCGGGCGACTGCGTGCGGTTGCCACCACGTCTGCTCTGGAGTTGGGGCTCGATATCTCCGGTTTGAACGCGACGGTGACTGCAGGCTGGCCGGGGACGCGCGCGTCGCTCTGGCAGCAGATTGGTCGCGCCGGACGCGCAGGGGAAGCGGGCGTTTCTGTTCTGGTTGCGTCCGATAACCCGATGGATGAGTACCTTGTTCACCACCCGGATCAGATTTTTGCCCCCGTAGAAGCAAACGTCATCGATGCCACCAACCCGTGGGTGTTGGCGCCTCATTTGTGTGTGGCAGCCTCGGAAATCCCGCTGTCGCTTGAGCGCACAGATGGTGAAGATCTGGCGCTGTTTGGAGCCTCGTTCCCACTTCTTGCACGCCAGCTTGCCGACGAGGGCTACCTTCGCGAGCGACCAACCGGCTGGTACTGGGACGCCACCCGTCAAGAGAGGCCCGCCGACCTGACTGACCTGCGAGGCGGGTCGGGAGACGTACAGATTGTCGACGCACGCACGGGCGCGGTGATCGGCACGATGGACGCCGGATCCGCAGATGCGCACCTTTTTGCCGACGCGATTTACGTACATCAGGGGCGGACGTACCACGTCGTGGAGTATTCGCCGATGATGAGCGCCACGCCTGCCAAGGAAGCGCGAAGTAGCGGGGGTGTGCCACGGGAGCGGAGTGCGGGCGCGCTCGCACAGCCGGCCAGTGATTCTTTTGGGGGCCAACCCGACGCCGGCACCTTGTCCGCTCGGCCTAGACCTATCTCTTACATCGCGCCACCGGCCCCTGAGGAGAAGCAACGGATTGCGCTCGTCGAAGAGGTCCGCACTCCCCTGCGCACGCGCGCCAAGCAACGTGTGTCCGTGTCGATCACGTCGGTTGACGACACGTGGACGTCCGACGATGGGCTTGTGACCTGGTCGTTTGGCAGTGTGGACGTGTCGACGCGCGTGACTGACTACGACCTGTTGCGCCTGCCGAGGCTTGAGTTTATTCGCAACATCGAGCTCCAGCTGCCAACGCATACTCTGCCAACGAAGGCGGTCTGGTATGAATTGTCGCCGGCCGCTCAGGTGCAGTTGCGCGGATTAGGAATCGGGAACGAGGACCTGTCTGGAACGTTGCACGCGGCCGAACATACATCGATTGGGCTCCTGCCCCTTTTGGCTACGTGTGATCGCTGGGATTTGGGTGGCCTGTCAACCACGGAGCATGATGACACCGGTCTGCCGACCGTGTTTGTGCACGATGCGTTCCGTGGTGGAGCTGGGTATGCTTCCGCTGGATTTGAGAACGCAGGCAAGTGGATGCGGATGGTGCTTTCAACCCTGGAATCCTGCGACTGCGAGGACGGGTGCCCGAGGTGCGTTCAAAGTCCGAAGTGCGGGAACGGGAATGAGCCACTATCGAAGGCTGGCGCCATTGTTCTGACGCGGTTCCTTGCCGAGCGTGCGCCGGGAGCCTGAAGCTTTTCTTTGCGCAACTGAGCTTTTCGAGAGTGTGGTCTGATCCTGGCAATACGCCACGTGATGGTGGCGTAGATGCTCCAAAGGGCCAAACCTTGCGGCTTGGCCCTTTGGAGCATCCCATCAACACAGAAAGAGTCTCCCGATAGCGTCTCCTCAACAATTCCGTCGGCAGTGACGAACCCTTGTGGTTCGTTCGCCGTATTCCTTTGTGATGACTATTAATGTAGACACCCAACCTGAGAAGACCACTGAATCTAGCTATGAAAATGCTGTGGGTTGAAGGCTATGGCTTGAAGGAGCAACCAAAACCGTCAGCCTCTACCCGCAACCAGATACTCACTGGGTAAACCAAGACGGATCCCTACACATCCGCAAAGGCTGGGCAGGCCACTAACCCACCCCGACACGCCCGGCAAAAGACACACAAATTGTCCGGTAACCCGCATTAGCGGGTTATAGGACAAATTGTGTTGCTGGGGGTTAGTCCCAGGTGTTGTTGTATGGGGTGGTGTGGTGTAGTTCGTTCCATGCGGTGGCGTCTCCCCATTTCGGGATGATTCCACTGGTTTGGTGTTTGAGGCTGGCTTGTTGCCAGGCGTTTTCTATGTCGGTGTCGGTAGGCATTGTTTTAAGGATTTGCGCGGCTGGTAGCGGGTTCTCGGTGTGCATGTAGCACCACCAAAAGATTGCTTTGATACGCCTGGTTAGACGCATGCCACGATGGTCGCGCAGCATGTGGCGAAGAGGGGAGTTGATCGCGCCTTCGATTTGGTTATTCATCGCTGGCATAGGCATTTGCCAGGCGGGATCACAAAACGTAAACAATACGCCACGACTGATGAGCTTGTTAATACTGTTACGCACTCGAACTAGGCGCTCATGAGTGTATGTCCACCCTGTAGCAGTAAGAGTTTTCTCGGCTAAAAACCCGCTCCAGTACTGGTCCCAAGCCTGGTAGTCGACCATCCAGGCCAGGGCTTGGCCGGTGTTTTTAACCCTTAACAACTGTTTTCCCAATGAGTACAGCTCTTGAGAAGCCTCTAGTTTCGGGCGCGTAGTAGTAGCCTGACGGATTTGAGTAAATACGTGGAAGGTACACCTTTGATGCTCACTATCAGGCCAAACCCGGCGTAACGCTTTTTCAAACCCGCCACCACCATCAGAGACCACCAACAAGGGCGGGGCAATACGCTGCATTAAAGCAGTCCAAGCCCTAGAGTTCTCCGCTCTTGCCACATACCAGCCCAGCACGTAATCAGGGGTACAAGCAATCAACACCACTGCCTTACGCCCCAGGTGGATGCCATCAACAAACACTACGTCATGGACCTCATCCACCAGAGGGGCAAGCGGCCAAATACTCCACAAGTCCTTACAACGACGCCGAAACGATCTTCCTTGACCCGCCATATCGACCTGCCTGGTACCAGATAACAACCAGGCAAGGAACTCCTCTAAACGCTTAGCACTGTTATCAATACTGTTAAGCCCACTAACGCTACAAGCCCGACAACGCCACCGCTGCCTCCCCGCACTGGTGTAACCATGACGCGTCATCTTCGCACTGCAAATAGGGCAAGAAGGAATACTCATGCACACGAACACAACACGAGCAACTCAAAACGCGACTTTACCGCGCCGTAACAGGCAAAACCCTGCCCTCTACCAACACATCCTGTCCGACCTCGCAGTTGAAGCAGACCAACTCAAAACCCCAGTTTCGCCCACCACACCAACGAAAACCCGGATCAAAAACAACACCAAATGTCCTATAACCC